>JAZBPJ010000206.1:0-2717 GCA_036351575.1 Lysobacterales bacterium | reverse complement strand
GGATGGAACGCCGGCGAGCGATCCGGGTCAAATTATAGGTAGATGGCAGCTTGTAAATGCCGGGGAGGCAAAGCATGACAGCTACAGTTTCTCAGACCCTCCACACCGGGGTATTCGGCAGCGTTTTTCGGCTGATCGGGGGCCTTGCGCTCGGCCTGGCCATTACCATGGCGCTGTTCTGGATGATGCCCTACATGATCGAGACCACCGAGCATCAGCTGGACAAGACAGGCAGCACCAGCCTGGTGGATTTCATCCGGCTCAAGCGCGATGAGGTCATCCGCCGCCGCGAACTCAAACCGGAAAAACCGCCAACACCCCTATCACCGCCGCCGCTGCCGTCGACGCCGCAGTTAGACAGCCTCAGCCCGACCGCCCAGACGATTGCCGTTCCGGCCACGCCGACTGCAACCGATATCGAGATCAGCGGCGCGGGTTTCAGCCTGGGAATCGGCGGGGGCGATTACCTGCCGATCGTCAAGGTGGCGCCGATCTATCCGCAGCGCGCCCTGTCGCGCGGTATCGAAGGGTATTGCGTGGTGCAGTACACGGTGACCCGCCAGGGCACGATTCGCGACCCGTTCGTTATCGAGGACCAGTGCACCAGTTCGATGTTCCATCAACCCTCTCTGCAGGCTGCCCTGAAGTTCAAGTACAAGCCCCGCGTGATTGACGGGCAGCCAGTCGAGGTGCCGGGCGTGCAGAACAAATTCACCTACGTGATCGAGGATTAGGCTTTGCTTACAGACTGTTCATACAATTGGCGGATCCTTCCGGCGGTCAGGCCCTCGCCAAAGGCAATCACCTCTGTCGGTCCCCGGTAGCCCTCCAACTCCACTATGTCAATTGCCTCGTAAACGCTTTGCACGGATACGGTACGGCCATCCTCGAGATTGATATACCCTTTCACGCGAGGGCAATCCGCTTGCAACGAGCGCAGGAATCTTTCTACGCCCGCTTCGTCCAGCTTCAGTTGTGTCCGAATCACGCAGGCTGCCGTATCGGGCCTTCCCCTGGATTTACTGCCCCTGAACCGTTCGGCTGCTTTATTTTCGCCCGGCTGCGATTCAACGATCACTTGCCACGGAATTTTCGCGTAGGACGTCACGTCGAACCTGGCGAATGGATTGAGTGCAGTGATCGTGTTCCTGACGTCATCGACATCGCCTTCGAATAGATCGGTTTTATTGATGACAACGCGGTCAGCCACCATCAATTGATGCTTGACGCGCTCGAGTTCACTCATGCCCCGAGCGAAGTTCGGTGCGTCGACCAGGCAGATGACCTGGTCGAGGCCAATTCGGCCCCGCAAAGCCTCGCTGTCGAGAAGATCGATCACGCTGATCGGATCGGCGAGACCGGATGCCTCGAGAAAAACAGCTTCGGGATCGTAACGGTCCAGGCATTCCACTAGCGCACGTTCAAAATTGGCCAGTTGGCAGACGCAGAATACCGAACCGTTATTGATCTCGAGCAGCGTCAGCCCCTCATGCCGCCGCAGCAATTCCCTGCCGTCGATACTCGTTGAGGCAAATTCATTCTGGATGACCGCGATGCGCATTTCGGGCAGGAGTTCCGAAAGCAGGTTGTCGAGCAGCGTGGTCTTTCCGCTGCCCAGGAATCCGGTAATCAGGTACAGTCTGCTCATCGGTCGAACCCGGTCGGTGACAAAAACCTGGCGTCAGTTCATCGAGGCCTTGATGGTGTCCACGAGCTCATCGTTGCTTGGAATGATGGATGAGAACTTGAGAACACCGTTGATGTAGATGGCCGGCAACTTCGTTACGCCCAGCTTTTTTGCCCGGGCGATGTTTTCACGCTCGGTGAATTTGTATTCGACCATGTCCACATCGCCACCGAACTCATCCACGCCCCTTTGTGCGGCACTCAGCATGTAGGTGCAGGCGGCACAAGAGGCCGAATCCAGCGTGAATACCTCGACAAGCGGACGATCCAGGTTCGCGTAATCGGGCAATTCCACTGCCATGTCGAAGGTGTCGGAGCAGTACCCGGCAACGAGGTCGCTGGCAGAGCCCGGATCCCGCAGCGCTTCTGCGATCCCGATGACGTTTTCAGGCGGTGTGTCGTAAGGCATGTCGCAGCCCGGTGACATGATGAAATTTTCATGGTCGATCTCGGCGAGACGGTCCACGACGTGCTTCATGTTATCCATCTGGGTGCCGAGCAGCATGGTCGTGGTCAGCGGAATGTTTCCCGCGATAGCGATACCAAAGCGGTCGGTGATCTCTTTCGCCGCCACGATATCGATGTTTTCGTCGATGGACAGGCAGTCCGGGCCGGTAGCGCACAGGCCCTCGACGTTGCGCGTGGCGTTTCCGCATACAAACGAGGCAGAGAAAGCGCCCTGTTGCCTGATTTGCGCAAAGATGCGTTCCATCGGCGACTTGCAGAACTGTGCGAAGTGACCGGGACCGATCTGGGAAACCATCGGATCGACAACCGCGATTACGTCCATTCCCGCATCGATATACAGTTCGGACATACGGATACAAACATCGGTGCAGAAATCCATCAACGCCGTCACCGGGTCCGGGTCCATCATCATGTCCATGAAGAGTTCCGTGCCGCGCAGATGCGAAGCCAGCGTGAACGGCCCGGTCACCAGGCCGTACAGCGCGGTATCCTCGCCTATCGTGGATTTGCAGCGGCGCATGACCTGCAGGATCATCGGCAGCCGACCGTCCTGCGGGCCCGGC
>JAZBPJ010000205.1:0-32060 GCA_036351575.1 Lysobacterales bacterium | reverse complement strand
GATTGCGCATTTCACGGGCACGAGGTCAGGCTTTTCGACTTTCCACAGTTTCCCGAGAACATCGAAGCCATCGGCGCGAAGCAGCTGATTACCGCAGAAGGCGATATCTCGGGTTCGGCAAACGTCGCGTACGCGGGCCACGAGATCGACGAGGCGCTGAACGGGGCGGAGCTGATCTACGTGGTCGGCCCTGCTTACAGCACGGAACCCTTCGGCCGGGCCGTCGCCGGAAAGCTGCAGCCCGGCCAGACCGTCATCGTCAGCCCCAGTTCCTGCGGCGGCGCGCTGGCCTTCAAACGGGCTGCTGGCCTGGCGCTCGAGAACGATTCGGTCCGGGTTGCGGAGACCTCCACGCTGCACTACGCCGTTCGCCTGGCCCGGCCCGGTCATATACGGGTTTTCCTGAAGCTCAAGGCAGGCAACCTGTTGGCCGCTTTGCCCGGCAAGCATACTCCCGACATCCTGCAACTCATCTCCGATGTCTACCCGGGCATGGAAGCGGCGCAGAGCGTTCTGCAAACCAGCCTGCAAAACGCCAACCCGGTCATTCACCCCGCGGTCACGCTTGCCAATGCGGCCCGCATCGAAGGCACCGGCGGAGACTTCCTGTTTTACGAAGAAGGCGTCAGTGACTCGACCGGTCGCCTGATCGAAGCCCTGGACCGGGAACGGATCGCCATTGGCGCGAAGCTGGGGTTGACCATATTTCCGGATCCGCAAATGGGAATGCGCCAGGGCTACATGCTCGAAGACAACTACGGTGCCGCCTATCGCCAGGCGCCGGGCTTTCTCGGCATCGGCGCCCAACCGCAGCTCGATCACCGTTACCTGAACGAGGACGTCGGCTACGGGCTGGTGTTCATGTCCGGGCTCGCAAAACAGGTCGATGTTGCTACGCCTTCCATGGACGCCGTGATCCAGCTCACCTCCGTGCTGATGAATCGCGACTATGCCGGCGAGGCCTTGCGCACACCGGGAACACTCGGGATCGCCGGGTATTCGGCCGCGGAACTGGGAGCCCTCTGATCCCGAAAAAGCTGTTTTTATTTGCTTTTATTCCTGATCTGTTGGAGGATGTCGGCGCACAAAACTGCCCCAAAGACCAAAAAACAGGCGCATGGGGCCCTACACGCAAAGGAGAGACCACGCAATGAGAAAGACAGCTATTGTTCTGGCTATAACTATTGCTTTGAGCGCTGCTGCCCCGCTTGCGGCAGACGACCACGACTCGGATGAAAGCCTGAAACTGGCAATTCACCATGTCAAAGTGAAGATGGGCCATGGAATGGCGTTCCGCGCCGGCATGGAAGCCTACTCAGCCTGCCTGGCTGAAAACGACTACGACGAATCCTACAGCGTCTGGCACGCGGTGGACGGTGACCGGACGGGCTACCATATCGTCTCGTCGTTCAACATGTGGGGCGAGCTCGACGAGGATGACGACGTCAGCTCCGAATGCTGGCAAAAAGAAGGCATCCGGGAAGGCGTCTTTGACCACATGTCATCCTGGGAAACCCAGTATGCCGAGCGGCTGTCGGCCTGGAGCGGTGACATCGAGGGCAGTAACGTCGTCAAGCTGCACAACTTCCGTGTCGATGACAATTCGGACTTCCGCTCGGTGGTCAGCGAGATCACGACGCACCTGAAAGAAGCCAAATACGAGCACATGGGCACCTGGTACGAGATGTTGAGTGGCGGTTACTGGGGCGCCGACTACTTCGTGGTCGACCACTACGAGAACTTCGCCGCCATGGACGAAGACCGCAAGGGCGTCAACGGCGTTCTGACCGAGGTCCTGGGCGAAGACCGGACCGGCCGCGTCTGGGATGCCTTCCGAGAAGCGCTCGAAGATGACAAGGGCTACTGGACGTTCATGCTCGAGCGTCGCGAGTCGATGGGTTATTCAGCCGACGACTGAGCGGTAATTTGAGCGGCCTTGTTTGGCCGCCTAAAACCGATCCGCTAAAAAACGGCCCGGGCGCTGCGCCCGGGCCGTTTTACGTTCGGAGATAGCCGAGCGGCAGCCGCGTGGTTTCGCCTGGTCACCAACCCTGGGATAAGGCACAGCGCCTGGTTTAGTATTCCAGGTGTACAGACAGGAACGCTGTTCTCACGAGGTAAAACATGACACTTTCACTTTCACTGAAGCGCATCGTATCGATGATGCTGTCAACTGCGGTGCTCTGCATGCTCAGCACATCCCTTTCCTTCGCACAGGCGCCGACCTCGAATATTCCGGCTGGAAGCGGCGACTACCAGGACCTGGTCGAGTTGTTCAATGAGTTCGTGGCGTTTCGCGATGCCGCGGATGAGGCAGCGGACTTCAGCGCAGACGCCGTTGCCCGGCAGCGGCAGCAAATGCAGCAGTTCCAGGCGCGTATCGACGATATGAACGCGGCGGCCTGGGACCGGGCCCGGCAGGTGGATTACCTGGCCGTTCGCTCGCGGCTCGACCAGTATCACTTTACCCTCGAGCGAAGCCGGCCGTGGGCGCGCGACCCCGGTTTTTACGTTGACCGGATGCTGCGGGTGACGTTTGCCGAACTGCCGCTCTCGGGCGAGGCGCTGGACACGTTCCGGGACGAAATACGGGCCATTCCCCGGCTGGTCGATGCCGCGCGAAAACAGCTCGACGATGTCGCCGCCGACTACGCCGACCTGGCCATTCACAACCTCGGTCACGCCGACGGCGTCGGGCACGGCCACCCGTACCGGCCGGTGCCGCCGGCGGGTGTGCTGGGCTGGTACGACGATCTCATGGAGCGGGCGGAGCAGCAGCCGGAGCTGGTCGATGACATTCGGGCCGCCCGCAGCGCAGTGCAGGATTTCGACAGCTGGCTGAAGGAAATGCGCCCCGCCTGGACCGCGTCGGCGGGCGTGGGCGAAGCGGCGTTCGACTGGTACCTAAAGCACGTGAAGCTGATGCCGTGGACCTCGGCCGAACTGGTGATCCTGGGGCAAAGGGAACTGGACCGGCTATGGGCCATTTACGCCCTGGAACGGCATCGCAACCGCGCCTTGCCCGAGCTGGAACCGGCCGCGAGCGCCGCAGAATACCGGCAGCGCATCGAGCAAACAGACCGCAGGATTCGCGACTTTCTCACCGCACAGCAGATCATCACGATTCCCGGCGACATCGGGGAACTGGATACGAACGCGCCGTGGATCGTACGCCCGGGCGGACGCAATTTCTGGGAAGAAGTGCAATTCCGCGACCCGTCACCCGATCATTTGCACGCTGTCATTCCGGGCCATCGTTTTGACTACATCATGGCGCAGCGGGTCGACCACCCCATTCGCGGAAAGATTTTCAGCGGTGCGCGCGCCGAGGGCTGGGCGACCTACCTGGAAGAAGCCATGCTGCAGGCGGGCCTGTTCGAAGACCTGCCGCGGGTGCGCGAACTGATCCAGATCTTCGGTATCTTCCGCGCCGCCCGCGTACCTGCGGACGTGTGGCTGCAGACCCGGCGAATGACCGTCAGCCAGGCGGTCGATTACTGGCTGCCGCGGGTCCCGTACCTGGACCGCAACGTCGCCCGGGTCGATGCCGAGATTTACCTGCGACGACCCCCGGGTTACGGCATCGGCTACAGCATTGGCATGCTGCAGATGCAGCGCCTGCTGGCGGACCGGAAACGGCAGCTCGGTGATGACTTTGAACTGCAGGCCTTTCACGATGAACTGATGGCGACCGGATGGCTGCCGCTCGCGCTGATCCGCTGGGAGATGACGGGCCTGGACGACGAGGTCCGGAACTTCTGGCGGCGCGAACCGATGCCGGAGTAGCCAAAACCGGGGTCAGAGTAGCTGAGCTACTCTGACCCCATGTCAAGGGCGCGGGCGTACTGCGATGCAAAGGCAAAGCTGGCGAACTGGCCGCCCGAATGCAGGAAAACGATCGTGTCGTGGAAGTCACCCGGCCGTTCGGCGAGGTGATGACGCATTCCACGAAAGGCCTTGCCGGTGTATACCGGGTCGAGCAGCACGCCGGTCGCGCGGGCGAACTCGGCGTAAAACCGCAAGTCCTCGTCCTCGGCGATCGCGTAGCCCCGCCCCACGAAGCCGTCGAGCAGATCCAGCGGCCGGCCGTCGTGACGGACGCCGCAATCCGGAAACGCCTGCATGAAGTCACCCAGCAGGCGGCCGACGCGGTCCCGGAAATAGTCCGCGGAGTCACAGACGTTCACGCCGTGCACGCGGGCGCCGGGCAGGAAGTGCCGGCCCAGTTCGAGCCCGGCCAGCGTGCCCCCGGAACCGACCGCGCAGAACAGGTCAAACGGGGTGTCGCCCATTTTGGCGGACAGTTCCTGCATGGCGTTGATGTAACCCCAGCAGCCCAGCGGGCATGATCCCCCTTCACCGATGATATAGGGCCGTGCGCCATCGGCAGCGAGTCTTGCGGCCGTGCGTTCCAGGAAGGGCTCGTACACGCCGCCCGCCGCCTGGTACTCATCGAACGGAATGAATACGAAATGGGCGCCCAGCAGGCGGTTCAGCAACAGGTTGCCGTTGGGGACCGCATCGTGGTCGAAACCGCCCGGCGGTTCGCGCACGACAACGCTCGCATCCAGTCCCAGTTGGCGGGCGGCGAACACGGTGGCGCGGGCATGGTTGCTCTGCGGTCCGCCGCAGGTCACGAGGTGATCGGCGCCCCGCTCCACGGCCTCGGCGCAAAGGTACTCCAGCTTGCGAATCTTGTTGCCGCCCAGCGCCCAGCCGGTCAGGTCGTCGCGCCAGATGCGCAGGTCCTTGCCCAGCCGCTCAGACAACCCGGCAAGCGGTTCTATCGGGGTATCGAGGCGCCCCAGTTCGAGGCGCCCGGGAAAGACCGGCGAGGACAACTACTTGAGCTTGAGCTGGGTGTCTTTCTTGTCGGCCATGAAGTCGGCGATGTCGTCCGTCGCTTTTTCGAAACGTTTTTTCAGGCGATTGTATTCCGAGTAGGAATCGACGTTCGTGCGCAGATACACGACTTCTTCCTGGTCCAGTTCAAAAATCATTGAAACGAGCACCTTCGAATTTTCCTTGAAGAATGCTTGCAGCGCGTTCTTGTCCTTGTTTCCCAGTTGCACGATTTCGTCGTTGGCCAGCTTCGCTTCCTCGCGCGTGGAAACTTTCTGTACCGCGCCGAGGTTGTACAGGCTTCCACGGTAGACCATCGTTTTGTCCGCGGTGTACACCTTGGTGCCGCCGCAGCCGACCAGGGCAACCATTGCAACAACCGCCAGCAGCACGGCAGCACGTTTTGCGAATACCAAGATCTTTTGTTTGCTCATTTCCATGATTCTCCGGGGGCCGTAATCGAGACCAAATTACCACAGGATGCAAAAAAAAACCTCCGGTCCATGCAGCGACCGGGACAAGTCTTCCAAGGTATGGGATAGTATGCCCCGATGTCGCGATTGAAGAGTTACCTGAAGGAACCGGTTTACGCGCGCATGTACGAACTCGTGCGCTCGGCCGGGGCCGTTCGGCCCATCTCCCTGGACCTGACCACCAAGTGCAACCTGCGCTGCACCGGCTGCTATTACTACGCCGAGGACATGGACAAGGTCGACCACCACCCGGACGACGAGGCCTTTGACGCCATGATCGAATCCGAGCGGGCGCGCGGCACGAATTTCGTTACCGTGGTCGGCGGCGAACCGGCGCTGGAGCCCGGTCGCCTGAAGAAACTGCACCGGCATTTCCGCGTGAACGTGGCCACCAACGGCCTGATCCCCATTCCGAGAGAAGGCCTCGAGGACATGCCGATGGGTGTCGCGGTCTGGGGCAGCCGGGAAACCGACGCGGAACTGAGGGGCCAGCCGGGGCGCGACCTCTTCAGCCGGGCGCTGGAAAACTACCGCGGCGATGAGCGCGCCTTTTTTTACTACACCGTCGCGCCGGGTCACGCCCACGAGGTCGAAGCCGTGGTCGAGGAAATCGTCGGCAACGGCAACAGGGTCCTTTTCAACTACTACAGCGATGTGTCCGGGCTGGGCGGAGAACTGGGCTACCGTCGCGGCTTCGACGAGGTGCGGCGCGAAATCGATCGCATGATCGACCGCTACCCGGAGAGCATGTACACCACGCACTACCTCAACCGTGTCACGTCCAGCGGCAGGCTCGGCGACGAAGCCTGGGGCTACGAGGTCTGTACCAACCTCAGCGTGGACAACGAGATCAACGCCGAACGACGCACCAACGGGAAACCCCTGAACCCGCATTTCAAGGCGCTCAACGCGGATTTCAAAACCACGCGCCGCTGCTGCACGGGTGTGAGCCGGGACTGCAGTTCCTGCTTCGATACCTGGGAGCATTTTTCCTGGATCATGATCAACATGCGCAAACACCTGGGCAGCGCCGACGCGTTCGCCGGCTGGCTGACCACCATGTTCGCCTTCTACGTGGTCAACCGCCTGGTCGACCAGGCCGAGGGCTTGCCGCTGCTGGCCGCGGCGAACCGATTGGGACCGGGCCGTGAATCCTGAACAGGAAGGTCGCACGATTTCCCTCAAATGGCTGCCTGCCGCCGCTGCCTCGCTCATGCTGTCGGCCTGCGCGGCTTCGACCACGCCGCCATCCACGGAACTGGACACAGCGCTGCGCGGCATCACGGGGCAGAACGGCCGGGCCTGCGTTCGTGTCAGCGACATATCGGGCTACGGCGCACCCGACGACTCCACGGTCAGCGTCAGCAGCAAGTTCAGAAAACACTACCTGATGATCACGCGCTTCCGCTGTACGGAACTGGCCACCAGCCTCGGAGCAGCGTTCAGCGGTCGCTTTACCGAGTTTTGCGGTGGTCGTGACTCGATCCTGGCCGGCGGCCGCAGCTGCCCCATCCAGAGCGTGTTTGAATTCGAAAGCCGCCAGGCCGCCTTCGAGGCCCTGGATGCCGCCGAACAGGAAACCCGGGCGAAGCGGGAGAAAACAGAACAATGAACCGGCATACACGGCTGGAAGACCCGATCACCCTGCCCTGCGGCGCGGTGGTCCGCAACCGCATCGTAAAGGCCGCGATGACCGAGGGCCTGGCCACCATGAGGGGCGAACCCACCCCGGAACTGGAGCGCCTGTACGGCCTGTGGAGCGACGGCGGCGCCGGCGTTCTGATCAGCGGGAACATACAGGTCGACCGCCAGCACCTCGAGCAGCCCGGCAACGTGATCATCGACGGCGAGCCCGGCGAACTGCTCGAGGAAGCACTGCGATCGTGGGCCCGTGTCGCAAGGCGGGGCGGCAATCATTTCTGGGCCCAGATCAGCCACGCCGGGCGCCAGACGCCCGCCCGGGTCAACCCGGAACCGCGGGCGCCTTCCGCAGTACCGCTGGAACTCCCGGGCGGCCAGTTCGGAACACCCATCGAACTCACGGAACTGGAAATCCGCGACATCATTCGCCGCTTCGGCATCGCCAGCGCGGCTTGCAAGGCGGCGGGCTTCACCGGCGTGCAGATCCACTCCGCGCACGGCTACCTGCTGTCGCAGTTCCTCAGCCCGAAGTCGAACCGGCGCACGGACGCCTACGGGGGCGAACTGCGCAACCGCGCGCGGATGCTGCTGAACGTCCTGAAGACCGTGCGCGAGGCCGTCGGGCCGGACTTTCCGGTCGCGGTCAAGCTCAACAGCGCCGATTTTCAGAAAGGCGGCTTTGAATTCGAGGACAGTCTGCAGGTCGCCCAGTGGCTCGAAGAGGGCGGCGTTGACCTGATCGAGATTTCCGGCGGAACCTACGAGCAGCCCAAGCTCGTCGGCATCGAAGGCCTGGAACCGGAACAGGCGCAGAACGTCAAGACCTCGACCAAGATGCGCGAAGCCTACTTTGTCGACTTCGCGATCGCGATGCATGAAAAAGTAAAGGTGCCGCTGATGGTGACCGGCGGCTTTCGCAATCGCCGGGTCATCGAGCAGGCGGTGCGCGAAGGCGCCGCTGATTTGGTCGGCCTGGGCCGGCCGATGTGCGTGGACACCGATGCACCGCGCCAACTGCTTTCCGGCGTCGAAGAACTGAACCGCTACGAAGACCGGCTGCACGGCCTGCCGGCCTGGCTTTCGTTTCTCGAGCGGCTCGGCCCGGTCCGCATCATGTCGGCATTCAGCATCATCTACTGGTATTACGTCCAGATCGAGGAACTGGGAAAAAACGGAAAAGCGCGACCGGAAATCTCCCCCCTGCGGGCCTTTCTGCGCGTGCTCAGACGGCACGGCAGGCTGCTGAAACAGCGCTGACCGTAACCCGGATTTTTTGACCGGGATTTTTTGCCGCGCCGGCCTGAAGGCTGCTTGAGTTCGATCAGGCTGATTTCCGCCAGGGTCTGATAACGTATGCTCGCAGTCATCCGAATCGTGTCACGAGGCGAACCACCATGAGCGAAACAAAGAAACTCGACAATATTTCCTGGAAAGATTTCAAAGCCCTGTCCGTGATCGAAAAGGGGCCCTACTTCCACGGCAAGGTACGGCACACGCTGATCGCCCAGCAGTTCACCCGCAGGGACCTCGAGGAACTGTGCGAACTGGCGACCCGCATCAAGCGCATCAACAAGCGCCGCGAAGGGGCCAACTACCTGAAAACGCTGCTTTCGGACAAGCGCGCCATGCTGTATTTCGCCCAACCGTCTTCCCGGACGTACCTGTCCCACAACGCGGCCTGCCAGATTCTCGGCCTGGACACGATGGACGTGCGCGACAGCAAGACGTCGAGCGAGGTCAAGGGCGAAACCCCGGAAGACACGGTGCGCACGTTCAGTTCATACGTCGACATGATCATCATGCGTCACCCGGTCGGCGGCTTCGCCGAGCGCGTGGCCTGGATGATGGCGCAGACCAAGCGGGAACTGCCCGTTCTGAATGCCGGCTCCGGTGCGGACCAGCACCCGACGCAGGCGCTCCTGGACGTTTACACGCTGCAACGCAGCTTCGAGAAAACCGGCGGGATCGACAACAAGAACATCGTTTTCGTCGGCGACCTGGCGCGCGGCCGCACGGTGCGCTCGCTGGCCTGGCTGCTGACCCTGTTCGACGGCGTGAAGATTTATTTTGTCGCACCGGACGAACTGCAGATCGGCCAGGATATTCTCGAGTTGCTGGACAAGGCCGGTACCGAATACCACCTCACCAAGGACTTCGAATCGGTGATGCACGAAGCGGACGCCATTTACATGACGCGCATCCAGGACGAGTGGGACACGCAGGGACACAGCACCACGGGCGCGTCCGATTACCACATCGGCGCCGAGCACATGGATATCATCAAGCCGCACTGCGCTATCCTGCACCCCCTGCCGCGACGGCACGAGGTCAGCACCGCCATCGACAACGACAAGCGCGCGATGTACTGGCGCCAGATGCGCAACGGCATGTGGATCCGCGCAGCGTTGATCCTGACCACCTTCGGCCGCGAAGACGAGGTGCACCGCTACTACGACGATTACAGGCCGCCGGCCTGAAAAAAACAGAAAACATGGGGTCAGAGTAGCTCAGCTACTCTGACCCCGGTCTTGCTGAACGACTCTGACCCCGGTCTTAGAAAGGAACGATATCTCAATGATTTTTAAGCAACTTATAGAACCGGAATCCAACACCTATACCTACCTGCTGGGCTGCCCGGATTCGCGCAAAGCCGTGCTGATCGATCCCGTGCTGGATACCGTGCAGCGGGACATGAACGTTCTGCAGGAGTTGAACCTCACCCTGGCCTTCACGCTGGAAACCCACCACCACGCCGATCACCTGACCGGGGCCCGCGTGCTGCGCCAGCTGACCGGCTGCAAGGTGGCCTACCCGGCAATCGAAATGCCGGACTGCGCCGATATCGGGGTCGAGGAAGGCACAGCGTTCAATGTCGGCACGCTGGTGCTGCACCCGCTGTTCACCCCCGGGCATACCTCGCACCACCATGCCTATCTTCTCGACGATGGCGCGCGACCGATGCTGTTCAGCGGCGACGTGCTGATGATCGACGCCTGCGGACGCACGGACTTCCAGTCAGGCGATGCCGCAACCCTGTACCGCAGCGTGCACGAAAAACTGTTTTCCCTGCCCGGCGAGACCCTGGTGTACCCCGGCCACGACTACAAGGGGCGTTTCGTCTCCAGCATCGCGCAGGAAAAAACGCGCAACCCGCGCCTGGGCGGCGGCAAGACGATCGAAGAGTTCGTCGCCATCATGGACGAACTGGACCTGCCCTACCCGCGCAAGATCGACTACGCCGTGCCCGGAAACGAGCAATGTGGAAAATGCCCGCCCGACGGGCCCGAGAAATACCGGGCTTAATCGCGGAACATGTAGTACATGCCCTCGGCTTCCTGGCACGGGCCGCTGTCGAAATAAAAATCACCGCCCAGCATCGAAACGCTCTCGGTTGCCGACAATTCGACTTCCAGGAACGAACCGTCATCCATGTTGATTTCAAATATCGGACTGTTGATATCAAACGGGGCGCCCATGCTGTAACCGCCCTCCGCGCAGCCCGTGCCGGTGAGCTGGAAGTTTTCCATTCGCGGCGTGCCCCAGGCCGACTCGACGAACGTGAAGCTGATGCTGCCCGTGCCCACCGGCGAGTACCAGGTGCCGCTCCAGTCGCCCGCTACCGCGGCCATCAGCAGTTCCGGCGTAAAGTCTGACGGCTCGATGCCCACGATACCGAAGTTCTGCTTGTGCTCCTGCCAGCGGATGTACACCTCTTTTTCCTGGTCGAGCAGTATGATGTCCGTCTCGGCAGTGGCGCCGCTCACGAACTCCTGGCCGAAGGTGTGCACCAGCACCGTGGCGCTGTCGAACTCGATGCCGTCGGCAAAAACGCGCACCGTGTGCTGACCCGGGCCGAGAATGTTCCAGTTCCACAGCAAGGCAAAACCGGTATCGGTATTGCCGCCGCAATAATTTCCAGTATCGAGACGACCTGTGCCGCTGGCGGCCTCGATCGAGTCATATTCATCGAATTTGACTTCGATGACCTGGGCAGTGCAGTGAAACCCGGAAACGACGCCGATTCCGCTTTCATCGCTGAAATCGGCCGGGTTCTCCAGGAATCCCTGCTGCTGCTGTGCCATTGCCGGAGCGGCGCAGAGCATCGCCGAGACAAGCACCCATTGGTTCCATTTCATCGCTAACCTCCATCAATTGGCCAATTGATTCAAAGACATAAAAGCGGCTCTTGCCGCTGCTCGGTCGGGAGGTTATTCGCTTGTTATGCGCTGCTCGAGCGTTAGTTGTGAATAATCTGGCGAAGGATTAGCGGCTGTTACCGCAACGCCCAGTATACAAAAAGATACTGATTCCAGGCTTAATTCCGGCCGCCAACCGCTACCCCGGTTTCATTGTTCCCGATGCTGAAAGCAGTTGGCGACTTGTCGTAAAGTTACGGGTATTCAAACCCAATGACATGGCTTGCGCATGGACTTCACTTTTCTGTTTCTCGGGCTTGCAGGCCTCTGGTTTGGCACGGAAGTCACCATCCGTGGCGCGATTGCCGTTGCCAATCGCTACGGCGTGTCCGAGTTCATCGTGGGCGTCGTCATTCTATCCATCGGCAGTGACCTGCCCGAACTCGCCGTGGCGATCGACGCGGGATTGAAAAACCTGGCCGGCGGCAGTTACTCGGACGTCGTCGTCGGTACCGCCCTGGGCAGTTCACTCGGCCAGATCGGCCTCGTCCTCGGCCTCGTGGGCCTCCTGGTATACCTGACCTTGCCGCGCGGCATCGTTTACCGGCACGGCAGCATGCTGCTGGCTGCTGTCGGGCTGCTCGCGCTGCTCGGCCACGATGGCAAGGTGACATTTAGCGAGGGCCTCGCTCTGCTGCTTTTTTACGCGGTTTACCTCGTCGCGCTGCTGACCGACGTAAACGGCAAAGACGGCAATGAACAAGCGGCGGATTTGCCGGTTTTTCGTTCCCTTCTGTACCTCGTCGTCGGCCTGGCCATCGTGGTGGGCAGCGCAGAACTGACCGTTTCATCGGCCGTCAACGTTGCCCGAACCCTGGGACTGAGCGACGCTCTCGTCGCCATCCTGCTGATCGGGCTCGGAAGCAGCCTGCCGGAACTGACGATCTCGGTCGCGACGGCGCTCAAGCGCCACCAGGGCATGTCGGTGGGCAACCTGATTGGCAGCACCGTCTTTGACTTGCTGGTGCCGATCGGTGCCGCAGCCGTGATTGCACCGCTGAGCTTCGATGAGGGGATGCTTCGCTTCGAAGTGCCTTACCTCGCCGCGGTGACCGCGGTGGTCCTGTATTTTTTCATACGCGAACGGGGCATTCAGCGCTGGGAAGCCGCTGTCATATTCGCGCTTTATGTTATCTACGCGCTGATCAAGCTCACCGCGGCCTTCGCGGGCTGAGGCATTGGCAAAGCCAGCATCGCGTTCTTTTGACCGCGCCCTGTAAAGGCCGGCGCCGCGCGACGCTGACGACCCGGCATGGAAACACGGCTGGCCTGGCTGTCGTTTGAGCGCTGACGAATCATGGTATTGTGCTTTCTTTTTTTCCCTGGAGAGTCCGGCAATGCGGCAAGCACTCATCCTGTTCATCCTGCTGACCTTGTTCACGACCCCGGCCCGGGCCGAGGATCCGGAAACGCTGCTCCAGGCACGCCTGGAAGCACATATCCGCTTCCTTGCCGACGACCTGTTGCGCGGCCGGCAACCGGGCACGGACGGTTACGATATCGCTGCGGCTTACGTCGCCAGCCAGTTCCGCCAGATGGGATTGCAGCCGGCCGGAACGGACGGCAGCTATCTTCAGCCGGTGCCGCTGCGCCGCGCCTGGCTGGACCAGGAATCGGTCACGCTGAAACTGGTGCGAAAAAACGATTCGCGGACGTTTCACTATGTCGAGGAGTTCTACCGCGGCGCAAGCCTGGCGCACACCGAATCGACGGTCGAGGCCGAAATGGTATTCGCCGGTTACGGTATCGACGCCCCCTTGCTGGACTACAGCGACTTCGAGGGAATCGACCTGGCGGGCAAGGTGGCCGTTATTCTCACAGGGCAGCCTCTGGATTTCCCCAGCGAGGAAGGCGCGCACTTCGCATCCGGCCGCGAGATCATGAAAAACCTGGCGGGCCGCGGTGCAGTCGGCGCGATCAGGATCCATACGCCAAGGGCCGAGCAGCGCTTTGCCTGGGAGCGCGTGGAATCGATGGCCGGCACGCCCGCAATGGGCTGGCTGGACCAGGACGGGGAGGTGTTCGCCGCTTTCCCGTCGATGCAGGGCGGCGTCATGCTGCACTCCCCCGCCGCTGAAATCCTGTTCGATGGCGCCGAATTTTCCCTGGCCGAATTGCTGGCGAAAGACGAAGCGGGCGAGCCCCTGCCGACCTTTGCATTGCCCGGCGAAATTCTCATGCGCCAGGCCAGCCGGCACGAGCCGATCAGCAGCCCCAACGTGGCGGGCTACCTGCCCGGTTCCGATCCGCTGCTGAACGCGGACTTCATGATCTACACGGCGCACCTGGACCACCTGGGCGAACTGCACGGTGACTACGACGACGCCATCAACAACGGGGCTCTGGATAACGCCTCGGGCATATCGGTGATGCTGGAAACGGCGCGCCTGTTCACGCAGCAGGAAGCGCCGCGGCGTTCCGTGCTGTTCCTGGCCGTTACCGCCGAGGAGAAAGGGCTCGTGGGCTCGGAATACTTCGCACACAACCCGACCGTGCCCGCTGCCAACATGGCCGCCGTCGTCAACCTGGACATGCCGCTGCTGCTCTATGATTTTGGCGACGTGATCGCATTTGGCGCGGAACATTCGACGCTGGGCGACACGGTCCGGCTGGCCGCCGAACAGGCCGGCGTGGCGCTGACGCCCGATCCTTTTCCCGAGCAGAACATATTTGTGCGCAGCGATCATTACCGCTTCGTGCAGCAGGGCGTGCCATCAGTTTTCCTGGTCACCGGCACAACATCGATGGACGGGGAAACGGATACGCGGGCGATTTTCGAGGGCTTCCTGCAGAAGCACTACCACACGCCAAGCGACGATACGACGCTGCCGATCGACTACGCCGCGGCCGCCCGCTTCACGCGCATCAACTTCGACATCGGGAAAAGGGTTGCCAATGAACTGGAGCGTCCGCGCTGGCATGAGGGCGATTTCTTCGGGGAAACCTTCGCACGATGAGATTCTTCGGCTCGAATGCCTCGTCAAGGTCCCGCCCGCTGATGTAAACTCGACAGGGAAACATCAAAGTAATTTCTGTTTTGAAGGACGCCTGCCGTGGACTTTGACCGCTTGTTCAAAAACTGGGATGACCGGGAGACATTCGATGCCGGTGCAACCATTTTTCGCGCTGATGACCCGGCCGAGGCCATCTACGCCATTCTCTCCGGCAGCGTTCAGCTGTTCATCAAGGACAAAATCCTGGGCAGCGAGGATGCAGGCGGCATCATCGGCGAAATGGCGATCATCGATTCCGATACGCACAACCTGACCGCCGTTGCGCTGACCCCTGTGGTCGTGGCGAAACTGGACCTGGATCAGTTCAAGCAGTTCATCAAGACCCAGCCCGACTTCTCTCTTCACGCGATGGCCGCACTCGCACAGAGGCTGCGAACGGTCGATGGCTTCATCTCCGAGCAAATGAACTGATCAACCTCCGAGACGACGGGGTAAACGAAATGGATTTGTTGGAAATTTTCAGGGATTCCGAAGACCTGGTCCGGTTCTCCGCCGGGGATGTCATCATGACCGAAGGTGAAGAGGGGGGGTTGATGTACGTGGTCATGGAAGGCGAGGTCGAAATCACGCTGAAGGGCAAGGTCCTGGCAACGGCTGCAAGCGGCGAGATCGTGGGTGAAATGTCCCTGATCAATTCGGAGCTGAGAAGCGCGACGGTCACGGCCAAAACGGACTGCGTGCTGGCGCTGATTGACGACGCCAGCTTCAAATCGTTGCTGCGACACGTGCCGGATTTCACGATTCACGTGATCGATGTCCTGGCCGACAGGCTGCAAAAAGCCTTTGACATGATCGAGGAATGAACCCGCCCGCCACGATCCTGGACCGCCGCCGGCCAGGCGCCCTGCATTGAAGAAACCCGCGTAACAGCCCGGATCAAACCAGGAAAATTTCTCTTTGCGGCGGGCCGAGAAACTCGGCGCCGTTCTGCGTAACCACCACCATTTCCTCGACCGTGGCGTCACCGCGCCCCGGTACGCGCAGCCGCGGCTCGATGGTGAAGACCATGCCCTCTTCCACCGGTTGGTAGACCTTGCCGGCATACTTCTCCCAGGTCGGCCCCAGCAGGGCGTTGCCGTCGTGCGCAAAGCGGCCCACCTGGTGGCCCAGTCCGTGCGGAAATTCGCCGTAGCCTTTGGAGACGATGTAGTCGCGCGCCGCGGCATCCACTTCATGCGGAATCACACCCGGCTTGAGCGCTTGCCGGGCGCGTTCGATTGATTCGATGATGGTGTCAAAGCCGCGCTGAACATCATCCGGCGCCTTCGTCTCCCCTTCTTCGAGCAGGTAAAAGGTGCGCTGCATGTCGGAGACGTAGTCATCCACCTTCACGCCGAAATCCATGTTCAGGATGTGGCCTCGCTCGGCGACGAGATCGGTCGGGTGGTAGTGCGGCCCCTTGTTGTCCGGGCCGGTAAACACCGCGGGGCAGTGATCGGGATCCCAGGCGGGCGCGAGCCCGCGTTCCCGGATGCGCGCCGTCGTGAAAGCCGCGATGTCTTTTTCCGTCATGCCCGGCCGGATGAAGGCCGCGATTTCGTCGTAGATATCCAGCGTGTGGCGCACCGCCCGTTTCATCCGCTCCAGTTCGGCCGCTGTCTTGCGCGCCCGCAGGCTGGAAACCAGTTTCTCGGATGAAACCATGCGGTCGTCGAAACCCATACCGGCAAGGTGCTTTTTCAGCACAAGGTACATGCCGTGCGTCAGCCCGTCGCAGACTTCGCTGTTTTCCGACCAGTTCACCGCGATGGTTTTCGGGTCGTGCTCGCGCAGCACCTCGTGCAGGTGCTTCGCGATGCCCTCGGTGTAACCGGTAACCCGCTGGTAAACCCCCATCTCGTCCAGCGTGTTCTTTTCCAGGTTGCCGACGATCGCATGCGTTTCTCCCGAGGCGAACACGATAAAGGCCGAGTGCCAGGTCATGTTCGCCTCGCACAGGAAATCCATCATGGGGTCGCGCATGATGCCGCTCTCGCGCACGAAGGTCAGCCAGCAATCGAGCCCGTGTTCGTTCAGCAGTTCGACGGCCTGCCGCAGCTTTTCTTTAATCAACACTATTCGTCGCGCTCCTGGAGTTCGCCGGCGATCTTCAAAAACAGCTGCAGCACGATGATGCCCGCGACCGTATGAGCGCCCAGCACGTACCAGACGTACTCGGGGTGACCCATCTCCTCGAAAACACCGTAGAGCGAGGTATAGGTCACGCCGCTCAGCGCCGCACCGATCATCACGGACAGGAAAATCATGCCGGTGTACATGCCCGCCTTTTCTTTCGGTGCAATCCACGTGATGTATTCCTGGATGCGCGGCGATGCCGCCATTTCACCAACGGCGAAAAACATGATGCCCAGGAAAATCATGCCCGGCACGGAGACGTTGGCATAACCGATGACAGCGAAACCGACCGCGATCAGCAGCAGGCCGACCATGAAGGTCGGGATGGCGCGGAAATTCTCGGCGGCCCGCGAAACAAATATCTGGAAAATCATGATGATCCAGCCGGTATGTGAAATCGTTTCTCCGAGGATTCTCCGCGTTCCGCCCTCGTCGACATGGGAGAAAAAGCCGGCCACACCGGTTCCCAGCACGGCCGCCATACCCTCGTACAGCCTGGCCGTGTCGATATTGCCGTCCACGTAAACCGCGCAGAGGTTGAAGAAGCACCAGAACGGAAGCCAGAAGAAAAAGCCCAGGATGACCAGCAGCGTGGTCAGCTTCATGTCACCGAGCGCGATGCCGATGTCCTTGAACTTCTGCCCCAGGGAAACGTCGTCGTATTCGCGCTCCGGTTCCTCGTAGAAAAAGATCGTGATCAGCAGCATGACGACCACGGCGGCCGCCGCCGCCATGAAAGCCAGGTCCCAGGAAATCGCGCGCAGTTTGCCCAGCACGATGGGGCCGAAGGAGCCGCCGATGTTGACCATGGCGTAAAAAATGCCGAAACCCAGGGTCTTGTTGCTGCGGTCGGTCAAGGCGCGCACCGTGCCGGCGATCAGCGGTTTGAAAATACCCGCCGCAAGGCCGATGGTCAGCATCGTCAGCACGATGCCGGAGAACGACTTGGTGTAAATGAGCAGCAGAATGGTCGGCAAATAGGCCAGGTAGGAAACGATCAGGACTTTCTTGAAGCCATATTTATCCGCGAAGGTGCCCGATATGACCGGGATGCCGTAAGACAGCAGCAGGAAGATACTCTGCACCACGCCCAGCTGGGCGCGCGTATAGCCCAGCGAGGCCATGTAAATGCCGAAACCGAAGTAGATGCCGTAATAGGCGAAGCGCTCCAGCACCTCGATGCCGTTGGCGACCCAGAAGACACGGGGAAAAGAGGTTCGATTTTCCATTGTTATTCCTCGAGAAAGGAAGTGCGAATCCGGCACATTATAGCCCCGGGAACAAGGGGAAAAGGCGACCTGGCGCAAGACGCGGCGGTATGAAGACCGGGGTCAGAGTAGCTGAGCTACTCTGACCCCGTTTTTTGCCGGGCTACCCTCTGACCCTCTTGTTTTCAAGGTTAAAAGGTCTCGGCGCTTGCTACTCCTGCGGTAGAAATTCAGTCCAGCCGTAGTGCCAGGCCGAATCTCTCGACCGGAACGCGCCCATCCAGTCCACGTCCTCGAAGAAGTCGTCGTAGAAATCCGGATCCAGCGGGTAGTCTTCGAGGTAGTCTGCGTAATCGTGGGGAATGAATCCGTCCAGCGCCGGGCTGAGCAAGCGGGTATTGCCCGGGAATGCATTGACGAAGTCTTCCGTCACCCAGGGATCACCGGCTTCGTAAACGTAGTCGACGTGGCAGAACGACAATACATTGTGGAAAAGCAGCACGTTACTGGGTGATGCGGGCGTTCCTGCCGCCGCGAACGTGGCCGTATCGTCGATATCGATGCAGTCGCCGAACAGGCTGATCACGAAGTTCGAGAACCGCCCGCCGCTGCCCGCGCTCACGTCGATGGCCGCCTCGCCCATCTTGCCGACCATCGTGACGTTGGCCATGGTCGGCATGGTGCGCGGCAGGGCGTCAGGGTCGTCGTTGTTCTCCGTTTCAATGCCCCGATCAGAGCTGCCGGTGTCGTCGTTGACCTGCCAGACCAGCGCATGCTGAATTTTACCGGTGTAGCCCTCGCTGAAATCGAAGCTGTCGCTGCCGACGTCGCTTGCCACGAGATGCCTGGCATTGACCGTCCCGCCCTGCATCTTGAAACCGTCGTCATGGATGCCGTGCACCTGGACATGATCAATGACCGTTCCGCTCCCCACGCCCAGTAGCGAGAGCCCGGGCAGATCGTCGTCCTGCTCATCGTCGATCACGCCGCCGGCAAACTGAATCCGGACATAACGCAGAACTCCGCTGTCGTCTTCGTTATCGTCACCGCCGTAGGCCCCGGTTTCCCCTTCGCCCTCGTTCTCGCACGGATTCACCGAATCGCAGTTGTTGATCGCGGCCGCGCCGTTGATCACCAGCCCGCCCCAGTCACCGGGCGCTGCGCCTTGCGTCGCCGTGTAGGGCCCGCTGAATACGATGGGAGCATGCGCCTGGCCCTGGGCGATGATCTTCGATCCCCGGCTGATGACCAGGGCATCCGGGCCGACCATGCCTTCGATCCGGGTTCCGGCTTCGATGAAGAGCGTCGGCCCGGATTGTGGGACACCACCTCCAAATGCCGCCGGGGTTCCGATGTAGACCACGCCGTCCAGTTGCCAGAGCGCGTGGTTGCCGAGCACCAGGTCCGACGTGTACGTGCCTCTCAGCACGCAGGATCGGGGCTTGGTTCCTGGTTCAATGCCCAGCGGACAACCGATGAATGTTTCCTGCTGGACACAGTTGTCTTCCCGTGACCCGCCGATTACCTCCCGGAAATGGCTGAATTCCTGTGTGAAATTGGGTCCCTCGCCACCGGAGAACGTGAAGTCGGCGCGGTTGCAGCTCTTGAAGACGATATTCAGGTTACCCACGTTGTCGTCGATCACCACGGGGTCGCCCTGCTCCGGTGCAAAGGTACCGCCCCCGATCAACTGCAGGGTGATATCGGTTTCGAATTGACCGTCTCGCACCGTAGACTGGCCGGTCACCCACATGGGGAATCCTTCATCGTCGTAGATGTACCCGGCCACGAAAAAAACACCCGTCTCCGGGCTGGTCCTGAGGTATTGGAAGCCCCAACCACGGCGGGCGTTGAGATTGCTTTCGTACCAGAATCCCTCGACGGATTCATCGATATTGAAAGCATGAACGTTTGAATTGAGGCCTGCGAATGTTGCCAGGAATAGCGCAACCACCAGGCCAATGCTCTTGAAAGTCATCTTGAGACTCCTCGAAAAGAATTGCCCATTGTGATGGCTGCACAGTCGGAGCCGGTGATGGTGCCGCCGGATGGCTGTGGCAGCATGACCGCGCTGTGAAACGCGACCATAACCACAAGGTATACCTGAAAAGGCGGGATTATTCCAATGGAGAGCACCGGTACTGGCGCCACGTGCAGAGGTATTCGCTGAATCCGCCGGATCGAAGTCGACTAGCGACTGTACAGCTTCGACTGCAACACAGAAAAAGCCGGGGCAATGGCCCCGGCTTCATGATCGATTGTCCATATCGCTCTAAAGCGTGCCGGATCAGACCCTACGGACCGGACTGGTCAAGCCCGCGAATTTCGAGCAGGGCGTCAATCGACGGATCCTCGCCACGGAAGAGCCGATACAACTCATCCGCGTCTTTCGAACCACCGGCCTGGTAGACGTTTTTCTTGAGGCGCGCGGCCAGTTCGGGATTGAAAATGTCACCGCTTTCCTTGAACGCGGTGAAACCGTCGGCGTCCAGGATCTCGGACCACAGGTAGGCGTAATAACCCGAGGAGTAACCGCCCGCGAAAATGTGCGAGAAGTACGGGCTCCGATAACGGCTCTCGATTTCGCCCGGTTTGCCGTAGGCAGCCAGGGTTTCGTTCTCGAATTTCACCGGGTCTTCCACCGCGGCCGCCTCGTTCGGAGTCATCGTGTGCCAGCTCATGTCAAGCAGCGATGCGGCAATGTATTCCGTCGTCGCGAACCCCTGGTTGTGCGTGCTGGCGGCAATGATCTTGTCGACCATCTGCTGCGGGATGACCTCGCCGGTTTCGGAATGTTTCGCGTAGACCGCCAGCACCTGCGGCTGGGAGGCGTAGTGCTCCATGAACTGGGACGGGAATTCGATGAAGTCACGCGGTGTGCCGCTGGTGCCCGAGAAGCGCGAGTAGCGCACCTGGGTCAGCAAGCCGTGCAGCCCGTGGCCAAACTCGTGGAACAGGGTTTCGACCTGGTCGTAGCTCAGCAGCGTGGGTTCGCCCTCGGCTGGAACCGCAATATTCAGGTTGTTGGTCACGATCGGGCGGATATTTTCGCCATTCACGTTGCTGGCATCGCGGTAGGTGCTCATCCAGGCGCCGCCCCGCTTCGAATCACGGGCGTAGTAATCGAGCATGAACACGCCGAGTTCGGATCCGTCCGCATCCTTCACCAGGTAGGGCTGGACGACCGGGTTCCAGACCGGCACATCCTCGAGCGGCTCGAAAGTGATGCCAAACAGTTGATTGGCCACGTAGAACGCACCATCGCGAACGTTGGACAGTTCGAAGTACGGTTTCACCTCGTCCTCGTTCAGGGCATATTTCTTCTGCCGGAGCTTTTCGGCGTAATACCACCAGTCGTGCTGCTCGATGATGAAGTCATTGCCTTCTTCCTCGACGATCTGCTGCATCTCGGCCAACTCCGCCTGTGCTTTCGCCAGGCCGGGAGTCCAGACCTCCTGAAGAAACGATTCGACCTTGTCAGGCGTTTTGGCCATGTTGGTCTCGAGAACGAAGGCTGCGTGGTTCTCGTAACCCATCAACTGCGCTCGTTCGGCGCGCAGCTTGGCGGTTTCGGCCAGCACGTCGCGGTTGTCCTGCTCGTCGCCCTGGGCGCCGCGGGCCCGGTAAGCCGCGTTGAGTTGCTTGCGCAGTTCACGGTTGTCCGCAAAGGTCATGAAACCTTCGTAGGTACCCCGGTCGAGCCCGAAGATCCAGCCTTCCTTCCCTTTCGCCTCGGCCCTGGCGCGGGCGGAACCGATCATGCTTTTGGGCAAACCGCTGAGTTCGGCTTCGTCGGTGACATGAAGTTCGAAAGACTTGGTCTGTTTGAGGAGATTCTGGCCGAATACGGTGTTCAACTCGGAAATACGGGCGTTGATTTCCTTGACGCGCGCCTTGGTATCGGCATCCAGCATTGCGCCTCGGCGAACGAAGTCCCGGTAGGTCAGCTCAACCAGGCGCATTTCCTCTTCGTCCAGGCCCAGCGTTTCACGTGCATCGTAAACCGCTTTGACCCGGGCAAAAATCGTGTCGTCCATCAGTATTGCGTCGGTTTCCTTGGTCAGGCGCGGCCAGAATTCAACTTCGAGTTCCTGCAGCGTATCGTTGGTGTCCGTATTGCTGACATTGGCAAAAACGTTCACCACGCGGGTGATGTCCTTGCCTGCCGTTTCCAATGCTTCAACGGTATTCTCGAAGGTCGGCGCGTCCTCGTTGTCGCGGATCGCCGCAATGTCGGCGCGCATCGCCTCGAGTCCTTTATCGAAGGCCGGCTTGTAGTGTTCGTCGGCAATCTGGTCGAATGGCGGGATGCCGTAGGGCGTATCCCACTCGCTGAAGAACGGGTTTGAAATTTCGGCGACCTGGGCCGGCGCCTCGGCAACCGTATCGGACGCAGTTTCCATGGTGGCCTCAGCCGGAGATTCGGCCTTTTCAGAGCAACCGAACAACGCCGCCGCGAAACACGCGGCAGCCAGAGTCTTCAGAGAAATTCGGGGTTTGTTTTGCATGGTGCTTCCCATCGTGTTGATAACCAGTGAACGCTATCATTTTTCGGCCTTCCTGGCCCCTGACAACAGTCATGTAGATGGCTGTAAATGGCATCAATTCCTGAAATCGGCTTGTAAGCAAAATCAAAACGGCGCGGTCTATTGCTATGATGTGCAGGAAGACCATTCATTCGACGAACGGTAGCGAAATATGAAGACCCTTTTTACAGTCGTATTCACCCTGGTTTTTGTCGCCGCCGGCGACGTGTGGAGCCAGGAAGCCGACGCATCGGCGGAGATCTCGCTGGATGGCCTGGAGTTGGTAGAAAAAACACGCCGACAGGAAATTTACCGCGCACCCGGCGTGGACTGGACTGTCTACGAGGAAGTCCTGATCGACGAGGCCACTGTCACGTTCCGCGATAACTGGCTGCGTGACCAGAACCGCTACCAGACCAACCGGATTCGCAGCGAGGACATGGAGCGTATTCAGTCCGACATGGCCCGGATGCTGAAAAAGGCGTTCAGCGACGAACTGGTCGAAAAAGGCGGCTACCGGCTCGCCGCGGGGCCCGGTGTGAACGTGCTTCGCATCGCCCCCCATATCGTCGATCTCGACGTCTACGCGCCGGATCCGCGTTCCGCACCCGGAATCCAGCGCAGCTATGCCGAGACCGTCGGACGCATGACACTTAAACTGAAACTGTTCGATTCGAATAGCGGCGACCCGGTTGCCGCATTCATTGACGAGCGCGAAGCGCCGCGGCGCGGTTACCTGCAGTGGGCCAATACGGTCAGCAACAACCAGGAATTTCGTATCATGTTCAAGGCCTGGGCCCGCGAACTGCGCGAGGATCTCGAGAGAGTTCGTTCACAGTAAGTAAAGCCATGTTTGTCCAAGGAGGAAGAACCGTGAAGTACAGAAGCATCATCACCAGTCTCGTTTTTGCTGCAGCCAGCCTGCCGCTGCTTGCCATGGCAGAGGACGAAGCGCCCGAACTGAATGCTGACGGCCTGCAACTGGTCGAAAAGGACAGTCGCGGTGCGATCTATGCCGACCCCGACGCCGACTGGAGCCAATTCAGCAAGGTCATGCTTGACGAGGCCACGGTGGCCTTTCGCCGAAACTGGGAGCGCGACCTGAGCCGCGGCAGCGTGAACCGGGTACGTAGCAGCGATATCGAACGCATCAAGACGGGCCTGGCAGAACTGTTCAACGAGGTGTTCGCAACAGAACTGGGTGAAAAAGGCGGTTACGAAATCGTTGATACCGCTGGTCCCGATGTGCTGCGCATCGCCCCGCACATCATCGATCTCGACATTTACGCACCGGACCTCAGTTCATCAATGAATTCGCGCTCCTACGTCAGGTCAGCCGGCCGCATGACCCTGAAACTCCAGCTCATTGACTCCGAGACCGGGGACCTGATCGCGGAAGCCAGCGACCGGCGGCAAGCGCCCGACCGCGGTTATGCGCAATGGGCCAACCGGGTTTCCAACACGGCTGAAGCCCGCAATATGCTCAAAAGCTGGGCCAAGGCATTGCGTGTGCGGCTGAACGAAGCCACCGGGACGCCGGTAGCCGAATGACGGTGGGGAGAAACTGCCATCGTCACCCCGGAAAGCACGAAGTGCTTATCCGGGGCCGGGATGACGAAGGATAAAACCGGGGTCAGAGTAGCTGAGCTACTCTGACCCTTTTTTACTCACCCTTTTACTCACCCTTTTCCTCAACCCTTCCAGTCGGGAATACGGGACGGCGTCCAGGGCGCGCCCTCGCCTTCCAGTTCCTGCTCGATCGCGGTCAGCTCGGTATCGATGGCTTTCAGCTCGCCCAGGATGCCGGGGAACTGTTCGGCCGCCACGTCGTAGGAATCACTGAAGTTGCCCGTAACGCCTGCCTGGGTGTTCCAGGTGCCGTAAGCGATGGTGCCGACGCGGGTGGTCAGCGCCATCGGCGCCGGCTCATTGCGCGATGTAACCGTGGCGTCGCCGTTCAGCCCGACCTGGACCTCCTGCAGACGCGCTTTCAGCGCGCGCAGGGCTGAAGCATGGGCTTCGGTCGAAGTCGGCGTGTCGGTAACGGCCTGCATCATGTGCTCGATGCGGCTGTCGATTTCGTCGACGGCGCGTGATGCGCCCATGACGGCGCGGTACAGCTCCGCGGTCTTCTGCTGGAAGGCCAGCAGACCCTCGCGGTCGTCGGTCACCAGTCCGCCATCGAACATGGGCTTCAGCTTGAAGCTCTGCGCTTCGGTGATGTCTTCAAACCGGCCCTCGACGCGCTTCGACAGCGTTACGCTGTATTCACCGGGCAGCACCATCGGGCCGGCCGGGTCGCTTTCCCACGGCAGCCGTTTGCCGGCCGGTTTCAGGTTGACCGGGTTCGGCGCGGGGTAACGCATGTTCCAGGCAACCCGGTGGAAGCCCTTGCCGGTCTTCGCGGCAACCCGGTTGACCACGTTGCCGTCGACGTCACGAATGGTCAGCATGACCGAAGGTTTTTCTTCGCGGTCCTCGCGGCGCAGACGGTCCCATGCCGGGTACGGCGTATCTTCGCCGGCCTCGGCTTTTTTCGCCTCGTCCTCAAGGCGCTGCTCCTTCAGCATCAACAGGCTTTCCGGCAGGTAGTAGGAAACAACAGCCCCGTAAGGCGGGTTTTCCGCGGTGAAGCGGTCGGTGCCGAAATCACCCTTCTCACCCCAGCCGCGCCGCGCATCCTCGATGTACATCCAGGAATCACGCGGCTCGAACAGCACCGGACCCTTGGCCAGGTCGGCCTCGGAGGTTCGCAGCGGCGAGAAGTCGTCGAGGATATACACGCCGCGCCCAAAGGTGCCGAGCACGAGGTCGCCTTCGCGCCGCTGAATTTCCAGGTCGCGCACGGAAATCGTCGGCAGGGTGGTCAATTCGTGCCAGGAGCCGCCGCCGTTGTTGCTGAAGAACACGCCGAATTCCGTGCCCACGAACAGCAGGTCCGGGGCCACGTGATCCTCGGCGATGGTGTGCGCGCTGCCCCACTCCGGCAGATCTGAGGAAATCAGGTTCCAGCTCTTGCCGCGGTTGGTGGTTTTCAGCACGTAGGGCTTGTAATCGCCGCGCTTGTGGTTGTCGAACACCGCGTAGGCTGTATCCGCGTCGTGCTGCGAGGCGATGATGTCCTCGACCAGCGACATGTCGGGCACGCCCTTGAAGGAATCGGTGGTGGCCCAGTTTTCGCCGCCGTCGCTGCTGACGTGAATCAGGCCGTCGTCGGTACCGGCGTACAGCAGGCCTTCGACCAGCGGGCTCTCGTCCACCGCGATCAGGCTGCCGTAGATCGAGGTCGAATCGTTCTTGGCGATGGCATCGACACTCCAGACCCGTCCCATGACGTCGAGCTTGTTGCGGTCAAGGCCGCGAGTCAGGTCGGGACTGACCACCGTCCAGCTTTCTCCGCGGTCGTCGGATCGGAACAGCTTCTCGGCCCCGTAATAGAGCCGCTCGTTGTCGTGCGGCGATATGATCAGCGGCGCATTCCAGTTCCACTTGTAGGCGTCCTCGTCAGCGCCTGGCTGCGGCGTGATGGTCAGCCGTTCGCCGGTGACCTTGTCGAAACGGGCGAGTCCGCCGTACTGGTACTGGGCATAGATGATGTTGGCGTTTTCGGGATCGATCTGCGCCTTGAAGCCGTCGCCGAACTGTACGAACCACCAGTCGGCGTTGGTGATGCCGTCTGTGTAAGTATTGCGGCTGGGGCCGCACTGGGTCAGGTTGTCCTGTGTGCCGGCGCAGACGTTGTAGAACGGGCTGTCGTTGTCCGGCGTGGCGCGGTAGTACTGCACCGTCGGCAGATTGCCCCGGTGCCGCCAGGTCTCGCCGCCGTCCCAGGTCTCATAGACGCCGCCGTCCCCGCCGATAAAGAAGTGATCGCTGTTCGCCGGGTCGATCCACAGCGCGTGGTCGTCGACGTGGCGGCTGTTGAGAGACAGGCGTTCCCAGGTCTTGCCGCCGTCACGCGAGCGGTGCGTGAAGGTGTCGACGGAATACAGCACGTCGGCGTCGTTGGGGTCGACGTAAAGCTCGTTGTAGTACTGCGGGCTGGTGGTCATATGATCCGAGCGCTTTTCCCAGCTCTCGCCGAAATCCGTGCTGCGGTAGACGCCTTTGCCCTTTTCATCGGCCTCGACGATCGCGTAGATCAGGCCGGGCTGCGTCGGCGCCATGGCGAGGCCGATGCGGCCCAGGTCGCCGTCGGGCAGGCCGCCCGCGAGCTTGCGCCAGGTCTTGCCGCCGTCCGTTGTCTTGTGGATGCCGCCGCCGGGACCGCCGTTGATCAGCGTCCAGACGTGGCGCCGGCGCTGGTAGCTCGAAGCCACGATGACGTCCGGATCGGCCGGGTCCATCACGAACTCGTTGACGCCGGTATCCTCGTCGATCTTGAGAATGCGCTCCCAATTCGCGCCGCCGTCGGTCGTCTTGTACAGCCCGCGGTCACCCCCGGGGTTCCAGAGCGGACCTTGAGCTGCGACCCACACGGTATCGCTGTCTTCCGGGTGGATGCGGATCATCGAGATATGGCCCGAGTTTTTCAGGCCCATGTTCTTCCAGCTCTTGCCGCCGTCGACGGACTTGTAGACGCCATCACCGTAGCCGACGCTGCGCTGGCTGTTGTTCTCGCCGGTGCCCACCCAGACGGTATTCGGGTTGTTCGGGTCCAGCTCCACCACGCCGATGGCGTAGGAACCCTCGTTGTCGAACACGGCATCCCAGGTAATGCCGTTGTTCTCGGTCTTCCACAGGTTGCCGCTGGCCATCGCCACGTAATGCTTCTGCCAGGCGCCCGGTGTGAATGCGAAGTCGGAAACGCGGCCGGTGGTCAGCGCCGGGCCGATCGAGCGCAGCGCAATGCCGGCCAGGGGGTGTCCTTTATCTTCTTCGGCCGCGGCCGGGACGTTGCTGGATAACAGGGTGAGCGCGGCGCTGAGTGCCGCCAACTGGATTTTACGCTTCATGGCATATCCTTTTTTCTTGCCGCTGGGTACGGCATAAAAAAAGCCGGGGTGAGCCCCGGCTTTCTCAGAACGGTGATCAGCCTTCGGCCGCTGCCTTGGCTTCTTTGTACGCGCGTACCGCTTCGTTGAAACGGTTGGCCACGCGTTCTTCCATTTCAACCGAATAGTTGTAGGAATCGATGATGGCCTGCTTGTTGCCGGCGGTGTTCGCAGGGTTTTCCTCGGCGGCGGCGAGGCAATCACGGAAAGTCATCACGGCAGCCTGGAATTTCGCCACGTCCGCCTTGGCGGCCTTGAGCTGGTCGAGCGTCGCGCCCTCGGGTATGGCGTCCGGCGCTGCCGGTAGTATGCACTGCTGCGCATCTTCAGGCAGCACGACCTCGTACTGCTCCTCCAGTGATTCGGCGTCCTGGGCGTTCAGCGCGCCGGCGAGCGAAACCGCGGCGACCAAGGTAAGAATTCGTTTCACGTTTAGACTCCTGAAAAGACGAACGGTGATTATACTATGGTTCATTCCGATTCGAGAGTGGATCACGCCATGAGCTCAGACGCCTGGGCGGGCATCGCCCAGATCATCCTGGAGGGTTTCGACCGTCACTACGCACTGTTTCGCCGGCACAGCCAGGACGGCAGAGATTGCTTCGAGCGGGCGGACTGGAAAAAGGCCGCCGAGGTCAACCTGAAACGCATTCAGGGTTACGAGGAACGCGTGCGCGAGACAGTGGATACCATCATCCAGCAGTTTCCGGATGTCGCGGTAAAAACGGACGCCTGGCCCCGCATCAAGATCGCTTTTATCGGCAAGTTGATGAACCACTGGCAGGCCGAGTGCGCTGAAACGTTCTACAACTCGGTCGCCTGCCGCGTGCTGCACCGCGACTATTACAACAGCGAGTATATTTTCTGGCGGCCGGCCATCAGCACGGAATACCTTGAAGCCAGCCAGCCGACCTACCACAGCCACTACCCGGGCAAGGACGGCCTGCGGCGGGCGCTGCTCGAAATCCTGTCCGCCTGCAGGCTCGACGTGCCGTTCGAAAACCTCAGGCGCGACCTGCGCTATCTGGAGCGGGCCGTGCTCGAACACCGCGATCCGGACTGGAGAGAAGAACCCAATTACCAGCTGCAGGTGCTGCATAGCCTTTTTTTCAGAAACAAGGCGGCCTACGTCGTCGGGCGCATGGTCAACGGCACCAAGCGCACGCCGTTCATCATCCCCTTGCTGAGGAACGCCGACGGCACGATGACAGTGGACTGCCTGCTGACCGATCCCGGGGACGCGGCCGTACTGTTCAGTTTCTCGCGCGCCTATTTCCTGGTGGACATGGAGGTTCCTTCGGCCTATGTTCGCTTCCTGACGTCCATCATGCCGCGCAAGTCGCCGGTGGACCTCTACGCGATGCTGGGGCTGCAAAAGCAGGCCAAGACGCTTTTTTACCGCGTGCTGCACCACCATCTGCGGCATTCGCGCGACAACTTCGTCATCGCACCCGGCGTTCGCGGCATGGTCATGCTGGTCTTCTGCCTGCCGTCCTTTCCCTTCGTCTTCAAGATGATCAAGGACCGCTTCGACCCGCCCAAGACCTCCTCGGCGAAAGAGGTGCGCGCCAAGTACACGCTGGTCAAGAACCACGACCGCGTCGGCCGCCTGGCCGATACGCTGGAGTATTCCAACGTGGCCATTCCGCTCAAGCGGATCGACCCGGACCTGATGGCGGAGCTGAAAGCCAGTTGCGAGGGTTCCATTGAAGAAGTCAAGGACCGCCTGATCATTCGGCACTGCTATATCGAACGCCGCATGGAGCCGCTCGACAATTTCCTGGCGCGGGCTGAAGGAAAAGCGCGCGAACAGGCCATCAGGGACTACGGTGATTCGATCCGGGATCTCGCCGGCGCGAATATTTTTCCCGGCGACATGCTGAAAAAGAATTTCGGCATGACCCGGCACCGGCGCGTCGTCTTCTACGATTACGACGAGATCAGCTACATCACCGACTGCAATTTTCGCCGCGTGCCGCCGGCCCGAAATTACGAGGACATGATGTCGGACGAGCCCTGGTATTCAGTGAAGGAAAACGATGTCTTTCCCGAGACCTTCGGCCCGTTTTTCTTCGCCGACGCGGAGGGCATGGCGGAGTTCAAGAAACATCACGCCGAACTGATGACCGCGGACTGGTGGAAAAAGATCCAGCAAGACATCCTCTCCGGGCGCAGCGCCGATATCTTTCCCTACCCCGCCGAAGAGCGATTCTGCCACCGCTACGGGTGAGCTTGTGCTTTTCGCCCGCCATGCGGGCGATTGGGTATTGTAGGAGCCCGCCATGCGGGCGATCCAACGTCAGGGTTTGTTGCTTGCCCTGAAGTAACGCACTGCCAGGCGGTAGCCCAGCAGCAAGGCCAGGATCGAGGCAAAAACCAGCGGTTCGAGCAGGTCCGCCTTGACCAGCCAGTAAAAATGCCAGGCGCCCAGCACGGCGATCAGGTAAACCAGGCGGTGCAGTTTTTTCCAGCGCGGCCCGAGACGGCGCACCATGCCGCGGGTGGACGTCGCCGCCAGCGGTATCAGCAGCACAAAAGCGAGAAACCCGATGGTGATGTACGGCCGTTCCACCACGTCGGCGACGATGTAGCCCAGTGCGAATCGCTGGTCGATGCCCGCGTAGGCGAGGAAGTGCAGCGTCACGTAGAAAAAGGCGAACAAGCCCAGCATGCGCCGAAAACGCAGCAGCCACGCCCGGCCGCTGAGGCGGCGCAGCGGGGTAACGGCCAGCGTGATCAATAAAAACGCGAGCCCCCACCAGCCCAGGCGGTGAATCAGTTCTTCGACCGGGTTGGCGCCGAGTGAAAGCCCCCACAGGCCGAAGGCCTCCAGCACCAGTTTGACCGCCGGCAGCAGGCACAGCAAAAAAACCGGCAGCTTGAGCCAGCGCACGAAATCCGCGGACATTTAAAAATATCTGCGCAGGTTGAGGCCTGCATAAAGCTGCGCAACTTCTTCGCCGTAGCCGTTGAACATCAGGGTGGGCTGCTTTTCGGCGAACAGTCCCGCGCCGATGCGGCGTTCACGCGCCTGGCTCCAGCGCGGGTGGTCCACCTCCGGGTTCACGTTGGCGTAAAAGCCGTATTCGTGCGGTGCGGACATGTTCCACGACGTTTTCGGCATGCGCTCGGTAAACTCGATCGACACGATGGACTTGATCCCCTTGAAGCCGTACTTCCAGGGAATGACGAGCCTCATCGGGGCGCCTTTCTGGTTCGGCAGAACGCGGCCGTAGACGCCGACGACCATCAGCGTCAGCGGGTGCATCGCTTCGGCGATGGTCAGGCCCTCGCGGTAAGGCCAGCGCAGCACGGGCCGGCGCTGGCCCGGCATGCGCTCGGGATCATGCAGGGTGCGAAACGCGACGTACTTCGCGTTTGAATTCGGTTCGAATCGTTTCAGCAGGTCGCCCAACGGAAAGCCGACCCAGGGAACGACCATCGACCAGGCTTCCACGCAGCGGTGTCGGTAGACCCGGTCTTCAAGCGTGTGCGGACCAACGATATCCTCGTAGGCATAGGTTCCCGGCTTGCCGCACTCACCGCCGACTTCGACCGTCCACGGCTGCGGTTCGAAGTTCTGGGCGTTGCGGTACGGATCTTCCTTGGCCGTACCGAACTCGTAGAAGTTGTTGTAAGTGGTGACGTCCTCCCAGCTGTTCATTTTCTCGTCTGTGCTGCCGGGCCAGGGTACGGTTTCGAGCTTTTGACCAGTGGGTGAGGCGGCGGCGGGCAGCGCCGTCGACAACGCGGCGCCCCCCGCGGCGAGGGCCGTGCCGCGAATGAAATCGCGACGCTTCAGGTAGTTGCTCTCGCTGGTGATTTCCCAGGAGCGGATGGGGTTTTTACACTTCATGGCGGACTCCAGGCCGGTTCCGATCAGTAGACCGGAACCGGCGGTGGAATCTTACAGCGGCCCGGGCATGCCCGGTCCGTCGGTCAGGAATTCGCAAAGCTCGACGTGGGAATCCGCCAGCGGTTCAAGCGCAAACTGCCCCGACACCGCGGGCGCGGTCAGCGAGTAGTCCACCGAGCCAACCATGCAGTCGCTGAACTCGACCGTCATCGACCCGACAATCGTTTGATCACCAATTGGCGGGTCGGAAGCGTCGAACACACCGCCTGCAGCCAGGTAGACGTCCAGGTCGGCCACCGCCCCGTTGACCGTGCCGAAAGCGGTCAGCCAGCGGTGACCCGGCTCTCCGAGCTCCGCGGTGCCGTCAACCGGGCGCGAGAGATCGAAGGTGTACCAGCCGGCGAACATCTGGTTGCGGTCGTCGTAAATATCGAAGAACAGGCCCTGCCCCGGTGTTGCGCCGTTGAACCAGCCACCGGCCAGCGCCTTGTTGATGCGGAAATCCGCGGGCGGCGCCAGGACGTAGAAATACAGCCCGTCGGCCGAGGAACCCAGCGGCTGGACCACGAAATAATAGTCCTGCCCGCTGGCGAGGTCCACGCTGCCGTAGTCGTCCATGGCCGTGCCGACCAGGTTGTTTTGCGGGTTGGCCGGATCGAACGGCGCGCTGTACACCAGCATGCAGATGTCCACTTCGAGGTCGATCGTGAAGATGTCCGTGTAGTAATAAGTTCCGGCCGTGCTGACCTGCACCGGCCCCTCTTCCTGGTAGTAACTGCTGACGCCCGCCAGGGTGCAGTCGGTGTCCGCTACCGGGTCGCCGCTGCTGAATACGCCTTCCGTGTAAGCCGGCACCGTTCGCGTATCGGGCGACGTGACACTGCCCGGCCCGCTGAACGTGACCGACCAGGCGCCCTCGACAAAGTTCTGGCACCACTGCTGGACAACCAGCGTGTAAGGCACGCCGGCCGTCAGATCGACGAATTCGGAGCCGTCGACACCGGTGAGCGTCACCAGGTTGTTCTGCGGGTTGGCCGGATCGAAACCGCCCTGGTAAATCAGCGCGGTAACGTCGACACCGTTCACGTTGAACGCATCAACAACCAGGTACGAACCGCTGGCGGACACCTGGAACGTCGTCGAGGCCTGGTACGCCAGCAGGCCATCGCCTCCACAGGAACCGGGCAGCGGGCTG
>JAZBPJ010000204.1:0-9978 GCA_036351575.1 Lysobacterales bacterium | reverse complement strand
GCGCAGCCTTCGAAGCCTTCGGAATCCATCTTGGCTTCGTAGGGGCCGGCAACCTCGCTGCCCGGCACCAGGGTGGACTTGACGCTGTCCCAGTCGTCCGGTTGCAGCTGGACCATCCAGGCCGCGTAGGGGTCTTCGTTGGCCATCGCCGGATTGGAGAGCATGGCGTCGTTGACGGCAATGACTTCACCGCCGGCCGCAGACTTCGCGGGGCCGACCCACTTGCCGGACTCGACCGTTGCGCAGGAACGCCCGGCGCGGACCTTGCGGCCGACTTTCTTGGGCGTAAAGGCTACCAATTGGCCTGCCATTGCGGTGGCAATGGTCGTCATGCCTATTTTGACGGTGCCGTCACCGACCTCGGTGAACCAGGTATGGTTTTCGACGTCGTACAACAGATCGTCCGGCAGATTACACCCGCGAACATTAGCCATGGTTTGGACCTCCTCGTTGGAATGGAAAAACAGAGTCGTTCCAGTTCTACTGCGACTGATCTCCCGCGTCAACTTTTTCGCGCAGTCCTCTTGACGAGCAACAGAATTCGCCGAGTTCCTCGGTTTCCATCTTGCCGCTGACAAAGAAGTACAGGTGATTCGCAACCAATCCCATCAGGCGGGCGCGCTGTGCCGTGTCCGGATGGTCCGGCTGCTGCTCGAGCAGGTTGTAGTGGTAGGCGAGTTCGCGGCAGGTCTCCCGGCAGGCATTGAAGCTGGGCAGCTTGTCCGCACCCTGCCGGTGCAGGGCCAGCAGGCGAAAACCTTCGCGCTCTTCGCGCGTGGGTTCCATGCCCCTTGCGCTGACCCAGTGCTCCAGGATTTCTTCACCCAGGGCGAGGTACTCGGACGCGTTTTCCGCTGCGGGCTCGGCGGCCGCGAGCGCGTCGAGCCGCTGCCCGATTTCGGCGAGGCTGCGCATGGCTTCAGGCCAGGCCTTTTTCCTTTACGAAATCGAAAGAATCGGACACGTTTTCGTGCAGGCCGACCTCCTTGGGCTTGAGGCCCAGGGCCATGCCGAGCAGCTGCGTGAAGTAGATGATCTTCACCTTGGTCTCGATACCCAGCGTCGCTTTCGCGCGGATCTGGTGCATTTCCAGGCCGCTGTGGCAGGTCGGGCACTCGGTGGCGATCACTTCCGCGCCGGACGCCTCGGCCGCCTGGATGATGTTCAGCACCAGCCGGGTCGAGGTATCGCTGTCAGACAGGGTGTGCGCGCCGCCGCAGCATGCCGTTTTCAACGGAAACTCCACGTTTTCGGCGCCGGCCGCCGCCAGCAGGTCGTCCATGAAATGGGGCTTGGACGTCGACTCGCTGCCCGGCCCCTGGTCCTTTTCGGGAAAAATGTGGCGCGGCCGCGTGTACATGCAGCCGTAGTAGTTGGCGATCTTGACGCCCTTCAGGGAATTCTTGACGCGCTCTCTCAGGCCGTCTTCGCCGATGGTGTCCCTGACCCAGTCCAGCGCATGAATGGTCTCGACCTGTCCGGCCTCGTAGGTCTCATGACCCGACTTCTTGGAGAGTCTTTCGACCACTTCCACCGACTCGGGGTCATTGGCCAGATCGTACTCGGCTTTTTTCAGGTTGTGGTAACAGCCGTTGCAGGGCGCCATCACGGTGTCCATGCCCATCTTGTTGGCGGCGATCGACATCACCCGCGAAGACAGGTAGGTCTGCAGCTTGGGGTCGATGTTCTTGACCTCCATCGCGCCGCAGCAGTTCCAGTTGTCCACTTCCTTGAGCTTGAGGCCAAGCTTTTTGCCCAGCGCCTTGGTCGAGCGGTTGTAGGCGTGTCCGCCACCCTCCAGCGCACAGCCGGGGTAGTAGGCGACTTCCTGGTATTTGGCTTTTTTGTCCGTCATGAGTTTGTCCTAGATTTCGTTCTCGGCGGCCTTGACCAGGTCGTCCAGTTTCAGCGCCCTGCGATTTTTCGCTTCCCGTTCCTCGACGTATTCCATGATCGCCTCGCGTGACTTCGACCAGTCACTGGTCTTGGGCGCAACCAGCGTCGCCAGGCCCATCCTGGTCAACAGGCCGATCGGCAGGTTGCGCAGCAGGCTCCTCACCATGTCCACCATCCAGCCCGGCGGGAATTTCTGACCGGTGCGCTTGAAGTAGCCCTTGATGACACGGCCGTCTTCGATCTTGCCCGTTTCAAAAACCTGCTCGCTGAACACTTCATCGAATATCGTCGAGTGCGACTTGGGTGTGTGTCCCTTGAGTTCCAGCCAGTGCGCGGTCGCTTTCATCACCGCCTCGGGGACCACGTCGCGCGGACAGGCGTAGGTGCACTTGTTGCAGGATACGCACTGCCAGATGATGTCCTTGTCGCGCAGCAGTTCCGACTCCATGCCCATGCGGATCAGGTAAATCCAGTACCGCGGATTGAAGTCCGGGTTGACCGCGTGAACCGTGCAGGCGTTGGTGCAGGACCCGCATTGCCAGCAGCGGTGGATGAGTTCACCGCCGGGAAGCGCCGCGATCTCGTCCTGCAGGTCCTCGTTGTAGTCGCTGACCACGCGTGTCTCGATAAACGTGCTCCAGTGGCCGGAGACGTCGACGCCGTCGACCTCCTTGTGCTCCTGGACGTGCAGGTTTTCCGGACGGATCAGTGATTTTTCATGAATGGGCATCTTCGTTACCGTCGATTGTCAGTTCTGTTGTTCCAGCAGGTTTTCGTCTTCGATGACAAAAGCCTCGCCGCTGATGGCCTTGAGCCGTGTGCGGCCGGATCCGGTGCGCACACCGTCCAGGCCGAGGAGGCGACGCGTGTGTTCCAGCGGGTCGCCCGGGGCCGAAAAATCCGCGCGCAGGTAAATACCGCCCTGCGCTGCGATGTAGTCGCCGTAGACCTTGGCGCACAGCAGGTCCACGTACCAGACCATGTCCCGGAATACGCCGTTGGTGGACAGGAACTGGCTCAGCTCCTGCCTCAGTTCCAGGTAGGTGTCGTAACCGTCCGGAATCTCCAGCGTCATGTTGTCGACTTCGTCGTCGAACCAGATTTCCCGGATCACGCCGGTGTTGGCCTTGCGGTCCCAGACCCAGCGGCACATCAGCGGATAGCGCTCCGGGTCCAGGCCGTGCAGGATTTCGGCCGCCAGGTCACGCACCCAGCGGTGTTTCTTGTCCTGGGGAAAGTGCGCGCAGAAATCGGCCAGGCGCTGGTCGACGCTGCGCTCGTCGTTGTCGGGGTCCAGCAGTTCAGCCAGCGCTGCGACCATGCCGTCCCAGGCCGGCTGCTCCAGGTAGGGCGCCACGCGGCGGCGCACGCTGGCCATGAACGCGCAGATGCTCTTGAAGGTTTCCAGCGGCATGTCCGCCGGGTGACCTTTGCCCAGCGCCTGCTGAATCATGCTGCTTTTCAGTTTCAGAGCATCGATCCAGCGCTCGATGCCGCCGTGCTGGTCAGCACCCGCCACCAGGGTCTCGAAAGCCCCTTTCAGGATGGGGCCGCTGAGGTCCAGGCGCGGCCGGTCACCCTGCATCGGGACCGGTACCTGACCGCTGGATTGCGTCGCGTTCACTGGGTGAGCCTTAGCTGACGAGCCGCGCTGCAAGCTGCCGTTGTTCCAGTGCCGCCATCGCCGCCGCCTTGCCCTGGGCAATGGAGTCGTCGATGGTTTCAGGGCCGGTGGCGGCGCCCGCGACGAACACGCCGGCCTTGTTGGTCAGGCCGGTGGCGGAGTAGCTGTTCGCCTTGCCGATGTAGCCGTGAGCTTCGAGGTCGACGCCGAAAGTCTCGGAAATGCCCGGGTTCTCGACGTTCGGGTCCATGCCGATGGCGTGGATGACCATGTCAAAGGGAATCGTGATGGGGCGCTTGACCAGCGTGTCCTCGCCCTTGACGATTATCTTCTCGCCATCCGAGGTGACTTCGGCGATACGCGCCTTGATGTACTTGACCTTGAACTCTTCCTGGCTCTTCCAGTAGTACTTGGTTTCGTACAGGCCGAAGGTGCGGATGTCCATGTAGTAAATGTAAACGTGGCAGTCCGGAAGTTCCTCGCGGATTTCCATGGCCATGTTGGCGCTGACGGTGCAGCAGATCTTGGAACACCATTCGCGGCCGATCTGGCGGTCGCGTGAACCCACGCACAAAAGGATCGCGACGCGCTTGGGCTTGCGGCCGTCGGACGGACAGCGCACACCCTGGCCCGAGGAGATCATCTGCTCTACCTGCGTGGTGGAGACGACGTCGGGAAAGGTGCCGAAACCCCATTCCGGCTTGTTGGTCGAGTCGAAGTGGGTAAAGCCGGTACACAGGATGGCCGAGGCAACGTTCAGTTCGTCTCCGTTGGACAGCGTAACGCTGAAGTCACCCGCCTCGCCGTTGAACCCGGTGACGGTGGTCTCCGTGCGCACATCGACGAGATCGTTGCCTTCAACACGCTCGACCATGCCGCCAATGGCGTCCTTTGCCCACTCGCCGGAAGGCACGAGCTTGGCGTAGCCCTCCAGGATCGGTGCGCCGCCCAGGCGGTCTTCTTTCTCAACCAGGATGCACTCCTGGCCAAAAGTCGCCAAAGAATGCGCCGCGGCCAGTCCGGCCGGGCCCCCGCCTACAATAAGGATTGGTTTTGCCATTTTTTCAGCCTTGCTCGTGTCGTTGTCTTCATCGATCGCTTCATGGCGATCCGTTCCAGCGAGATCTGCCGGCCCTTCCGGGCCCGGCCTTCACGCCGCTCACTTCAAAATCATTTTGCAGCCGTGCCCGCCTGCTGCTTGCTGCCGTACTCCAGCTGCGCCGTCTTCTCGAAACCCGGCCCCGAGGTGATCGACAGCCGGGGATCGTAGAGGCTGTCGTACTCGCCGGCCTCGACCTGCTTGAGGTAGGCCTCGAATTCGGCCTTTTTGGCCTGCCAGTCGATGCCCATTTTTTCCATCAGCGTCTCGGTTGCCGAAGCGTGCCAGTGCGACTGCACGATGCGGTACGGGTGCGCGCCGCAGGCCAGCGCCGCGAACTGCACGTCGGCCAGCACCGGCAGGCTGTAGTCCTTGCCCGCTGCTTTTCCGATCCACTGGTTCTTGTCCAGCGTCGTGATGCAGCCGGTGTCGTGGCCGATCATCACGTCGGCCTGCGCTTCTTCAACGGCGACCTTGATCTTGCGGTCGATGGCGAAAGACCGGGTGAACTCGCGCTCGGAGATGATGTGCCGGAAACCGAAGCCGCAGCAGTCGTACCAGGTCGAGTAATCGATCACCTGTGCACCCAGCGACTCCATGACGCCCGTGGAAACCGCCACGCGGTTGCCGCCCAGCACGTTTTCGTCGTAAATCACGTCCTGGGGCACCATCTTGTAAACGTGGCAGGCCGGGTGAATCGTCGCACGAATGTTGCTGACATCGATCGTCTGGCGATTCGCGATGTCCTCGCGCATCATGTGCACCCACTCGGAATAGTGCACGATTTCTTCCGGGATCAGCAGTTTGCCGTCGACCAGGCGTCCCAGCTTGCCGAGAATCTTCTTGACCTGTTCACGCAGCTCGGCGGAATGCAGCAGGTAAGCGCGCACCTCCTTGTAGTTGCCGAACGATGTGCCGCAATGCACCAGCGGGTAGTAGTAGCCTGCAGGCAGACCCTGCGCCTTGGCGGAAATGTAGGCCTGGTGGAAGTTGCGCAGGAACACCGCGGCCAGGCTGACGATGTTGCCGATGCCCGAACCGTGATAGTTCCACGCAGTACAACTGGTCTGATCGGTCTCGTCCAGGTAACTGATATTCATTTCATTCATCAGCCACAAAAGGGAGGCCGGGTAACCCGGGATGTTGCCGCACTGCCCGCAGGACTTGTGGTGCCAGAGCTGGTTGGTCGGGATCTTCTTGTCCCAGCCATAAATGGTCTTGGCCATGCGCGGCGCGTGTTCGTCGGAAATGCGGTGGACGACGATTTCGCCTTCTTTTTCGAGCTGCCACATCTCGTCGCGAACGTCTTCGACGCGGTCCTTGTTGACCTCCATCGAACGCTTGTTGATGACCTGCTCGACCCAGGCGGTCGCGGTATGCGCGTCCTCGGGGCTGAGGTTCGCGTCCCGCCACTCGGGACCGTGACCGGTGAAGCGTTCGCCGTTGTTGCCGTTACCGTTACCTGTGTTCATTAATCTAACTCTCCAATAATCGTGCGAAGATCCCGGACATTCGCTGACTCGAATTCCGGGATGACGTTGCTGTTGACGTCACCCCGAAGCGTGTCCGGCATCAATCGTCGTCCTGCTCTTCTTCCCAGTCTTCCAGGTCTTCGCGCTTCTCGTCCATGATGTCGAGAATCACGTCGTACAGGTTTTCATCGATGGTCTCGAGCTGGTCCAGTACACCGGTCTCTTCCCAGATCGTGTACAACTCCACCGAGGTGGTCAGGTTGACCTCCCAGGCGGTCTCCGTCGTATTCAGCGTCGGCACCGGGATGGCCTTGCGCAGCACCTTGAGCGGCGCGTTGACCTTCGAAATATTCGGACCCCAGTCCGGAAAACCGTCGGCGTTGATCATGTCGGGAGACAACTGGTTGCCGGTTGAGATCAGCTTGAGCATGACGCGGCTGAAAGGACGCAGCACGTTCTTGGCCGACTCCATGCCGTGCTTGATCGCGGCCTCGCGCATCAGCATGACGAGACCGCCCGGTGAGTTGTTGAACGGGCAGCGCGCGGCGCAGGTGTAGCACTGGGCGCAGGCCCAGATTTTTTCCTGCATCGCGTCGTAGATGCCTTCCAGGTTTTCCGTCCACAGCAACTGCACGATTTCGCGCGGGCTGAAGTCGTAGTAGTGGGCCGCCGGGCAGGTCGCGGTACAGATACCGCAGTTCAGGCAGCCGTTCAGTTCATGATCGAACCGGATGTCGCTCTGGATATCCTGGAAGATTTCTTCCATCGTATCCCGGTCGATGGCCGGGCTGTCGGATACCGGGTCGCCGATGTATTCCTGTATTCTGCTCGTTTGCACGTGCGCCATTTTACTTCCGCTCCGTCACCGCCGCTTACGGGGCATCACCCCGGGCGAGCAGGCCTTGCCAGGTTGAATCAGTAGGTCAGGACCTTGCAGTCCTCTTCCATTACTTCCTCGATCAGGTGCGCACCGCCGACCACACCCTCGCACTCGGGGATCAGGTCGTCCGTGGTCATGTCAAACAGGTCGAGGTTCGGTGAACAGCAGTAAAACTTGGCGCCGGCCTCGTGCGCGTCCTTGATGAAATCGTAAACCGTCTTCGGAGAACCCTCCTTGACGACCAGCCCCTCGGCCACACCCTTCTTCATCAGCTGCCCGGCGGTTGCCGTGCAGATGACATCGACTTCGTATTCCATGGCGGCTGCGACGGTGGCCTGGAAGATCGGCGCGCCGAGTTCCTCGCCGTTTTTCGGGTCCGTATTGGCCATGACGATAATGAGTTTTTCAGCCATTTGCTTTTGATTACCTCTTGACGTGGGTCAACAATACTACGTGAACATAATATCAATATGCAATAAATTAGCTTAATCTGAAGTACTGGATCACTTCAGGCTTTCAGTTCCAGCTCAATTCTCACCCGTTTCTGCATCCACCCGGTCGCCTTGACCAGGCCGGTCATGATCGGCACCAGGCTGTCCTCGATTTCGCGCATCATCATCTGCAGTTTCTGCAGTTCGAGGGCAGGATCCACCGGCGCTTCTTCGAATTCCATCACCAGGTCTTCTGCCATCGCGGTCTTGAACCCGGGATGGCCGGTAAAACCGATCGCGTTCGGCGCCACCTCGAACACCGCCGGCAGGCCGGATTCGTCCCGGGCCAGCACCCTGGCCCCGGGCGGCAGCAGCGGCCGGTCACGCATGTAAACCACGTTGGGGAAACGTTCGGGCAGGAAACCGCCCAGCGCGTCAGCGACGATCCGCTCGGCGTAACCGGCCTCAAAAGTCAGTTTCGCAGGCTCCGAACCACCACCGGCGGCGAGCGCCAGAATCTGTGAACCGAGCCCGATACCCAGCACGGGTTTTCCCTCGGCGAGGACCGACCGGGTCAGCTCGATTTCTTCAGCCAGAGAAGGTACGTCCCGCACCCCGGCGCTGCCCCAGGGCCCGCCGCCGAGCAATACCAGCCCGTGGGACAATTCTCCCGGCTGCGGCACAGTCCCTTGCTCCGTGAAGGGTCGAAAATAGCGAAAGCGTATGCGCCGGCCCTCGAGGTGGTCTTCCATCAGCCCGAGATAGTCCGAAGACGTGTGCTGAATGACATGCAGCAGGTTCATGTGCGCTCCAGCGCGTTTTCAAGCGAGGCAATAAAGTCTGCGGGAGCGACCGACAATACGTCAACGTCCGTATCGTCAAAAAACCCGGTCACGACCCGTGCGATTTCAGCGGGCTGCACCCCTCTCAAACGCGCTTCCAGGTCGTAGATGACGCGCGGCGGCGTCACGAAGAAATCACCGGTGAGCAGTGCTTCCCTGATGCGGTTCTGGGCCGGCCCTTCAAGGCGCAGATAGGAGCGGATCGTCCCGCCCGGGCATACGCGCTCGCCGCTCAGCACGCCCCGTGCCGCGGCCGGCTCCTCGATTTCAAATACGAAATCGTCGGTGCCTATTTCTTCTTCGTAGAACGAATCGGCTTCTTCCGACTCCCCGGTCCGCAGCTCGCCAGGCCGGGCCTCCAGCCCCAGCCGATCGCACAGCGCCTCGGACAGCGCCGCCTGGATCGTATCGAGACCCGGAGTCCTGTCTCCCAGCAATTCTTTCAGGGTAACGACTCGCTGCTCCGCCGAGTCGAGCTCGTGTTTTTTCAACTTGGCCCGCGGAACACGCAGCGCCGAGACCATCGTGGCCGGATCCAGGTCGACCAGCACGGTGCCCTGGTAGAACAGCGTATCGCCGTCAAAAAATCCCCCGGTGCCGCTGATCTTTCTGCCATCGACCTCGATATCGTTGCGCGGCCGGTAGCGGGCGTCCACGCCCAGGGCCTGCAGGCCGGAGGCCGCTGCCTCGCATACGGCCTGCGCCACTTCGTCCAGCCTGGACACGCCCAGCGTCGAGCGGTGCACGGCCAGTTCCCAGCCAAGCTGCCCGGGATCCAGGTAAATGGCTCCGCCGCCGGTGATGCGCCGGGCCACGCCGATACCGTTGGCGCGGCAGTAGTCGAGATCGATTTCCTGGCTCAGGGCCTGGTGGCGGCCGACCAGGGCCGTGGGCGGAAAACGCAGAAACCGGAGCGTATCGGGTATGCGCCCCTCACGGTGTGCTTCGACGATGGCCTGGCCGATCGCGATGTTTTTTCGGCCCTCGATTACGCCGGTATCGAGAACTCTGAGAACAGCCTGCATAAACGGTCAAACCAGCCGGTTCGGGATACCGAGTTGTTTGCGAATTTTTTTGATGTCCTTCTTGTCCGGATGGAACGGGTAACTGGCGATGTCGCTCGGCGGTGAGTCTCCATAGGGGCGGTCGCAGGCAGAAACATCGTCGGCTTCTTTTCCGGGGCAGCCCGAGGTTCTAAAAGCGACACCGGCCTGAATGATGTCCTCGAGTTCCGCCGCCGGCATACCGAAGTGCGTCACCCGCCCTTTGTCGTCGAAAGTCATCTGTGAGACGTTGGCGCCGCGGTAGTCGATCAGGTAACGCCCAAGCTGGACACGCCGCCACTGGTCTCTCGGCGTTGCCGGCAGGTGGTCCATCAGCGAGCCTTCTTCGGGAAAGAAGCTGAACATGTGGTTGTGGCCGCCCATGTCGACCACGCGCTGCACCACGCTGAGCATTTCATACTCGGTCTCACCCATGCCGGCAATCAGGTGTACGCCGAATTTTTCCGAGCCGAAAATGTCGCGCGCGTCTTCCAGCACCTCCCAGTATTTCGACCACTTGTGCGGCGACTGCGCGCCCTTGCCGCGCGTGCGCTCAAACAGTTCGGGGGTTGCGGCATCGAGTGCGACGGTGAAAATATCGGCGCCGAGATCTTTCAGGCGCTTGACGTCTTCCCGGCCCATCGTGGTCGGGTTGGACAGGATCGAGACCGGTATCGTTTCGGGGTCGATG
>JAZBPJ010000203.1:0-12037 GCA_036351575.1 Lysobacterales bacterium | reverse complement strand
TATCTGCCTTCGACTTCTAGGTTCGTTTTCAGGCTCCAATTCACCAGTTCAGCGCTTGAATCTCTCTGCCGTCGTTGAACAAAAAAATTGACGAAACAAGGTAATCGTGGCGGATTCTTACTATTCGCGAATTCCGAAATTGGCCGAGTGCAGATAAACCAACGTAACGCGGCGCGACAGTCAGTTGTTCCGCTGTCCGCCGGAAAGCGGAACCCGGTTCCTACGCCAGTTCCCTGAGCACCTCCACCGCCGTCATCACGTCCTCGCGCGTGCAGTCGAACTGCCCGACCTGGAAACGGATCACGAAATGCCCCCGGTGCGTGGTCTGGGTCAGGTAGGTGCGTCCGTCGTCGTTGACGGCGCGCAGCAGGCGCTCGGTGGCGCGGTCCGCGTCCTCACCGTCGGGTGCGTAGCGGAAGGTGAACAGGGACAGCCTCCGCTGCGTGACGATCTCGAAACCGTCAAGCGAAGCGATGGCTTGCTCGGCCTCGGCCGCCCAGGCGATGTGGTTGCGCACTCGTTGGCGCAGGTCTTCCAGGCCATGCGCGCGCAGCAGGAACCACAGCTTCAGCGCCCGGAAGCGGCGGCCCAGCGGGATCGTCCACTCGTTGTAGTCGATGACGTCGCCCTGGCCCAGGGTTTTCAGGTAGTCGGGCTGGATGCCCAGCGTGCGGACCTGCGGTGCGGGGTCGGCCAGGAACTGGATCGAGCAATCGAACTGGGCGCCCAGCCACTTGTGCGGGTTGAACACGATGCTGTCGGCCTGCTCGACGCCATCCCAGAGCGTCCGCAGTTCCGGGCAGATCATCGCCGAGCCGGCCCAGGCGGCGTCGATGTGAACGTACAGCCCGAACTCGCGCGCCACGGCGATGGCCGGTGCCAGCCGGTCGCTGGCGCCGGTGGACGTGCCGCCGATGCACAGCACGACGCCCGCGGGCAGCATGCCGCTCTCGAGGTCTGCCTCGATCGCCCGGCGCAGCGCCTCGGGGTCCACCGCGGCGTCTTCGTCCGTGGCCACCTTGACGAGGTTGCGCTGGCCGATACCGGACAGCCGCGCCGACTTGTCGATGGATGAATGCGCTTCGGGAGAGGCATAGACGCGCAGCGTCTTCTCGCCCGCCAGGCCGCTGTCGTTGCCGCGCCAGTCCAGCGCGCGCTCGCGCATGGTCAGCAGCGCGCACAGCGTGGCGGTGGTGGCGGTGTCCTGGATCGTGCCGTGGAAACCTTCGGGCAGGCCAACCGCCTGGCGCATCCAGTCCACCATGCGGGTCTCGATTTCGGTGGCCGCGGGCGAGGTCTGCCACAGCATGCACTGCGCGGCCATCACGGTGGCCAACTGCTCGGCGACCATCGAAACCGGCGCGGCGTTGGCCGGAAAATAGGCGAAAAACCGCGGGTGCTGCCAGTGGGTCATGCCGCCCGGCACGATGCGCTCGAAGTCCGCGAAGATGGTGTCCATGTCCGCCGGTTCCTCGGGCGGCGCTTCAGGAAGCTGCGCGGCGATCTCGCCCGGCCGGGCGGAGGAGCGCACCGGCCGGTCCCGCAGGGTTTCCAGGTAGTCGGCGCCCCAGCGCGCGGCGCGCTCGGACCAGCGGTAATACTCTTTGCGTTTCATGAGTCTTGGCCTTTTCTACAGCCGCGGCAGTTCCATGCTGTGCATGCGCACGTGGCTGACCGCGCCCTCGTCGCCGCGCAGGAAGCGCACCTCGTGGCCGGGCTCGCCATCGCTGCGCACCGTGCGAAAACGGTCGCCCTCGAAGTGATCCAGCAGGGTCATGGAGCCGGCGGGGTCCATCGTGGGTACGCTGATCATGGCCAGGCCGTCCTTCCAGCGAAAGACCATGATCTCGCCGTCCCAGGGGCTGAGGTCGTAGCTGCCGACGTACTCAGCGAGGTTGCCGGTCTGCGGCTCGTCATCCGTGGTGCCGCCGCCGTCGAGGATATCGAACACGGCCGCCGCGTAACCGTCCACGTCCACGCGGTTGCGGTTGGCCATCATGCTGACGGCGACCCGGCCGACCGGGTCGGTGTAAAGCCGCGTGTTGAAACCGGGACAGTCGCCGGCGTGCCCGCTGAGGGTGCGGTTCCCGACCCGGTAAACGCCGAAGGCGAGTCCGCGCGCAACGCTCCAGTCCCAGTCCAGCCACTGGGCGCGCTGCATTTCGCGCAGCGTGTTGCCGGCCAGCACGCTGTCGTCCCCGTCCAGTGCTTTGAACTGCCAGGCCGCGAAACGGGCCAGGTCAAGCGCGGTGGAAGCAAACCCGGCTGCAGGCGTGATGCCGCGCGTGTCATACCGCGGCATCGCTTTCAGTTGCTGGTCGCGGCCCGGGTAACCGTAACCCGTGGCGACGCGTTTCTCACGCGCATCGGTGGGAAAACCGGTGTCCGTGTCGGCAAGCCCGATGGGCTGCAGGATGTTGCTGCGCACGTAATCCTCGAAACCCATGCCCGAATGCTCGGTGACGACCTCGCCGGCCAGCGCCAGGCCGAGGTTGGAGTACTGGTAGTAGCGGTCCGCCGGGTAGATGGTGGACTGGTCCGCAAGGCGCTTACGAATCGCTTCACGCGTCGGGAACGGGAAATCGGGCGGCATCCAGTAGGGATAGTCCGACTCGCGCGGCAGGCCGGCGGAATGGGTCAGGACGGCGCGCAGGGTAATCTCGGGACTGTTCTCGAAAGATTGTTCGAGGTCGAACCAGGAAAGAAGTTGCGGCAACGGGTCGTCCAGGCTGAATTTTCCGGCATCGCGCAGCTGCATGACCGCGATTCCGGTGAAGACTTTTGAAATCGAGCAGATGCCGTAGATCGTGTCCGCCCTGGCCGGCTGTTCCGTTTCGATATCGGCGTGGCCGAAGCCCGCGCTCCAGGCGATCTCGCCTCCCGATACCACCGCCGCCGACAGGCCGGGCACGTTGTCGTAGGCCCGCTGCGCCGCGAGCCAACTCTCGGTAAGCGCCAGTTCGTTCGCGAGTTCTTTCCCGGCCTGTGCCGGGATGCTGAAAATGGCGATGAATAGGATGGCGAACAGTTTTTTCATGGGCCTGGCGTGTCCTGTGTGGTTTACTGGTATCCGCGCGGGGCCGGCGCCCCTCAGCGAATCGTAAATCATGCCGGACTGGAAAGCACACATTGACCTCATTCACCCCTGCTGGGCGGCTTACCGCGAGCTGCTCGCCCGGCTGCCGGGTGGAGAATTTCCGAATCCCGCATCGCTCAACGCATTGCTGCCGGCCGGGCTGCAAAGCGCCGGTGGAAAGCCCGTGCGCTTCAGGCCGGCAGCCGATCTGCCCGGCGTGGCCTACGAGCAGCATGTTTTCGAGACCGGGGAAGTCAGCACGCGCGCTGAAAACTGGCACGATCTGTTCAACGCGCTGGCCTGGGCGCGCTTTCCGGCCCTGAAATCCGCGATGAACGCGCTGCACCACCGGCACCTGGGCGAGGCGCACGACGGCCGGCGGGGCCGCCAGCGCGATGCGCTGACGCTGCTGGACGAAAGCGGGGCGCTGGTGCTGACCAGCGACGCGTCTCTTCGCGATGCCTTGCGCAAGAAAGACTGGTACCGGGCCTTCGTGGAACGGCGCGATGCCTGGTCTTCAACTGCCGTGCTGATACCGGGCCACGCGATGCTGGAGAAGTTCCTTGCACCCTACAAGGCCATGACCGCGCAGGCGCTGATCCTGGATTTGCCGGCCGCAACGCCCGTGGAAGCCGTGGACGGGCTGCTCGCGGATCGATTGCTGGGTGAAGAACTGCTTGCCTCGACGAAGGACCTGTCACCCCTGCCGCTGGCGGGAATTCCCGGATGGTGGCCCGGCGAGCCGCAGGACGCGGCGTTCTATGCCGATACCGGCGTATTTCGCCCGGCGCGTTAAGAAGCGGGGAAGAACCGCTTCAATGCCGGGCTGAACCGGGGCAGAAACCCGGGCCCGCCATGCTCAGTCGGCCAGGTGCTGCTGCAGGAACAGGATGGTGGCCTGTTCGTAAATATCCCGGTTTTCCTTGCGGTCGTAGCCGTGCCCCTCGTTCAGCGCGTCGATATACCAGACCGGCTGCCCGTGTTCCCGCAAGGCATCAACGATGCGGCGCGACTGGGCCGCCGGTACACGGGGATCGTTCCGGCCCTGCACGACCAGCAGAGGAATGTTGATGCGGTCGACGTTGTTCAGGGGGCTGATGCGTTCCAGGAAAGCGCGCATTTCCGGGTCGCGCTCGTCACCGTACTCGAGCCGCCGGAAGTCACGCCGGTAGTCCTCGGTGTTTTCGAGAAAGGTCACGAAGTTGCTGATGCCGACGACGTCGACCCCGGCCTTCAGACGGTCGCTGTAATGCACGGCCGAGGCCAGCACCACGTAGCCGCCGTAGCTGCTGCCGTAAATTGCCACGCGATCCTCGTCCAGCTCATCCTGCGTGGCGATCCAGTCGAGCAGTGCGCCGATGTCGCGGATCGCATCCTCGCGCTTCAGCCCGTTGTCGGCCGCCAGGTACGGGCTGTCGTAGCCGCTGGAACCGCGGATGTTCGGTGCGATCACGGCCACGCCCAGTTCGGTGAGCCACATCTGGACCTTCTTGCTGAAGGAAGGCCGGTACTGTGCTTCCGGTCCGCCGTGCACGAAGATGACCACCGGGTGGGGGCCCTTGCCGGGCGGAGAATAGACGAAGGCGGGCACGGTCCGGCGCCGTTCTCCAACGAAGTCGAAGGTCGGATAGCGGATCAGCTCCGGTTCCACGAAAGCATCGGTATCCAGCCCGCCGACCTCGCTGTACGTCCAGCGCCGCAGTTCTCCGGCCGATTGCGCCCGCCTGCCCAGCTCCAGCACGTACACGTCGTTCGGGGTCTGAGCCGTGCTCAGGTTGAGGGCCAGTTGGCGGCTGTCCGGGCTGAATTTCAACCCGGAAATGACGCCCACCGGGATCTGTTTCGCCTGGCGGTAACGCATGCTGCGGGTGTCGAGCAGGTAAAGCCGGCTGATGCCGTCCTCGTTGGTGACGAAAGCGCCCCGCTTGCCGTTTGCGCTCAGGGCGAAATCCGATACGTCCCAGCTGCTCTCGGCCGTGATGTAGACGGTCTCCCCCGAACCGTCCAGCGGCATCCAGGCCAGCTCCGCGGCGCGGTTCCTCTGGTTGGTGATGAAATAAAAGCCATTGCCCTGGCGGTCGAAAGAAAGCGCTTTGTTGGCCGAGAGCCGTTCGCCGCCGCCGGCGCCGCCGTACAGGCGGCGTTCCTCGAGGTCGAGGACGTAAATGCGTGAATCGTCGACGCTGATAAAGCGCTGCACGAGCAGGTAGCGGCCATTGGGGCTGAAGTCGGCCGGCCCGAACCAGGAACCGTCCGGGGCCTCCAGCAAAAGCTCTTCGCTGCCCGGTTTGTCCGGCCGCATGATCCACAGGTCGTTGCTGCGGCCGTTGCGCCGCGTTGACTGGAATGCCAGTTTTTTCCCGTCACGGCTCCACAGCGCGAGCCGGTTACGTGAAATGCCATCGGTCAGGCGTTGCGTCTCGCCCGTTCCGGGGTCGAACAGGAAAACCTGGTCCTGCTCGCGCCCGCCCTCGTCCATCGTGATGGAGAGCGTGCGTGCGCCCGCGCGGCGCATGACCTGCCCGACGGGTTCCCGGTACCAGGTCAGCTGCTGGCGGTAACCGCCCGGCTGCCTGACGCGGTGCAGCTGGCTGATTTCGCCAAAGCGCGTGCGAATGTAAATGCCTTCGCCGTCTTTTGCCCAGTCGAGGAAAACCGCCGAGCGCACGTTCTGGTAGCGGTTCAGGCGCCTGACCAGTTCAGGCGGAATCCTCGGAACGTCCTGCAGAATCAGCTGACCGCCGTTCGCGGTCCATTGCACCGGCTCGTCAGCCCGGGCCGCAGACAGCGACAGGCACAGGATCAGGATCTTCAGGAGGAATTTCATCGATGGCGCTGCGGGTTCTTGTTTTGCTCCGGTCTTGCCCAGCCCGGGCCAGTTTTCGTTCCGCGACTATAGCCCATCGGGGCGGGCTTCTGAAATAGAGCATTGCTAACGATGCGACTATACTTCGTTCTCAACGCATCGAAAGAAGGCCCGGCCCGATGAGTAAGCCCCTGCATATCGTCGTTCTCGCCGCCGGTGAGGGCACCCGCATGAAATCCAGCCGTCCGAAAATGCTCCAGACCCTGGGGGGGCGCCCCATGCTCCTGCACCTGCTGGACACGATCGGTTCGCTGGCGCCCGCGAGCACCCATGTCGTCATCGGCGCCGGCGCCGATTCGGTGCGCGAAGCCTGCGGTGCTTACGAGGTCAACTGGGTGCTCCAGTCCGAGCGCCGCGGGACCGGGCACGCGGTGATGCAGGCCATGCCCGGCATACCGGACGGCGCCCGCGTGCTGGTGCTGCTGGGCGACACGCCCCTGATACCCGCGTCCCTGCTGCACGGCATGATGGATGCCTACGAAGGTCCGCTGGCGATGCTGACCATGCAGCCCGCGGACCCGCACGGTTACGGACGCGTAATTCGCGGTCCCGGCGGAAATATCATCGGCGTCATCGAACACCGGGATGCCGAGGCTGAGCAACTGGAAATCCGCGAGGTCAACACCGGCATCTTCATGGCCGATTCCGAAAGGCTGCGCGCCTGGCTTGGCAAGATCGGCTGCGACAACGCCAAGCAGGAATACTACCTTCCCGACATTCTCGGCCACGCCAGGGACGAAGGCGACGATATCCAGGGCGTGATCGCGCCGGATGCCCGCGACCTGGAAGGCGCCAACGACCGGCGGCAGCTGGCTTCGCTGGAGCGGCGTTACCAGGGTCGAATGCGCGCCGCGCTGATGGACGCGGGCGTGCAGCTGATGGACCCCGATCGCGTGGACGTGCGCGGCACCGTCGAGGCCGGGTGCGACGTTCTGATCGACATCAACGTGGTGCTCGAAGGCCGCGTGACGCTGGGCGATGGTGTGCGTGTCGGCCCGGGCTCTGTTCTGAAAGACTGTTCACTGGCCGCGGGCACGACGGTCAAGGCCCACTGCGTGCTGGAAGAAATCGAGACCACCGGCCCCTGCGAGATCGGGCCGTTCGCCCGCCTGCGGCCGGGGACGGTGCTGTCGTCCGGCTGCCGCATCGGCAACTTCGTCGAGACCAAGAACGCCAGGCTGGGCGAAGGCAGCAAGGCCAACCACCTCAGCTACGTCGGTGATTCGGAGGTCGGCAGCGGCGTCAACATCGGGGCCGGCACCATCACCTGTAATTACGACGGCGCGAACAAACACCGCACCGTCATCGAAGACGGCGCCTTCATCGGTTCGGATACGCAGCTGGTGGCCCCGGTCACGGTCGGTCGCGGCGCCACCATCGGCGCCGGAACGACGCTGACCCGGGACGCGCCGCCCGATGCCCTGACCGTGAGCCGGGCAAAACAGACAACCCTTAAGGGGTGGAAACGGCCCGTCAAAAAATAGGCGGCCGGGAGGAAAGCACATGTGCGGTATCGTTGCGGCCACCGCTCTGCGGGGCGTGAATGAGATCCTGGTTTCGGGGTTGAAAACACTGGAGTACCGGGGCTACGACTCGGCCGGGCTCGCCCTGTTGACGGACGCGGGCCTGCAGCGCCAGCGCGCCAAGGGCAAGGTTTCCGATCTCGCGGCGCTGCTTGAAGAACAGCCGCTGGAGGGCAACTGCGGCATCGCGCACACACGCTGGGCCACGCACGGCGTGCCCAGTACTGAAAACGCGCATCCACACCTGTCCGGCGACACGCTGGCGCTGGTGCACAACGGCATTATCGAGAACCACGAGGCGCTCAGGGCGGAGCTGTCCGAGGCGGGCTATACCTTTGGCTCGGAAACCGACTCCGAGGTCGTGGCGCACCTCGTTCACCGCCTGATGGACGGCGGTCTCGACCTGTTCGACGCGGTTCGCGCGGCGGTCAGGCGGCTGCGGGGCGCCTATGCCATCGCCGTGATCAGCGCGCGGGAGCCGGGCGTTGTCGTCGGTGCTCGCCAGGGCAGCCCCCTGGTGCTGGGCATCGGTTTCCATGAGCATTTCCTGGCTTCGGACATACACCCGTTGCTGTCCGTCACCAACCGCTTCGTCTACCTGGATGAGGGTGACGTCATTCGCATGGATACATCCGGATACGAAATCCGGGATCGTGATGGCGCCGCCGCCGAACGGGCGGTCACGGAAGCCGACCTGGCGGCCGACGCGGCGCAGCGCGGCCGTTACCGGCATTACATGCTGAAAGAAATTTTCGAGCAGTCCGGCGCCGTGGCGGAAACGCTTGAAGGGCGCATCGACGGGGAACACGTGCTGCCCAATGTTTTTGGCGTGGGTGCGGATGAACTGCTGAAACAGGTGGAACAGGTGCATATCGTGGCCTGCGGAACCAGCTACCACGCCGGCCTCGTGGCCCGCTACCAGCTCGAGGAACTGGCGGGCATCCCCTGCACGGTCGAAGTGGCCAGCGAATACCGTTACCGGCACCCGGTGGTGCAGCCGAATACGCTTTTCGTGGCGATTTCCCAGTCAGGAGAGACCGCGGACACGCTCGCTGCATTGCGGCATGCAAAAGAGGCCGGGTACCTGTCGACCATGGTGATCTGCAACGTGCCGGAGAGCTCGATCGTGCGGGAGTCGAATTTTTCCCTGATGACCCGCGCCGGGCTGGAAATCGGCGTCGCCTCGACCAAGGCGTTTACCACCCAGCTGGTCGCGCTGCAGCTGCTGGTGCTCAAGCTGGTGGAACTTTCCGACCGCGTTGGCAGCGGCCAACTGCAGCAGTGGGTAAAGGAACTTGCCGCCGTCCCCGAGAAAATCAACCGCGCCCTGGAACTCGACGCGCGCATCGAATCGCTGGCGCAGCGCTTCGTGGACAAACACAATGCCCTGTTCCTGGGTCGCGGCAGCCATTACCCGATCGCGATGGAGGGGGCGCTGAAACTCAAGGAGATTTCCTACATTCACGCCGAAGCCTACCCGGCCGGTGAACTGAAACACGGCCCGCTGGCCCTCGTGGACAGCGACACGCCGGTCGTGGCGGTCGCTCCGAACAACGCCCTGCTGGAGAAACTGATCAGCAATATCGAGGAAGTGCGTGCCCGTGGCGGTGAAATGTACGTGATCGCCGACCGCGAAGTGACCTCGAGCTTCCGCGAACGGCACGGCGAAGTGGTCGAGGTGGAGACCGGCGGAGCGCTGATCGCCCCGGTGGTCCTGACCGTCCCGCTGCAGTTGCTGGCCTACCACGTGGCCGTGCTGCGCGGCACGGACGTCGATCAGCCGCGCAACCTGGCGAAATCGGTGACTGTCGAATAGGATTTCGCGGGCACGGGGGCAATGCAAAGGCTGCGCTCAGGCATTCTGCCGTGTTCATGGGCCGATATCGGTATCGGGTCAGGGGGCGTCAGCTGAAGGAGCGGTTGAGGAGTTCTTCCACGCTGACTTCCGGCGGTAGCTGCAGGTAGTAGCCCGGATCCTCCAGGGCCCGCAGCACGTTTTTGGCGTCGGCCTGCGCCAGGCGGGTATTCGCCTCCAGGTCCAGCTGCATTACCTCGGTCGCTGCACCGAATCTCGCGCGCAGTTCAGCGGGCAGGTCTTCGAATGAAACGCCCTCGGCGAGGTAGAGATAGGTCGAATCTTTTTTTTCGGACCGGTAGATCGAGCAGGCAGGCATGGTAAATCCATCCGTTCGTGTCTGCGCGCAGTATAGCCTCCCGGAATGGCGCTGTGCCTACTCTTCACGGGAAAACCGCTATACTCAGCGTGAATCCCGCAGGACGGGTGCTGGCAAGATAAACCTGAAACAACAGGAGAATTCACATGATCCATCGCAAGGTAAGTCCGGGTGTTTTCGTCGCGCGAGCCGTCGTATTCCTGGCTGCGTTGTTCATCTCGTCGCCGCTGCTTGCGGCCAATCCCAAGATCGATCTCACGGTCGGTGAAGTCGACGGCCAGCCGAAGCTGCTGTTCACCAGTTCCGCCTGTCCGTCCGGCAAGGTGGGAGAGATCTGCGTGGCCAAGGGCAGCAAGGTATTCATCATGTGGGAGCTGGACAAGGACAGCAACGACGAAGGCTGGGACCTGAGCGGCCTGCGCCTGTCCTGGGCTGACGATGTGCCGGTCGACTGCGTGGTCGCGGATTTCAACGTCGATCCGCGGACCGGCGAAGCGCTTGATTTCCAGGTGCAGCCCAACGGCCGGGACGCCAGGAACCGGGACGAAAATGACTGCGCCGAACCTTACGAGGTGAACTACACGATCAGCGCGACCCACCGGGACATGGACATGACGATCGATTCCGATCCGGTCATTCGCAACGGCGGACGTAACTGAAGCCGCGTTTGAACGCCAGTACTGCGCAACCCGGGGAGGCTGACCTCCACCTGACCATCGGTGTCACCGGGCACCGCGACCTGCCGGCGGGTGAGATGGCTTCGCTGGAAGCGCGCCTGCGCGATTTTTTCTCCGGGCTGCAGCGTGACTTTCCGGAGCTGCCGCTGCAGCTGATCACGCCGCTCGCCGAGGGCGGCGATCAGCTCGCAGCCGAGGTCGCGCTGTCGATGGGGATATCCATCGTCGTTGTCCTGCCCATGGCGCAGACCGAGTACGAGCGTGACTTCAGTTCCACCGAAAGCCTGGATGCATTCCGTCGGCTGCTCGCGGAGTCCAGCCAGCTCATCGTGCTGCCCCCGGTCGCTGGGGACCTGGAAACACCGTACTCAGCGCACGAGCGCGCCCTGCAGTACGCCCAGCTCGGGGTGTTCACCTCGGACCACAGCCACGTTTTGCTGGCCCTGTGGGATGGAAAACTCGGCGCAAGCATCGGCGGCACAGGACATGTCGTCAAGTACCACCTGACCGGCGTCATGGATGGCCTGGAAGGCGATCCCACGCCGGCGGGGCTGCTGGCCGACAATGAGAACGATCTCGTTTACCACCTGGTCTGTTCACGTGAAGCGAGCGGCAGCGCACCCGCGCCCGGCCTTCAGCCGGGTGAAGCATTCTGGTTCAGCAGCCGTCCGGAGATTCAGCGCTCCTCGGAATTGCCCGGGCTGTACCGCGAGCTGCTGGAACGCCTGCGACGTTTCGCCGAGGACTGGTTCGACAAGAAAGACGAAGTCGAACAGCGCAGCAACAGCCTGCTGACCAATGCGCCGGACCTGCCTCTTCCCAATGGCGCTGCGCTGACCGACCGTCTTTTTCGTGCAGCGGACGGCCTGGCCATTCATTACCAATCGCGCGTCGTGGGCAGCCTCAGGACCTTGCACATGCTCGCCGTCCTCATGGGCCTGATCCTGCTCGTATACTCGGAGTTCGACGGGCCGAATTACATGGTGGCCGCGTTTCTCGGGCTGTTTTTCGCCGGCGTTCTGCTGTACCTGATCGGCATGAAAAACGAATGGCATCGAAAGTACCTGGATTACCGGACGCTGGCCGAGGGGCTCCGGGTGCAGCTTTACTGGAATCTTTCCGGCGTGGTGGAAAAGGAGTGGGCCGGTTTCGCCTACGACAACTTCCTGTTGAAGCAGGATCCCGACCTGGGCTGGGTCCGCCACGTCATGCGCCAGGCCAGCATGCGGCGGGAGCGCGGCGTCTCCGCCGACGGGCGCTGGCTGCCGTGGGTCATATCCGAGTGGATCGGCGAACCGGACCGCGGCCGCGGCCAACTGCACTACTACACGCGCAAGGCACTTCACAATACCCGGCGTTTCGCACGCACCCAGCGGCTAGGCACCCTGTGCCTGTGGACGGGCATCGCTACGGCTTTTCTCCTGTTCCTGCTCGATTCCCGGGCCAGCGATCAGATAAAAAACATGCTGCTGGTGCTCATGGGCCTGCTGCCTCTCATCGCCGGTGTCTGGGATGCATACGCCCACAAGGTGGCCGAAAAAGAACTGATCAAGCAATACGGTTTCATGCGGCGCGTGTTCACGCGTGCGCGATCACTTGCAGTTGAAACCGAAGATACGGATTTCCGGCGGCGGGTGCTGCGGGCCCTGGGTCAGGCCGCCCTGGACGAAGGCGCCGAGTGGCTGCTGATGCACCGTGAACGGCCGCTGGAGCACGGGGGG
>JAZBPJ010000202.1:0-4213 GCA_036351575.1 Lysobacterales bacterium | reverse complement strand
TCGAGAATGATGTACAGCGACGGGATCAGGAACAGCGTGATCACGGTGGCGAACAGGATGCCGAAGGCCAGGGACGCCGCCATCGGGATGACGATGCGCGCCTGCAGGCTGGTTTCCAGGACGATCGGGATCAGGCCGAAGAAGGTGGTCAGCGAGGTCAGCAGGATCGGCCGGAAACGCTTGCTCGCGGCATCGGTCACGGCCTGCGCCAGCGGCACGCCTTCGCGCCGCTCCCGGTTCACGAAATCGACCAGGATCAGCGAGTCGTTTACCACCACGCCGGCCAGCGCGATGATGCCGAAGAAACTCAGCATGCTGACCTGGATATCCAGTATCAGGTGCCCGACCAGCGCCCCGATCGTGCCGAAGGGGATCACGGACATGATGATCAGCGGCTGCGTGTAGGAACGCAGCGGTATGGCCATCAGCGCGTAAATCAGGAACAGGGCGAACATGGCGCCCTTGACGAGGTCGCGCTGCACCTCCTGCTGGCTCTGGCTGGCGCCGCTCAGGCGGTGCCGCACGCCCGGGTAAGCGGCGAGCACCTCGGGCAGTTCCTTCTGCAGGATGTCGTCGGTGATTTTTCCGGGCTCGTAGTTGTCCTTGTCCACCTCGGCGGAGATGCGCACCGCGCGTTCGCGGTCGTAGCGCCGGATCGTGGTCGGGCTTTCGGACAGCTCCACGTCGGCCACCGCGTGGAACGGAACCCGCCCGCCGCCGGGCGTGCTGATGCGCATGTTGTCCAGGTAACCGACCGAGTCGCGTTCGTCCTCGGGGAAGCGCACCATTACTTTGACCTCGTCCTGGCCGCGCTGCACGCGCTGCACTTCCTCGCCGTAGAAACCGGCGCGCACCTGGCGCGCCAGGCCGGCCAGCGTGACGCCGAGGGACTCGGCTTCCGGCTTGATGTTGAGCTTGATCTCGGGCGTTCCGCGCTCGTAGGAATTGCGCACGTCAAAGACGCCCTCGTAACCGCGGATGCGCTCTTCCAGTTCGTTGGCCGCGCGGCCCACCTGCTCGATGTTGGTGCCGATCAGCTGCAGCGAAACCGACGGACCCCCGCCGGGGCCGCGGGCGCCTTCGAAGCCCAGGGTCTTCACGCCCGGAATCGAGCCGATTTCGGCGCGCCAGCGGCGCAGCACTTCCGGACCCTCGATCACGTCCTCGATGTCCTTGACCAGTTCGGTGATGATCTGCCCGGACGTGTCGCTGTTGGCGAACGCCATCACGCTGCGCACCACGAAACCGGATTCCACGCCCTGTTCCTCGCTGACCTGGCGGTCGACTTCCCACAGGCCCTGCTGAACGCGGCGCAGGGCGTCGTGTGTTTTCTCGGCGGAGGTGCCTTCCACCATTTCGAGCTCAACCTGCAGGAAATCCGACGTCATGTCCGGGAAAAATACGAAGCGGAGGATGCCGCCGGCCAGCAGGCCGATGGACAGGATCAGCATGGAAACGAAAACCGACAGGGTCAGGTAGCGGTGCGCCAGCGCCTTTTTCAGGAACGGCGCGTAGTGGTCGTCGATCAGGTGGTGCAGGCCTTCGCTGAAGAAGCGCTGGAAGCGGACGAAGCGGTTGTGGGTGTCCTTCTCGTAGTGCTTCACCTTCATGTGCGCCAGGTGGGCCGGCAGGATCAGCTTGGACTCGACCAGCGAGAAGCACAGGCACAGGATCACCACCCAGCCGATGGCGGCGAAGAACTGGCCCGAGATGCCGGTCACCAGGAGAATCGGCAGGAAAGCGGCGATGGTGGTCAGCACGCCGAACGTGGCCGGCACGGCGACTTTCAGGACGCCCTCGACGATGTTGTCCACGGAGTGGCCCTTGGCGCGCATGTTGGTGTACGCGCTCTCGCCGATGACGATGGCGTCGTCGACCACGATGCCCAGCACCAGGATGAAGCCGAACAGGCTGAGCATGTTGACCGTCACGTCCACCGTCGGCATCACGAAAAAGGTGCCCAGGAAGGCGATCGGCAAACCGACCATCACCCAGAACGCCAGCTTGAGGCGCAGGAACAGGGCCAGGATCAGGAAAACGAGCATCGCGCCAAGGACGAGGTTCTTGACCATCATGTCGAGGCGCCCTTTCAGGTAGTAGGACACGTCCGCCCAGGCGTCGAGGTTGATGTGCGCGGGCAGCTGCGCCTTCTTTTTCGACACGTAGTCCTGGACCGCGGCCGAGATTTCCAGCTCGCTCTGGTCGCCGACCGACATCACGCGGATGGTGATCGCCGGCTTGCCGTTGTACTCGGCGTAGCGCTCGGACTCGATGAAGCCGTCATTGATCTCGGCGACCTCTTGCAACAGCACGCGCGTTCCGTCGGGGTTGGTGCGCACCACGATGTTTTCGAAATCACGCCCGACGTAGGCCTGGCCCTTGGTGCGCAGCAGGATGTCGCCCGAGTCGGAACGGATTGCGCCGGCCGACAGGTCGATCGAGCCCTGCCGAATGGCCTGGGCGACTTCCGCCAGCGTCAGGTCATAGGCCTGCAGCGTGAATTCGCTGACGTCGATGCTGATCTCGTAGGGGCGGGCGCCCAGTATCTCGGCCCGCGTGACGCCGGGCAGGGTGACGATCTCGTTGCGCACCTGCTTGGCGTATTCCTTCAGCGTGCGCTCGTTGACGTCGCCGTAGACGGTCACCATTACGACCTGCTGCTGGAACTGCGTGCGCGAGATGACCGGTTTTTCAGTGTTTTCCGGGAAGGTGGAGATGGAGTCGACGCGGTTCTTGACCTCGTCCATGACCTCGGTGACCTCGTAATCGGCGTCGACCTCCACCGACACGTTGCCGTAACCCCTGCCGGCCGTGGAAATGATTTCCTCGATGCCCTCGATGTCCTGGATCGCTTCTTCGATCTTGATCACCACGCCTTCCTCGGAGTCCAGCGGGGTGGCGCCGAGGAAAGGCACGTTGATGCTGATGAAATTGGTCTCGATGCGCGGCTGGATTTCTTTCTTGATGCTGAACACGGAGGCCAGGCCGCCCGCCAGCAGAATGACCATCAAAAGGTTGGCGGCAACCGCGTTGCGCGCAAACCAGTCGATCGTGGCTGCATAGGGACCCCTGATCATTCTTCGCTTTCTCCCTCAGCCGCCGCGACCGCTGCGCCGGGCGATGCCGGAGCGGTCGCATCTTCGCCGCGGATCGCCAGCAACGTGCCGGGTATCGGCGCATCGAGCGAAGTCGTGACCACCAGCTCGCCGTCTTCGATGCCGCCGTCGATGTAGACGTAGCGCGCTTCCGCCCGGGCCACGGACACCTTGCGCACCTCGAGTCTGCGCTCGGCGTTGGCAATCAGCACGGTGTCATCCGGCTGCAGCACGGCGCGCGGCAGCTTCACCACGCTGTCCGCGCGGCGGCCCTGGATGTCGGCGCGCACGAACGTGCCCATCTTCAGTTCGGACTGTTCGCTTTGGCCGAGGAAACCGTAGGGATCGGTGACCTCGGCGATGGCGTAAACCACCCGGCTGGCGCTGTCGACCACGCCCTCGGTGCGAACGATCTCGCCCGACCAGCGGCCGGTGACGCCGCCGGCGCTTGAACTCAGTTCAACCGGGATGCGTTGCGACTCTTCGAGCCGGGTGGCGGACGGCAGGTTCAGGTACTGCAGGTCGCCCGCGGTCAGGGGCAGCCGGATCTCCGCGCGATCGACCGCGAAGGTCACGCCGACGGGCGTGCCGGGCGCCACGTACTGGCCCACGTCGACCAGCTTGCTGCGCACCAGCCCGTCGTACGGAACCCGGATCCGGGTCCGCTCCAGGTTGCGCTCGGCCTGCTGCATTTCGGCCTGTGCGGCGAGCACGGCCGCCTCGGCCTCGGCCAGTTGCGGCTTGCGCAGCACCAGGTCGGAAGGCTCGCCCTCACGCCCGAGGTTCCGCCAGTCCTTGAGGGCCTGCTCGGAGCGGGCGCGGACGTCCGCCAGCTGCGCCTTTCGCGAAGCCAGCGTGGCCTGGGCTCTCAGCAGCGCGGTTCGGTAGTCGCTCTGGTCGATTTGCAGCAGGATTTCGCCCTTGCGAAAGAACCCGCCGGAGACGAAATTCGAGGATACCGAGTCGATGATCCCGGAAACCTCGGCCACCAGAGTGGTCTCCGTGCGGGGCGCAACGGGGCCCTGGGAGACGACCGAGAAATTCAGTGAAGAAACCTCGGCGCGGATCGCCTCCACGGCAACGGCCTGCGCGTCCTCTTCTTTTCGATCGGGGCGTTT
>JAZBPJ010000201.1:0-7063 GCA_036351575.1 Lysobacterales bacterium | reverse complement strand
TGTCGACACGGCGTTCGAGCGCCTCGGCCTCGGCATGGGCATTGCGGGACAGCATCGCCCAGTCGATCAGCACGTTTTCCGCGTCCGCTGAGTCGTCTGCCTGCGCAAAAACCGGGCTGCCCGCAATAAGCGCCAGGCCGCGGGACACGGGGTCGTCGCCGGCAACGGCGCCGAACCGCTGAGGAACGGACAGCGGCGCGCGGCCGCCGCCCCAGAACCAGATGCCGTTGACCTCTGCCGCCCCCCTTTCGCGCCGCGCCCGGTTGACTTCGCTCTGGTGCAGTTCGACCTGGACGTCCGTCAGCAGCCGTTTCCAGTCCGCTGATCCGGGGCCGGTCGGCAGCACTTCCGCCATGTCCACGCCGAGGGACTCGTGCAAGGGACGGAAATCGAACCCGGGAGGCTGCGATGTTGAAAAACACCAGGGACCGGTCTCGTCATGCGGCACGTCGAAGCCGGCCGCCGCCAGCGCCGCGCGGACGATGCGGTCGATTTCTGAGCGTTCCTCGGCCGTGTAATCCAAAAAACCGCTGGAGACGACGAACACGCGGGTCATGTCGGCGCGCAGGCTGACCGCGTCGGCGCGCAGCCAGTAGCGCTCATCCGGCCGCGCTGCCGTGCTGGCCACGCGGGTCAGCGCAGCCACGGGCAGCGACGCTTCCGGTTCCAATGCGAACAGTTGAAAGCGCAGGTGATTCGCTGAAGCTGCTGCCTGGCGAGCGCGTTTACCTCGCGCAAGAACGTATTCGAGGGCAGGCAGGCGGACCGTTTCGGGCAATGCCGCGGCGAGTGCTTCCAGGTCCTCGACCAGTAACGTGAAACGTGAAAAGGTCACTCCGGTCAGGTGTACTCGACGTCGACGATTTCGTATTCGCGGTCACCGCCCGGCGCCTTCACGGTCACCACGTCGCCGACTTCCCGGCCGATCAGGGCGCGCGCCATGGGGGAACTGACCGCGATCAGGTTGTGCTTGATATCGGCTTCCACGTCACCCACGACCTGGTAAACGGTCTCCTTGCCGCTTTCTTCGTCGGCCAGCGTCACCGTGGCGCCGAAAACGACGCGGTCGCCTGCATTGAGTTTCTCGACATCGATGATCTGCGCATGCGAGATGCTGTATTCAAGGTGCTGGATGCGCCCCTCGATAAAGCTCTGCTGCTCACGCGCGGCGTGGTACTCGGCATTTTCCTTCAGGTCGCCGTGCGCGCGGGCCTCGGCGATCGCCGCGATGATCTTCGGGCGCTCGACCTTTTTCAGCTGCGCCAGTTCTTCGCGCAGCCGGTCCACGCCTTTCTTGGTCATCGGTTGTCTGCTCATTGCCGTTCCTTGTCCCGGGTATCCAGCCCGCGATGAAGCTGCTGCAGGCTGTGCACCTTGAAGTCGTACTCGTGATCCAGGCCGCGCATGGTTGCACGGCCGCCCGCGATGGTCGTGCTGTAGCTGACTTTTCGCTGCAGGGCCTCGCGCCGGATGGAGAACGAGTCGGCGATGGCCTGCGCGCCCTCGGTGGTATTGATGATGAAACTGATCTCGTCGTTCTTGATCAGGTCGACCACGTGCGGCCGACCCTCGATGACCTTGTTGACCCCCTCGCACTCGACGCCGTGCTCGTTCAGGTAGTTCGCCGTCCCGTGGGTCGCGACCAGCGTGAAACCGCGCCCGATCAATTCGCGAGCGACCGGCAGCAGCACCTGCTTGTCGGCGTCGCGCACGCTCAGGAAGGCCCGCCCGATTTTCGGCAGGCGATAACCGGCCGCCGCCATGGTCTTGGCGCGGGAGCCGCCAAAGCTCCAGGCGATGCCCATGACCTCGCCGGTGGAACGCATTTCCGGGCCGAGGATGGGGTCCACGCCCGGGAACTTGATAAACGGAAAAACGGCTTCCTTGATTGAGAAGAAATTAGGTGTAATTTCTCTCGTATAATTCTGTTCTTTAAGTGATTTACCTGCCATAACCCGTGCCGCGATGCCGGCCAGGGGAAGGCTGCTCGCCTTGGACACGAACGGCACCGTGCGCGAAGCGCGCGGGTTGACCTCGAGCACGAAAATGTCTTCATCGCGGATCGCGAACTGCGCGTTCATCAAGCCGATGACGCCCAGCTCCTTGGCCATGGCGCGCATCTGGGAACGCAATTCATCCTGCAGCGCGGGCGTCAGCGAATACGGCGGCAGCGAGCAGGCGGAATCACCCGAATGCACGCCGGCCTGCTCGATGTGTTCCATGATGCCGCCGATCAGCACATCTTCGCCATCGCAGATCGCGTCAACGTCCACTTCCTTGGCATGATCCAGGAAATGATCCAGCAGCACCGGTGAATCGTTCGATACCTGGACGGCCTCGCGCATGTAGCGCCTGAGTTCCTCGGCGCTGTGAACGATATCCATCGCGCGCCCGCCAAGCACGTAAGAAGGCCGCACCACCAGCGGGTAACCGATCTCCTCGGCCAGTTTTACGGCCTGTTCCGCGCTGGTCGCGGTGCGGTTCGGAGGCTGGCGCAGTTCGAGCTTGTCGAGCATCTTCTGGAACCGCTCGCGGTCCTCGGCAAGGTCGATCGAATCCGGGCTGGTGCCGATGATTGGCACGCCCGCTGCCTCAAGCGCGCGCGCCAGCTTCAGCGGTGTCTGGCCGCCGAACTGGACGATCACGCCGTGCGGCTGTTCCTTGTGCACGATTTCAAGCACGTCTTCCAGCGTCAAGGGCTCGAAATAAAGGCGATCGGACGTGTCGTAGTCGGTCGAGACCGTCTCCGGGTTGCAGTTGACCATGATGGTCTCGTAGCCGTCGTCGCGCAGCGCCAGGGCCGCGTGCACGCAGCAGTAATCGAACTCGATGCCCTGCCCGATCCGGTTCGGGCCGCCGCCGAGGACCATGATCTTTTTGCGGTCACCCGGATCGGATTCGCACTCTTCCTCGTAGGTCGAGTACATGTAAGCGGTGGAGGTGGCGAACTCGGCCGCGCAGGTATCCACGCGTTTGTAAACCGGCCGCACCTCGAGCGCATGCCGATGCGCGCGAACGGCGCTCTCTGTTTCTCCCAGCAGCGCGGCCAGCCGCGTATCGGCAAATCCCTGCCGTTTCAGACGGAACATCGTGTCGGCGTCGATATCGGCAAGCCGCCGTTCGCTCAGCTGCCGCTCGGTGTGGACGATGTGCTCGATCTGCGCGAGGAACCAGGGATCGATACCGGTCAGCTCCTGCACCTGGGCAAAAGGCATTCCCTCGCGAAACGCGTCCGCGACATAGAGGATGCGTTCCGCGCCGGCCTCGCGCAGCTCCCGCATCAGGCTGCCCAGCCGCGCCTCGGCGGTGTCACCCTCGAGGATCGGATTGAAGCCGTCGCGGTCGGTTTCCAGGCTTCTCAGGGCCTTCTGCACGGACTCCTGGAAGGTGCGGCCAATCGCCATGGCCTCGCCGACCGATTTCATCTGCGTGGTCAGCACCGGGTCGGCGGCCGGGAATTTTTCAAAGGCGAAACGCGGAATCTTGGTGACGACGTAATCGATCGACGGCTCAAACGAGGCCGGTGTCGCCCCGCCGGTGATCTCGTTGCGCAGTTCGTCCAGCGTGTAGCCCACGGCCAGCTTGGCGGCGACCTTGGCGATCGGAAAACCGGTGGCCTTGGACGCCAGGGCCGAGGAGCGCGAAACACGCGGGTTCATCTCGATAATGACCACGCGGCCGTCCTGCGGGTTGACGCCGAACTGAACGTTCGACCCGCCGGTATCGACGCCGATCTTGCGCAGCACGGCGATCGAGGCGTCGCGCAGCCGCTGGTATTCCTTGTCGGTCAGGGTCTGGGCCGGCGCCACGGTGATCGAGTCGCCGGTGTGCACGCCCATCGGATCGAAATTTTCGATCGAGCAGACGATGATGCAGTTGTCCTTGCAGTCGCGCACGACCTCCATCTCGAATTCTTTCCAGCCGAGCACCGACTCCTCGAGCAGCACCTCGGTGGTCGGCGAGAGCTCCAGGCCGCGCCGCACGATGGCCTCGAACTCTTCGAGGTTGTACGCCACGCCGCCGCCCGAGCCGCCCATCGTGAAGGACGGGCGAATGATCGTCGGGTAGCCGATGGCGGCCTGTTTCTGTTTGGCCTCTTCCAGACTGTGGGCGATGTCGGCGCGCGGCGTGTCGAGACCGATTTCAATCATTGCGTCGCGGAATTTCTCACGGTCTTCCGCCATGTCGATGGCTTCGCGCGAGGCCCCGATCATCTCGACGCCGTATTTTTCCAGCACGCCTTCACGGGCCAGGTCCAGCGCGCAGTTCAGGCCGGTCTGCCCGCCCATCGTGGGCAGCAGCACGTCCGGCTTCTCCTTGGCGATGATCTCCTCGACAAAACGCCAGTGGATCGGCTCGATGTAGATCGCGTCCGCCGTTTCGGGGTCGGTCATGATGGTGGCCGGGTTGGAATTCACCAGGATGACCCGGAAGCCTTCTTCGCGCAGCGCCTTGCAGGCCTGGGCGCCGGAGTAATCGAACTCGCAGGCCTGACCGATGACGATCGGGCCTGCGCCGATGATCAGTACGCTCTTGATGTCTTCACGTTTGGGCATTCAGTGATTCCCGTTCGTTGCCGCCGCGGGGTTCATGCGCAGATGCTGTCCATGAAACGGTCAAATACCGGCGCGATATCGTGCGGCCCCGGGCTGGCTTCCGGGTGACCCTGGAAGCCGAAGGCCGGCGCGTCTGTCAGCTCGATACCCTGCAGCGAGTCGTCGAACAGCGACTTGTGCGTCACCCGGACATTGTTCGGAAGCGACGACTCGTCGACGGCGAAACCGTGGTTCTGGCTGGTGATCATTACCTGGCCGGTCTTCAGGTCCTGCACCGGGTGGTTGGCGCCGTGATGACCGAACTTCATCTTTACGGTGCGGGCGCCGGCCGCCAGGCCGAGCAGTTGGTGACCCAGGCAGATTCCAAACAGCGGCACCTTCAGCTCGATGAACTTTCGTATCGCCTCGATCGCGTAATCGCAGGGCTCGGGATCACCGGGGCCGTTGGAGAGGAAGATCCCGTCCGGACCCAGGTCGAGCGCCTCCCGGGCCGGTGTCGTTGCGGGAACGACGGTCACGCTGCAGCCGCGGTCAACCAGCATGCGCAGGATATTGCGTTTCACGCCGAAATCGTAAGCCACGACGTGCCGGATCGGGTCGTCTGCGGCAAAACTGCGCTTATCGAGGTCCCAGCTGCCCTCGTTCCAGTCGTAGGGCTCGGCCGTCGTGACTTCCCGCGCCAGGTCCATGCCCTTGATGCCGGGAAAAGCCCCGGCCAGCTCCAGCGCCCGTTCCGGCGTGGCGTCGGCGCCGGTCACGATGGCGCCGTTCTGCGCGCCTTTTTCACGCAGGATCCGGGTCAGACGCCGGGTATCGATATCCGAGATAGCGACCACGCCGTTGCGTTCCAGGTAATCGGGCAAGCTCTCGGTTGCACGCCAGCTGCTGTGCAGGTCGGGGCAATCGCGCACCACCAGGCCGGCGGCCGCGTGCATTCCGGATTCCTCGTCTTCCGGGTTGCAGCCGGTATTGCCGATGTGGGGATAGGTCAGGGTGACGATCTGGCGGGCGTACGATGGGTCGGTAAGAATTTCCTGGTAACCGGTCATCGCGGTGTTGAATACCACTTCACCGCTGGTTTCACCCGACGCCCCGATACTGAGGCCGTGAAACACGCTGCCGTCCTGCAAAGCCAGCACTGCTCGATCAGTCAAATCCCTTGCTCCGGATACGAAAAACGGGAAAGCCCGCTTGCCAGGCTGTTCCCGCTTAGAAAAATAATGACGCTTCGCTTCGTTCTAAGCGTCCAAATTCTATCGAAGCGGCACGGGGAACACAATAAAACCGCCCGCTCCGGACACGGCAATCCCTTATTCAGGACGTCATGCGGTCAAAGAACTCCTTGACACCGTCGAGCCACGACTGTGAGCGCGGATTGTGCCAGTCATTGCCTTTATCGAAGGTGCCGGCGAATTGCCGCAGCAGGTCTTTCTGCTCGCGTGTCAGCTTGACCGGCGTTTCCGTGACCACGCGGCACATCAGGTCGCCCGTGCGATGACTGCGCACCGATTTCACACCCTTGCCGCGCAGGCGGAACATGCGGCCGGTCTGCGTCTCGGCGGGAATTTTCAGCTTGACCTGGCCCTCGAGCGTCGGAATTTCCAGCTCGCCGCCCAGCGCGGCGAGCGTGAACGGCACCGGGACTTCGCAGTACAGGTCGTCCCCGTCGCGTTCAAAAATCCGGTGCGGCCTGACCCGGACCTCGACGTAGAGGTCGCCGGGAGGCGCCCCGTTCGCGCCGGCCTCGCCCTCGCCTGCCAGCCGGATGCGGTCGCCGTTGTCGACGCCGGCCGGAACCTTGACCGAGAGGTTGCGCGTTTCCTGCTTGCGGCCCTGGCCGTTGCAGTCGGGACAGGGTTGACTGATCTGCTGACCGCTGCCCTTGCAGGCCGGGCAGGTCTGCTGGACCGAGAAAATACCCTGCTGCATCCTTACCTGGCCGACGCCGCCGCAGGTGCCGCAGGTCTGTTTCTTGCCGTCCGAGGAACCGCTGCCATGGCATGTCTTGCACTCGCCCAGCGTCGGCACGCGGATTTCACGGCTTACGCCCCTGACCGCTTCCTCCAGGTCGAGTTCCATGGAAAAACGCAGGTCGGAACCCCGCTGGCGCTGTGTTCTGCGCCGGCCGCCGCCAAAAATGTCGCCGAAAATGTCGCCAAAGATATCGCCGACGTCCCCTTGAAAACCGCCCGGCCCGCCCGGTCCGGGACCATGACTGTGGTTCACGCCGGAATGCCCGAACTGGTCGTAGGCTGCGCGCTTCTGAGGGTTCTTCAAAACCTCGTAGGCTTCCTTGGCCTGCTTGAATTTCTCCTGGGCGGATTCGTCATCCGGGTTGCGGTCCGGATGGTATTTCATCGCCAGCCGACGATAAGCCTTCTTCAGCTCCTCGTCGTTCGCCGATTTCGATACGCCCAGTGTTTCGTAGTAGTCCGCTTTAGCCATGCCGGTTCTGTGTTTCTGATTCTGCTGCAGATTTGAGGTTCATCCCGCGGCAAATCAAGGCC
>JAZBPJ010000200.1:0-3394 GCA_036351575.1 Lysobacterales bacterium | reverse complement strand
TACCACGTGCCGCCGACGACGCTGACGGGAACGGTGCGAAGCGACATCGTGAACATCGATTGCGTGATCGGGCTGGGCGAACTCGCCATCAGCGATCACCGCTCCAGCCAGCCGACCCTCGACGAACTGGCGCGACTGGCCTCGGAGGTCCACGTGGCCGGGTTGCTGGCCCGCAAAGCGGGCGTGATGCACTTGCATCTGGGCGACGGAGAGCGGGGACTCGAGATGGTGCGGCGACTGCTCCGCGAGACCGAGTTGCCACCCCGCGTGTTTCACCCCACGCACGTGAATCGGCGCAAAGCCCTTTTCGAAGAAGCCTGCGAGATCAGCCGGCAGGGCGTGACCGTCGATGTCACGGCCTTCCCGGTCGAAGAAGGTGAAGACGCCTGGTCCGCGGCCGAAGCCTGGAGCCGGTTCCACGAACAGGGCGGCGACCCGTCGCGGCTGACGATCAGCTCCGACGGCGGCGGGTGCCTTCCGGTGTTCGATGAGCAGGGAGAGATGAAGAAGATGGGCTTCGCCACCTCCAAAGGCCTGGTCGACACGTTGCAGGAATTGATGCGCCGCGGTTATTCGCTTGCCGAAATCCTTCCAAGCATGACCAGCAATGTCGCCGGCCTCTTGCGGCTGCGGGGCAAGGGCCGAATTTCCGCCGGACTCGACGCCGATCTTTGCATTCTCGACAGTAACGGGGGAGTGAGCCACGTCATGGCCAACGGGCGCTGGATAGTTAAAGATGGAACGCCCGTCGTTAAGGGCACCTTTGAGTGACACTGCGGTAGCTCCCATGCCTGCTTCACCCGATCACAACTCAGAGCGCGGCTTCATCGTTCCGATCGGCGGCGCCGAATCGAAAAAGAAAGACGGCGTCATCCTCGAGCGCTTCGTGGAGCTCTGCGGGGGAGAAGACGCCCGCATACTCGTTATCCCCACCGCGTCCCTGCTCAACGAAACAGGCCCAATGTACAAGGAACTGTTCGAGGAGATGGGCGCGAACGCCATGTCGGTTCCCGTCGAGCAGCGCGACGACTGTTTCGACGAGGAAATTCTGCGGATACTCGACAACGCGACCGGCGTTTTCATCACCGGCGGCAACCAGCTTCGGCTCTCGACGATCCTGGGCGGGACGCCGGTGGCCAGGCGCATCCGTTCGATGAATGCCGCGGGCGTTCACATCGGCGGCACGTCCGCCGGTGCGGCCATCGTATCCGAACACATGATTACCGGCGGGCGCAGCGGTCCGTCACCGCGCGAGAGCGGCGTGGAACTGGCGCCGGGCCTGGGGCTGACCAACCGGGTGATCGTCGACCAGCATTTCAACCAGCGCCAGCGGATGGGTCGGCTGCTGGCCGCGCTCTCGTTCAACCCCTTCGCCTGCGGGCTCGGCATCGACGAGAACACGGCCGGTTTCATCGGGCCGGACGGCTGGATGGAAGTCGTGGGCAGGGGCACGGTCACCGTCGTCGACCCCGCCGATCTGCGGCACTCGTCGATGAGCTACGTCCGTCGCGCGGAGGCGGTCACGCTGATCGGCCTCAAGCTACACGTCCTGGCCGAGGGCGCGCGCTTCAACCTGGAGACCCGCGAGGCGGCGCTTAAATAGCGGTTTCGCGCCCATTTTCAGTCTGGAGACGTTGGCGATCCTGCGGGGACGGGGTACTATTCGCTGACCTTCGAATCCTGCAGGTCGTTCTATGAAGATCCTGGCCACCAACGTTTACGTGGGCCCCAGCCTCTACGCTCACTTCCCCGTCATCCGCCACCAGGTCGATATCGGCATTCTCGAGGAATGGCCGTCGGTACGCCTCGGTGAAGACTTCATCGACGGCCTGATCCAAGCCCTGCCCGGTCTGCAGAAACACGGCTGTTCCTACGGCGAGCCAGGCGGCTTCATCCGCCGCCTGCGCGAAGACGAGGGCACGTGGATGGCGCACACCTGGGAGCACGCCGCCATTGAGCTTCAGAACATGGCGGGCTCCGACGTGTCATTCGGCAAAACGCGCAGCATGGACAAGCCAGGCTGTTACAACATGGTGTTCGAGTACAAGCAGCGGGAAGTGGGGCTGGAGGCGGCGCGAATCGCCATGCAATTGCTGCTCAGCCTGACGCCCGACGAGGTGCGCAGCCAGTTCGCGGACGAGATCGAGAAAGATTTCGACTTCGCGGAAGAGCGGGACGACTTTATCCGCTTCGCCCAGCGCAAGGAGCTCGGACCCAGCACCGCCTCGCTGGTCAAGGCGGCGCAGGAACGCGAGATTCCCTTCCAGCGCCTCAACAAGTATTCGCTGGTGCAGTTCGGCCACGGCCGGTACCAGCAACGCATCCAGGCCACCATCACCTCGAAGACGCCGCACATCGCGGTGGAACTCTCCTGCGACAAGGAAGACACCCACAACCTGCTGCGTGATCTCGGCCTGCCGGTGCCCCAGCAACGACTGGTAACGACCGAACGCGAGTGCATGCGGGCCGCGCGGCGAATCGGCTTCCCGGTGGTCGTCAAGCCACTGGACGCCAACCACGGCCGCGGCGTATCGATCAACCTGTTGTCCGACGAACAGGTCCAGGTAGCCTACGGCGTCGCGCGTGAGAACGCACGCGGCAGAAGCGTGTTGGTGGAGAGCTTCATCGAGGGTATGGACCACCGGATGCTGGTGGTGAACGACGAACTGGTCGCCGTCGCCAAGCGCGTCCCCGGCCACGTTGTGGGCGACGGCAAGCACACCATTTCCGAGCTGATTGATATCGTCAACCAGGACCCGAGGCGCGGCATCGGTCACGAGAAGGTGCTCACGCGGCTGGAACTGGACCACCAGGCGCAGAGGCTCATGAAAAAAGGCGGTGTGGATGAAAAAACCGTGCTGCCCGAGGGCGAAGTCTTCTATCTGCGCTCCACGGCCAACCTTTCCACGGGCGGCACCGCCATCGACATGACCGACGTGGTCCATCCGGACAACCGGGAAATGGCGGTTCGCGCCGTGCAGGCGGTCGGCCTGGACGTCGGCGGTGTCGATTTCCTGACGTCCGACATCACCCAGTCCTACAAGGATGTCGGCGGCGCCATCGTCGAGGTCAACGCCGCGCCGGGCTTCCGCATGCACGTGGCTCCGTCTGAGGGCAAGCCACGTGACGTGTCCGGCAAGGTCATGGATATGCTTTTTCCACCCGGCACCCCCGATCGCATTCCGGTCGCCAGCATCACCGGCACCAACGGTAAGACGACAACATCCCGGATGCTCGGACATATCCTGAAGACGGCCGGGCACACCGTGGGCATGACGTCGACGGACGGCGTGTATATCGACGGCCGGCTCTCGGTGCGCGGTGACATGACCGGCCCGGCCTCCGCCCAGATCGTCCTGCGCGACCCCACCGTCGACGTGGCCGTCATGGAAAC
>JAZBPJ010000199.1:0-5528 GCA_036351575.1 Lysobacterales bacterium | reverse complement strand
TCCTGTTTGACCGCGGTCGCCGCGTCGGGCCGGTTCACTTCGATACCGGCTTCCTTCACGAAGGTCGCGGTCACGATGAAGAAGATCAGCATGATGAACACCACGTCGAGCATCGGCGTGATGTTGATCTCCGATTCTTCTTCTTCGTATTGCGTGGCTAAATGTTGCCGCATATGTATTACTCCTGATCAGCAGGCTGAGTGAAAAGTTCCCTCAGCCGTGCTCGATAATCAATTCATCAGCGATGAAATCACGTTCCCGGCGCGCTTTGTTCTCGAGGAACGCCGACATGGCGACCCCGGAGAGCGCAGCGACCATGCCCGCCATCGTGGGCACGGTGGCCTTGGAAACACCTGACGCCATCGACCGGGGGTTACCTGATCCCGAGATGGCCATGACTTCAAAAACCTCGATCATCCCCGTGACCGTGCCGAGCAGGCCCAGCAGCGGGCACAGCGCGACACAGGTCTTGATCAGCGACATGTTCCTTTCGGCATTGGCGCTGACCTTGGAGATGATGCGGTCCCTTATCTGATGGGCGTTCCAGGACGAGAACTCCGTCCTTGCGTCCCAGTAGACATGGGCCTGCCGGATCAGCTTTTTGTGACCGGAGCGGAAGTAAATGAGGCGCTCGATGATGAGCATCCACATGAACAGGACCACTACGGCGATCACATTCAGGACCGGCCCTCCGAGCTCGAAGAAGTCACGGATCGTCGCCAGAAATGGCAGATAGTAAAAGAGCGTATCCATGACGGATTACCTGCCCAAACGTTCGGCGCGCTCGGAGAGCATGCCTGCTGCCTCTTCCTGGAGAATCTGCGTCAGTCGCTTGGCGCGGCTCTGCACGAGCGTGTGCAGGAACACCGTCGGGATGGCGACGCACAGACCGAGCACGGTCGTGACCAGCGCGGTCGAGATACCGCCCGCCATCAGTTTCGGATCACCGGCACCATACAGCGTGATGGCCTGGAAGGTGATGATCATACCGGTCACCGTACCCAGCAGACCCAGCAGCGGGGCGACGACGGAAATGATTTTCAGGAACGGCAGCGCCGTGTTGAACTTCGGTGTTTCCTTCAGGATCTGCTCGCCCAGCTTCAGTTCCAGCGACTCGATGTCCGAATCCGGGTTGTCGTGCGCGATCTTCAGCACGCGGCCCAGCGGGTTGTTGCCCGGATTCTCGAGGTTCTTGGCCTGGCGGTTGACCGTGGCGCTCGTAGCCGACAGCGCAAGCAGACGCCAGAGAGCGATCAGGATGGCGATCACACCGAGGACGATGATCACGTAACCGACTTCTTTACCCTGCGCGATGCGTTCTGTCAGGCTCGGCGACTGCACGAGCAGAGCGAGCAGCTGGCCGCGCGTGGGATCGATGGCGAAACCGGCGAGTCCGGAAGTCGTTTCCTCGAGCGCGGCGGCACGCTTGGTGTAGCGGCTCTGCGGCTGGCGCTGCAGTTCGACCAGTCGGCCGGTCTCGGGCACGTACTCGAGGTACTTGCCGTCCGATACCGCGTTGAACAGGCCGATACGCGTTACCTTGCGCATCTCTTCCGAACCGTCGGCGGTGACCACGTTGGCATCAACCGTCACCACGCGCGCGGATTCGGTCATTTCACGCTGCAGTTCGAACCAGATGCGTTCGATTTCTTCCATCGTCGGCATGCGGGTGGTGGAGCCCATCTTCTGTGCGAACTCGGTCAGCCATTCGCCACGATCGGGGAACTGGATCTGCGTGACGGAGGTATCGAAGTTACCACGTGCGTCACCGGCGGCCTGCTGCAGCACGCCGAACAGTTCTTTCAGATCGCCGAGGCGGTCCTGCAGTGCACGCTCGAGATCCATGATCGCGGCGTCGTTGACTTCGAACTGGTTCTCCAGTTGCTCTGAAAGCCGTTCCTGGCGAGCCTGTTCGGCTTCCATGTCACGCAGCAATTGCTGCTGCCGGGCGCGGTCCGCCTGGAATTCCTTGATACGCTGCGCGTTCGTGTCAGCGTCCTTGACGCGACCCTGTTTGACGGCTTCGAGAAGCTCGTCCATGCTGACGGGCTGCGCGGCAAAGGCGGTGTTTCCGATACCGAAGACGAGTGCGGTGATCGCCGCAGTTTTAAGAAGTTTGGTGATCATTGTTTATTCCCCCTCCGGTGCGAACACGGGAACAACAAGCAGGTCGGGTGCGACCTGTTTGCGAGCGACCTTGAGGCCGTGTGACACCTGGTTCTTGAACTCGGCGTCATCCAGCTTGACGAACTGGCCTGCTTCCTTGTCCCAGGCGCCGGTGGTGCCGCCGCCGACCGTCTGGTAAGCCAGGGAGATGCGACCGACACGCAGGAAGTCGGCTTCGACTTCTTTGCCGTCGACCATGACGGTGTGCTTGTATGCCTCGATCGTGCGGCCGTAGTCGTTTTCGATCTGGAAAGCCTCGACCACGCGGCGGAATTTCTCCGCGGCGGAAACGTCGGAGCGCTCCATCATGCCGCGCAGGCGCTCCAGGCGCTCGTGCCGTTCTTCGACCAGGAACGGGGTGTCGAGATCGATGAAGACTTCCAAAGAGTCCAGCATGCGGGTCATCATCGGAATGATCTGGCGCTCGATCAGCGCGACATTCTTGATGGACTCCTCAAGGGCGGCCATTTCCTGTTCCTGGTTGTCGATCTGGCGCTGCAACAGGGCGTTGTAGGTCACCAGTCCATCGACCACCTTGGCCACGGTGTTGTAGTCGTTAAGCAGGTTGGCGGTCTGGTCGGCGATCTGCTCGATACGGCGCTGCTCGGCAGCACCCGCGTCGGCGCGTTTTTCGCCTTCCGCCATGACCTGTTCCACAGTCGCTTGGGCGAAAACTGACGCGGAAAAAACCACGGACAGCGTCGCGCCGAGCAAGAGCATTTTATTAATTCGCTTGATTAACATACTGGGTCTCGGTTTTGACTTAGAGGTTGGGGTTGAAAAAAATACTACTAAAATTATTCTTCCGGACACCGAAGGGTATAACCAGCGGAACCGATCAGTCAATTGTTTCCCGCCTTTCGAACGATTCCTGTCCGCTGTTGTTAATGAGATTTTTACATTTGAGCCCATTTGACTGCTTTTTGAGCTGCATGGAGAGCTAAGGCAAAACTGGCTTCACAGGCCGTAAGCCCAGACCAGGACGAAGGTCAGTATCAGCCACAGACCGATCGAGAGCGGCAGACCGACTCGCGTGAAATCGCCGAATTTGTAGCCACCGGCATTCATCAGCAGGATGTTCGTCTGGTAGGCCATCGGGGTGGCGAAGCTCAGGTTGGCTCCAAAAAGAACGGCCAGTACGAACGGTTCCAGCGGCAGGCCCAGCCGTTGCGCGATGACGATGGCGATAGGCGTGCCGATCACGGCGGCCGCGTTGTTTGACACGATGTTGGTCAGGATGGCCATCATCAGCATGAGTGCGCCGAGAATGACGCCCGGGGGCGCCCCGAACGTGGCAGAGATGAACAACCGCGCCAGGTAGTCAGCCCCGCCCGTTTTCAGCAGCGCGGCGCCCATCGCCAGCGAAGCGACGATGATCAGGATGACCTGCGTGCTCAGGGCGCTCATTGCATTCTTCCAGTTGAGGCACCGGGTCAATATGAGCACGCAGAAACCCAGCAAGGCGCTGACCTCGATGGGCATGATGTTGAAGGCGGCCAGCAGGACCACGCCGAGCATCGTTGCCAGCGCCACCGGCGCCTTGCGCGTGCTGGGCAGCTGAATACTGCCGTCCAGCACCAGGAAATCAGCGGTAGCCTTGAGTTCCTGCAGGTTCTGGATGGTCGACTGTACCAGCAGCACATCGCCCGAGCGGAGCCGTACCTCGTCCAGGCCGGGGGACTTGCGTTCCTGCGAGTCTTCAGAGCGGTGGAAAGCCAGCAGCGTGAGCCCGTGTTGGCGTCGCAGCCGCGCCTGGCCGATGCGGACACCGTTGAGCCGCGACGCCGGTGTGATGACGACCTCGGCGATCTGCTGGTCTTCGGCGCTGAGCGGGTGGTCGGCGTCCACGGCCTGGTCGCCGGAAAACAGGGTACCGCCGAGCAGGCGGGCATACTCGCGCAGGTTGGCCTGGGTATCGCTGGTGGTGATGCGGTCTCCCGGCCGCAGTTTGACGTCGGGCAGGGGATTGATGAACACGCCCTGCCCCCTCTGGACGGAGTCGACCTTGAGACCGTCCCCGGTGCGCAGGATCGCCGTGGCGAGCCGGCGTCCGGTCACCGGGCTGCCCTCGTCCAGGCGGATCTGGGCGGTGAAAATGCGGGACACGGCCTCGCTCATCGGCGGTTTGCGGTCTGGCGTGATGCGCGGAGCGATCAGCCACAGGTAGAGCGTGGCGAAAAAGCCCGCGATCGCGGCCGGGCCGAGAAAATCGAACATGTTGAACGGGTCCATGCCGAGGTCCGCGGCCACGCTGACCACCAGCAGGTTCGTCGAGGTGCCGATGGTCGTTGCCATGCCGCCGAGGATCGAGGCGAAGCCCATCGGGATCAGCGTTGCGCTTGCCGATGTGCCGGTGCGCACGGCGACCCCCATCAGGATCGGCAGCATCAGCACCACGATCGGTGTGTTGTTGATGAAGGCGCTCAGCACGCCGGTGACCAGGATGGTGGCCAGCAGCGATATCGCGGGCCCCTTGCGCCACAGGCGGGCGAGCAAGCGCCCGACCGGCTCCAGCGCGCCGGTTCGAATCAGGCCCTCGCCGACGATCATCAGGCCGCAGACCGCTACCAGCGCCTTGTGTCCGAAACCCAGGAAGAACTCGCTGGGCTGCAGCGTCTGGCCTTCGCTCGTGTAGGGAAACAGGGTGAAACCCGCTGCCAGCGAGACCAGCACCAGCAGGCTGGTGGTCTGGAGCGGAATCTTCTCCCGCGTGAACAGCACCAGCGCCGCGACGATCAGTATCATCACGCCGAGTGCGTGCGGATTGGGGAGGACGATTTCCATCAGGCCAGCAACCTTTCCAGCTCCTCGCGCGTGTGGACCGGCGGCAGGCAGACCGTACCGCGGCATAGCCAGGCGGTAACCGCCGCGTCGCTGCGGTAGTCCCGAAGCATGCCGGGAAGACTTTCGTCCGGCGGCTCGAGCCAGTAGCAGTCTAACCGATCGAAACCGTCCAGCCACTGTTTCAGTTCTCGGCATGCTGCATCGTCCTGGCCACAAACGATCACGTGCGGGGCCGGTGAAATCAGCTCATGCATCGCGACCGCCATTGACGCGTGGCCACCGGGCGCCTGCCTTGCCACGGGGAGCGCGCGCCGGATGCAGCGCTCGGCGGCGGCGCAGTAACGCGGTTCCCCGAGCAGGTGGCCCAGGCGGTTCAATGCCGACACGGCGACGGCGTTGCCGGCAGGCGTGGCGTCGTCCTGGAAGACCATGCTGCGCGCGATCGGAACGTCCACGGCCGAGTCGCTGAAAAAGAAGCCGCCGGATTCCGGGTCTTCGAAACGCTGCAGCATGGCCTCGGCGACAGCGATTGCGAAATGCGGCCATTGCGGGTTCCAGCGGGCACGCAGCGTGGCCAG
>JAZBPJ010000198.1:0-14782 GCA_036351575.1 Lysobacterales bacterium | reverse complement strand
GCGCGGCGACATCGGCGCATTCAACCTGCGCAACATCGGCACCGGCAACACGCTGGTCCTGGTCAACGGCCGGCGCGTGGTCAATTCCGCCACGTTCCAGACCGAGGAGGTCGGCGGCTCTTTCGTTCCGGTCAACACGGCCAACGCGCAGTCCATCCCGGTGTTCGGACTGAAACGACTCGAAGTGCTGCGTGACGGTGCATCCGCCATTTACGGCGCAGATGCGGTGGCCGGCGTGGTCAACACCGTCATGAAGGACGATTATGAGGGGCTGTCCGTCCGCGCGCGCTACACGAACTACGACAACATTCCGCGTGATGACGCCAGCGTCACGATCGAGTGGGGCGATTCGTTCAACGGCGGCCGGACGCACGTGGGCGCCTTCGTTTATTTCTATGATCGTGACCGGGTCAGTTCACGGGACGACGAGAAATGGGCCGATTCCGATTACCGGCGCTACATCGAAGAAACCTCACCGTGGTTCGGCGATGCGGCGTTTCGCAACGACAGCGCCAACTCCAACTGGGGGCAGTACGACATCGTGCGCAGCGTTTCCTCGCTGGGCCTGAGCGACCTGGATATTACCGATTCGGCCGGTGAATTCGAAACCTATCCGATCGGCGACCCGCGCTGCGAGGGAGGCTATGTCATCAACCAGTGGACCTGCGGTCACGAGGACGGGCAGGGCACGTACCGCTACAACCTGAACGACAACCGCGACGTGGTTTCCGACCTCAAGCGCTTCAACTCCTATTTTTACCTGAACCACGAGTTCGACAACGGCATCGAGGCCTACACGGAATTCTCGTGGTACGAATTCGAAAGCAACCTGATCCGCCATCCATCGACCGTGCTTGCCGGCCTCAACATGTTCGTCGCAGCGGACAATTACTACAATCCCTTCGGCCCCTGCGGTTCGCCCAACCGGCTGCCGGACGAGATCATCGGCACCGACGTGCCCTGCGAAGGCCTGGAGATGCGAATCGACAACTATCGATGGGGGGAGGTGCCGCGCTTCGTCGATCATGATGGCAAGGCCTACCGCATCCTGCAGGGCTTGCGCGGCACGTTCGGCGACAACTGGGACTGGGACACCGCCATCCTTTACAACAAGGAAGAGCGCGACGAGGTGACGCGCAACCGCGTGTCCAATTCGCTGATGATGGAGGCGCTGGCTGACCCGACACCCGCCGCCTACAACCCCTTTGCAGACGACAACCCGGCCAACACCAACATCGGCCGCGCGCTGATCGATGTCTACCGCAACAACGAGGCCGACCTGAAACTGATCGACTTCAAGCTGTCCACCCCGTCACTCGTCAACCTGTGGGGCCGTGATATCGGCTTCCTGGCCGGCGCCGAATATCGACAGGAATCCTTCGTCGATGACAGGGATCCGCGCCTGGACGGCACGATCGTTTATACACACTATGACGGCACAACCTTCCCCTTCGTCTCCGACGTGCTGAACTCGAGCCCGACGGCCGACAACAGGGGTGATCGCAGCGTCACCTCGTTCTTTACCGAGTTCGCCATCCCGGTATTCGAGAACTTCGATGTCCAGCTGGCGGCGCGTTACGAGAATTTCTCGGATGTCGGCAGCACCGTGGTGCCGAAGGCCGCGTTCGGCTGGACGCCGACCGAGTGGTTCATGCTGCGCGGCTCCTGGTCCGAGGCTTTCCGCGCACCGAACCTGATCACGGTCAACGAATCCCTGGTCGTTCGCAACAATACCAACGACGACTGGCTGTGCCGCTACGTGCAGGACAACAGCGACACGCCGGAAGCCGCGGACCTCGACTGCAGCTACAGCATGCAGCGGCGCGCGCGGGGCAGCAAAGACCTCGATCCCGAGAAGTCCACCAACATGTCGCTCGGCGTCGTGCTGACACCGATTCCGCAGCTGACCATGACGATCGACTTCTGGAGAATCGAGAAGAAAGACACCATCGGCCTGTTTGGTGAGGAAAACCACACGCTGCTGGACCTGCTTTTCTACCTGGACGACGCGGGCTCCTGTGCGACATCGGGCAACCCGGCGGTGGGGCGAATCGATCCGGACAACGACGAGGTCATCGCCTTCGAGTCGGTCGGTTTGTGCCCGGCCGGCCGCGCCGACTTCATCGAGGACCAGTACGCCAATCTCGATACGCGACTCGTGGAAGGTTTTGACTTCGGTGTTTACTATGACGTCGAGACCGGAATCGGCGATTTCAATCTCAGCTGGCAGGGTTCGATCTACACCAAGTACGAACAGCAGCCGGGCGGTGCGGCGCAATTGCTGCTGGACGCTTCGGAGGCGGGCGTGATTCCGCCCAATTACCCGGTGCGCGGATTCGATGACCTGCTGCGGCGGGACGGCAACCAGGAACAGAAGATGAACGCCCGGGTCAACTGGCGCTACGACGCCTGGGGCGCTTCGCTGTCCTGGTTCTACCTGAGCGATTTCTATCAGAGTTCGCTGACGCTTGCCGACGGCACGCTCTGGGAAATCCCGTCGCACAGCACCTTCAACGCCAGCGTCGACTACAGTTTCGACCTGCTGGGCGCGCGCAACCGGGTCCGGCTGGGCGCACGCAACCTGACCAACGAACGGGCTCCGCTGGCCGACCGCTACTTCGGTTATTTCTCGGACGCGCACAGCGACCTGGGCCGGTCTTACTACGTGGATCTGCGCCTGGTCTGGTAAACAGAAAGCGGACTTGATACCGGGTTCAGGCCGGATCGAGTCCCTGAAAACGGCGGGGCCGGCGACAGGCAAGGCCCCGCCCTATCGACGGGCAACGTCCCGTTCCGCCGCTGGTGACCCCGATCACCGGCAACGGTTTCTATTGCCTTGTCTATCGGCTACGATATGCCGATGGAGCCCGGTTTCCATGAGCACATCCTCCATGCCGCAATCTCCAATGGCCTGATCGGAGAAGGCTCGCCGATGGCCGGTTTCGTCGTGGAAACGGCCGTCGAAAAGACGGTCAGCGAGCTGGTCAGGGCATTCCCCTCTCATTTCGAACACATGTTCGCCGCCAAGGCGAATTCAATGCGGCGTGCGCTGGAATTGGTGCGTCGTTGCGGTATGGGCTGCGAGGTGGCCAGCCCCGGTGAGCTCGAACAGGCCTTGCGTGCCGGTTTCGCAGCGGAACAGATCGTGTTCGACGAACCGGCCAAGACAGGCGAAGTGCTGGACCGCGTTTTCGAAGCCGGTGTCCACCTCAACATCGACAACTTCCAGGAGTTCGAACGTGTTCGCGAGCGGGCTGCGGCCGGCACGGGCGGCATGGACATCGGTTTCCGGATCAATCCCCAGGTCGGTACCGGCGCCATCGACGCGATGAGCACGGCGACCGCTTCGTCCAAGTTTGGTGTCGCACTGGACGACCCGGGCAACCGCGAGGCCCTGATCGCCTGTTACAGAGAGAACCGCTGGTTGAACTCGGTCCATGTCCACGTGGGCTCGCAGGGCTGCAGCCTGGAGATGATGGCGGCGGGCGTTGGCAAAACGGCGGCGCTGGCGGAGGACATCAACAAGGCCGCGGGGCGTCGCCAGGTAGAGGTCATCGACATCGGCGGCGGCCTGCCGGTCAATTTCGAAAGCGAGGAAGTCACACCGACTTTTTCCGACTACGCTGCGCTGCTGCGCGAGCGCGTTCCGGTCCTGTTCAACGGAGACTACCGCGTGCGTACCGAGTTCGGGCGGACGATTTTCGCCAAGAACGGCTTCATCGCATCGCGCATCGAATATACGAAACAATCCGGAGGGCGCCATATCGCGACCGGTCATGCCGGTGGCCAGGTGGCGACACGCACGGTGTTCATGCCGGAACACTGGAAAATCCGCATTTCGGCTTATGACGCAAGCGGCCGCAGCAAGGCCGGCCCGGCGGTGCCGCAGGATATCGCCGGTCCCTTGTGTTTTGCCGGGGACCTGGCTGGCCGCGCCGTCGAAATGCCCTTGCTCGAACCCGGCGACCATGTCGTGCTGCACGATACGGGCGCCTACTATTTTTCAAATCCATTCTATTACAACGCGCTTTCGGCGCCGCCGGTTCACGGCGTGCGCCTGGAGCAGGGGGATGTTGTGAAGTTTGACTGTTGGCGCGAGCCGCAGTCGCTGGAAGCGATGCTCGCGGTGATCGGTTGAGTCCGATTGAAGCAGGTATCCGGGGAATCAAGTGTGAAAAGCCCGGCAATCGGGCAACAACAAGGAGCAGTCGAATGAAAAAATGTAACAGGTACGTGCTCGCCCTGGCCATCCAGGCGGCACTCTTCGCGCCCGTGGCGGTGGCGCAGACGGGAACGGAACAGGCCGGCGCCGAGCAGGAAGCGGGTGATATCGAGGAAGTGATCGTAACCGGCACCCAGATCAAGGGTGCGGCGATCAACGACGCACTCTCCGTTTCGGTTGTCAGCATGCAGGACATCGATGACTTCGGTATCGAGTCCGGCGATGAACTGCTCGAGGTCATGCCCGAGCAGGGCCAGAACTTCTTCAGCGAGGCCGAGAACATCGCCGGCGGCGTCAACTCTGCGCGCGGCGATATTGGCGCCTTCAACCTGCGCAATATCGGCACCGGCAATACGCTGGTCCTGATGAACGGCCGCCGCGTGGTCAACTCGGCGACCTTCCAGACCGAGGAAGTCGGCGGCAGCTTCGTACCGGTCAACACGGCCAACGCGACAGCGATCCCGGTCTTTGGCCTGAAGCGCGTGGAAGTGCTGCGTGACGGCGCGTCCGCCATCTACGGCGCCGACGCCGTGGCCGGCGTGGTCAATACCGTGATGCGCGACGATTACGAGGGTTTTTCGGCCCGTGCGCGCTTTACGACCTATGACAACATTCCGCGCGACGACCTCAGCATCACGATCGAGTGGGGCGATTCCTTCAACGGCGGCCGCACGCACGTCGGCGCCTTTGTCTACATGCTCGACCGGGATCGCGTCAGTTCGCGGGACGACGAGAAATGGGCCGATTCCGATTACCGGCGCTATATCGAAGAAACCTCACCGTGGTTCGGCGATACGCGCTTCCGCAACGACAGCGCCAACTCCGGATGGGGACAGTACGATGTCGTGCGCAGCGTTTCATCGCTGGGCCTGGCTGACCTGGATATCACCGATTCGGCCGGCGAATTCGAAACCTATCCGATCGGCGACCCGCGCTGCGAAGGCGGGTTCATCATCAACCAGTGGACCTGCGGTCACGAGGACGGCCAGGGCACGTACCGCTACAACCTGAATGACAACCGGGACGTGGTTTCCGATTTGAAACGGTTCAACTCCTACTTCTACCTGAACCACGAGTTCGACAATGGCATCGAGGCCTACACCGAGTTTTCCTGGTACGAGTTCGAGACCAACCTGGTGCGGCACCCCTCGACCAACCTGTCCGCGTTCGACATGTATATCGGGGCCGAGAACTACTACAACCCCCTGGGTCCCTGCGGTTCGCCCAACCGCCTCCCGGACGAAATCATCGGTACCGACGTGCCCTGCGAAGGCCTGGAGATGCGGATCGACAACTACCGCTGGACCGAGGTGCCGCGCGTCATCGATCACGACGGTCGGACCTACCGCATCCTGCAGGGCCTGCGCGGAGCTTTTGGCGACAACTGGGACTGGGATACGGCCGTTCTGTACATGAAGGCCGAGCGTGACGAAGTGACGCATGACCGGGTTTCCAACTCGCTGATGTGGGAAGCGCTCTACGATCCGACGCCCGCGGCCTACAACCCCTTCGCCGACGAGAATCCGGCCAACACCAATATCGAGCGGGCGCTGGTCGACGTCTACCGCAACAACGAAACGGAGTTGGCGCTGATTGACTTCAAGCTCTCCACGCCCTCGCTCGTCAACCTGTGGGGCCGCGATATCGGCTTCCTGGCCGGCGCCGAGTACCGCTACGAGTCCTTCGTGGACGACCGGGATCCGCGCCTCGACGGTACGATCCAGTTCACCTACCGCGACGGCACGACCTTCCCCTTCGTTTCCGACGTGCTGAATTCCAGCCCGACGGCGGACAACGAGGGTGACCGCAACGTGACCTCGCTGTTCACGGAATTCGCGATCCCGCTGTTCGAGAACTTCGATATCCAGCTGGCCGCGCGTTACGAGAACTTCTCGGATGTCGGCAGCACCGTGGTGCCGAAGGTCGCGTTCGGTTGGACGCCGACCGAGTGGTTCATGCTGCGCGGTTCCTGGTCCGAGGCCTTCCGCGCGCCGAACCTGATCACGGTCAACGAGTCGCTGGTCGTTCGCTCGAACACCAACGACGACTGGCTGTGCCAGTACGTGCAGGACAACAGCGACACGCCAGAAGCCGCGGACCTCGACTGCAGCTACAACATGCAGCGCCGGGCCCGGGGCAGCAAACAACTGGATCCCGAGAAATCTACGAACCAGTCCATCGGCGTCGTGCTTTCGCCCATTCCGCAGCTGACCATGACGATCGACTTCTGGAAGATCGAGAAGAAGGATACGATCGGTCTGTTCGGCGAGGAAAACCACTTGCTGTACGACCTGCTGTTCTACCTGGACGACGCGGGCGCCTGCGCCACCTCGGGCAACCCGGCGGTTGGCCGTCTTGATCCGGATGCCGATGAAATCATCGCCTGGGAGTCGGTCGGGCTGTGCCCCGTCGGTCGCGCGGATTACGTCGAGGATCGCTACGCCAACCTCGATACGCGAACCGTCGAAGGCTTCGATTTCGGTGTCTACTACGACGTCGAGACCGGAATCGGCGACTTCAGCCTCAGTTGGAAGGGTTCGATCTACACCAAGTACGAGCAGCAGCCCGGAGGCGCCGCCCAGGTGCTGCTGGATGCTTCCGAATCGGGCGTCATTCCGGCGAACTACCCGATCCGCGGTTTTGACGACCTGCTGCGGCGGGACGGCAACCAGGAGCAGAAGATGAACGCCCGTGTGAGCTGGCGCTACGACGATTGGGGCGCTTCGCTGTCCTGGTTCTACCTGAGCGACTTCTACCAGAGCTCGCTGACGCTTGGCGACGGCACGCAGTGGGTCATCCCGTCGCACAGCACCTTCAACGCCAGTGTCGACTACCGTTTCGACATGCTGGGCGCGAGCAACCGGATCCGCCTGGGCGTGCGTAACCTGACCAACGAGCGGGCCCCGCTGGCCGATCGTTACTTCGGTTACTTCGCTGATGCGCACAGCGACATGGGACGGTCTTACTACATCGACTTCCGGGTCGGTTTCTGATCGCCCGATACTGCAGAATGCCGGGGAGCGTTTGCTCCCCGGTTTCTTTTTGAGGATAGAATACGCGCATGGAAATCCGCGCCGCCCGCGCCCGCTACCAGGACATCGGCATCTGGCTGGGCCCGGCCATCACCCTCTTGATGCTCTGGATCGGCCCGCAGGGCGGGCTCGACCCGGCGGCATGGCGCACCGCGGCCGTCGGCCTGTGGATGGCGGTGTGGTGGGCCACCGAGGCGCGCCCGGTCGGCGTCACGGCTTTCATCCCGCTGATCCTGTTCGCGCCGCTCGGCATCACCACGCTCAAGAGCGCGGCCGCGCACTACGCCAACCCGATCATTTACCTGTACCTGGGCGGTTTTCTGATCGCCCTGGCCATGCAGCGCTGGAACCTGCACAAGCGCATCGCGCTGATGCTGCTGACGGTCTCCGGCACCAATGGCCGCTCGCTGGTGGGCGGCTTCATGCTGACCGCAGCCCTGCTGTCGATGTGGATGACCAACACCTCGACGACCATGATGCTGCTGCCGATCGTCAGCTCGGTGATCGCGGTGATCGCGGATACCGTGAAGGACATCAGCGACGAGGAGCGCAGGAATTTCAATCTCTGTCTTTTGCTGGGCACCGCTTTCGGCGCCACCATCGGCGGTGTCGCCACGCTGGTCGGAACGCCGCCCAACGCCTTCCTGGCGGCCTTCCTGGCCGACAACTACGGCATCGAGATCAGCTTCGCGCGCTGGATGCTGGTCGGCATACCGGTCACGGTCATCATGCTGCCGCTGTGCTGGATGATCCTGACCCGCTTCGTTTACCCGATCTCTTTCCAGACCTCGCAGGAAACACAGGACCTGCTGGTTCGACTGAAAAATTCACTGGGTCCGGTCAGCACGGCGGAGCGGCGGGTCGGCATCATTTTCCTCTGCGTGGTGGCGGGCTGGATGCTGCGGCCCTGGCTCTCGAGGTTCCTGCCGCTGGACGGCGTCAGCGACTCGGGCATCGTGATGATGGCCGCGTTCGTGATGTTCCTGGTGCCCAGCGGCGGGCGCAACACGCTGCGGCTGCTGAACTGGCAGCAGACCAAGGAACTGCCCTGGGAAATCCTGATCCTGTTCGGCGGCGGTCTCAGCCTGGCCGCCTCGGTGTCGGAGACCGGCCTGGCCTACTGGCTGGGCGCATCGCTGGTGCCGCTGGGCGCGCTGGGGATCGCCGCCATCGTCGTGGGTGCGGTCATACTGGTGATTTTCCTGACCGAGCTGACCAGCAACCTGGCAACCACCGCGACCCTGCTGCCGGTGCTGGCTGCGCTGGCGCTGGAACTGGGCGTCAGCCCGGTCACGCTGACCGTGCCGGTGGCGCTGGCCGCGAGCTGCGCCTTCATGCTGCCGGTGGCCACGCCGCCCAACGCGATCGTGTTCGGTTCGGGCATGATCACCATCCCCCAGATGGCGAGGGCCGGGTTCTGGATGAACATGCTGGGGATCGTGCTGCTGTCGCTGGTGGCGCTGCTACTGGCGCCGCAGGTGCTCGGCTGAATCCTGCGATAGAAAAATTCGGGGTCAGAGTAAAGCATTGGAGCTATACGAGCAGGCGCCAGCCTCCTCGCTGCTTTACTCTGACCCCCGTCTGTTGAGCTGATTGAAATTTATGGTGAATAAGAAACGCCTGGTTTTTATCCTGAGAATTTTCGCGGCCATCGCGGTGATCACGTCGCTCGTGGTGTTCGTGCCGTGGAAGCTGGTCTGGCCCTGGCTGGCGCCCTTGCCCGACACGGTGCAGGAGCAACTGGAAGACGCCATCGGTCATGGATTCGACGGGATCGTCGTTTACGTCGACCGGGCCGGAGAAGAACCCGCCTTTTATTCGGCCGGCTGGAAAAACCGGGCAGAGCAGATTCCGGCTGATCCTCACTCGCTGTTCAAGATCGCCAGCATCGGCAAGCTGTACGAGGCTGTTTCCATCGCCAAGCTGGTTCATGACGGACGCCTGTCGCTGGATAAAACGCTCATCGACTATTTCCCGGAGCTCGAAGGGAGGATTCAATATGCCGACAGCATAACCCTGAAAATGATGGTGCAGCACCGATCGGGCATCCCCAGCTTCACCGAGCATCCTGGTTTCTGGTCAACCGAATTCCAGAACGATGACGAGGTGCTGGAACTCGCATTGGACCTGCCGGCACTGTTCGAACCGGGTGAAGACTATCATTATTCCAATACGAACTATTTTCTGATCTCGCGGCTGATCGAAAGGGTAAGCGGTGACAGCGAACAGCAGTTCATCAGGGAGAGAATTCTCGAGCCCCTGGAGCTGGAAAATACGTTCGGCTCGATCCATGAAGTGAACCTGGACGACCTGATGAGCGGCTACTACGTGGGCATTGAAGAAGATATCAAGTCGACGGATTACGATTCGATGATCGCCACCGCGGAAGACGTGGGTATTTTCCTTCGGGCATTGAACGACGGCTCTTTGTTCGAGGAAGGGGAGCAGGAAATCTACTCCTCGATTTACGTTTATGAACATACCGGTTTGATACCCGGCTACCAGAGCATTGCGAGATACCATCCGGATATCGACACGGTCGTCATCCAGTTCAACAATACGACGGATTTCAGCGACTACACCAACTGGGTGCTGGGTGAAATCGTCTACGGCCGCGTGCTGAAGATTCTGCGCCGGCAGTAGAGACTGATACAAACTGTTATGCTTTCGCGGTATTGATAACCTTCGACCCTGTAGAGAGAACCCTAGTCATGATTTTGTCCAAACGCATTTTTCTCGTGGTTTTATTTGCCGCCGGTTTCGCGGTTCAAAACGCCTGGGCCCATTGCCAGGTCCCCTGCGGCATCTACGATGACCACGCGCGTGTCCAGGCCATGCTGGAGGACGCCGCGACCGTCGACAAGGCGGCCATGATGATCAATGAACTGGCCGGAAAGGCCGACCCGCAGTCCGTCAACCAGGCCGTGCGCTGGGTGATGAACAAGGAACAACATGCGCAGAACGTGATCGCGACGATCAGCGATTATTTCCTGACGCAGCGCGTCAAGCCGGATCAGCCCGATTACGCGGAGCGCCTGGCCAAACATCACGCGGTCATCGTGGCGGCCATGAAGGCGAAGCAGAACGCGGATACGAAGTATGCCGAGGCCCTGAAAGTAAGCATCGAGGCCCTGGCGCCGTATTACCCCGAGCACGAGCACTGAGGGTTCCGGTCAGCCGCTTGTTGATACCGGTCTGCTGAACACGGTTCACAGGATCGTGACACTTCAGGTGTTACGCTGTCGTTTTGATGCGTGACCGCCATGCTCGAGCTGAAAAACATCCACAAGTCCTTTCACGACGGGGAAACCGAGTTGCAGGTGCTGCGCGGTATCGACCTGTCGCTGGGGGCCGGGGAAAGCCTCGCCCTGCTGGGCGCCAGCGGCAACGGCAAGAGCACGCTGCTGCAGATCGCGGCCGGGCTTGAAACACCGGACCGGGGTGAAGTCGAGGTTCACGGTCAGCGGCTGACCGAGCTCGACGACACCGGCCTGGCGCGACTGCGGCGCAGGGACCTCGGCTTCGTATTCCAGCAGTTCAACCTGCTGCCAGGCCTGAACTTGCGCGACAACCTGCTTTTTCAGCGCCGGCTGAATGGCCTCGACGACCAGGACCCGTGGATCGACGAACTGGTCGGCCAGTTGGGGCTGCAGCCCCTGCTGGAGCGCCCCGTGGAGGTGCTCTCGGGCGGGCAGCAGCAGCGCGTCGCCATAGCGCGGGCGCTGGCGCACCAGCCGGGCCTGGTCTACGCCGACGAACCGACCGGCAACCTGCACGACACGCTGAGCCGCCGGGTGATGGAACTGCTGATGCAGCTCGTGCGGGAGGCCGGCAGCAGCTTGCTGATGGTCACGCACAACCGGGGCATGGCCGCCTACGCCGGCCGCCGGCTCCTGCTTGAAGAAGGCCGCCTGACGCCGGCGGACTGAGAGCGAAAACCGCACCGTGATCCTTCGCACCCTGTTGAGCCACTACCGGCGCCATCCCGTGCAGGCGATTTTCCTGTTCGTCGGCATCCTGATCGCCAATGTACTGCTGACCGGCACGCTGCTGATCAATGCCCAGGCGCGGGCCAGTTACGGCGAGGGCGAACAGCTGCTCGACGGCGGCCCGCAGGGACGCATCCTGCCTCGAAGCCGCGGCGCTTTTGTCGACGAGCGTGATTACCTTCGGCTGCGACTGCAGGGCTTCGCGACACTGGCGCCGGTTCTCTCGCAGGTCGTGCGGGCCGAGTCGGGAGAGGCGCTGGAATTGCTCGGCCTCGACCTGTTCGCCATGGCGGGCGTCGGCGCCGGGCGTTCCGGGGATGAAAACACGGAGTCAGATGACAGCGGCCGTTTCGCGGGATTCTCGTTCGCTCCTTATGAACTGCTCGTCGCGCCCGGCCGACTGCAGCAGCTCGGCTGGGCCGAGGACGAGCGTATTCCGCTGCAGAACGGCCGGCAGCTGCCGCCGGTGACGGCGGTCGAAGAAAGCGAACTCGGGCACCGCCTGTTGCTCGATATCGGCGCCCTGCAGCAGCTTACGGATACGGCCGGCAGCCTGTCGTGGATTGCCGTGTTTCCCGATTCACCTGAACGGCTGGCCGCATTGAAAGAGGCGCTGCCGCCTCACCTGGCCTACGTCGACAACGCGCAGGCGCCGGACCCCGCCGAGCTTACCCGCAGTTTCCATCTCAACCTCGCCGCCATGGGCCTGCTGTCCTTCGTGGTGGGCATTTTCCTGGTGTACAACGCGCTGGCCTTCAGCTACACCGACCGCCAGGCGCTGTTGAGGCGCATGCGCCTGGCCGGCGTGACGCGTTTTGAGCTCAGGCGCGGCCTGCTGGCCGAGCTTGCCCTGTTCCTGGTGCTCGGCTGCCTGGCCGGTATCTGGCTGGGCGCCCGGCTGGCGTCCTACCTGCTGCCGGGCGTCGGCCGCACGCTGGCCCAGCTGTACGACGTCTACATCACTTACCCCGACGCTTTAGCGCCCGGCGGCGCCATGCTGCCCGTGGCGATGACCGTGATCGCGGCCGCCCTGTGCGTGGCCTTTCCGATGCGCGAAGCGCTGAATGCGCCGCTGCTGGAACGCTGGCAGGGCGGCTGGCTGAGTCGCTCGGTAGACCGGCGCGACCGCCTGATGCGCTGGATGGCGGCGCTGTTCCTGGTCCTGTCCCTGCTTGCTGCGGTGTTTGCCCAGTCCCTGTGGCAGGCGCTGGCCGGCATGGCCTGCCTGCTGCTCGGCGCCGCACTGCTGCTGCCAAGCGTACTGCGCTGGCTGCTTTCCGGGCTGGAGCGCCTGGCGCCGCCGCGCATGCCCCGGCTGGCCTGGCTGCTGTCCGACAGCCGTTGGCTGCTGGGGCCGGCTTCGCTGGCGCTGATGGCCATGACCCTGGCCCTGGTGGCCAACAGCGGCCTGAACACGATGATCGGCAGTTTCCGGGTCGCAACGGCCGACTGGCTCGACCAGCGCCTGCCGGCCGACCTGTACCTGCGTTCCGAGGAAAAGCTGCCTGCCGTGCAGGCAATGCTTGAGAAAACGTACCCGGAACTGGACGTCGATGCGCGTTACCGACTCGCGCTCGACGCCAAAACACCGCAAGGCGGCAGTGTCACCGTCGAGGTGACCAGCCTGCCCGGGGGCAGCCGTTACGAGGACGCCATCCGATTGTTGGATGGCGTTGACGGGGCCGAAGCGCGTTTTCGTTCCGGCGACGGCATCTACGTCAGCGAGCGCGCCTGGCGCATCGAGGGCTGGCGGCCCGGGCAGCCAGTGGTGCTGTGTGAAGGCCAACCGCAGGTGGATGTGGTGGGTGTCTATCACGACTACGGCAACCCGCTGCCCCAGTGGCTGGCGGCCGAGGGCCTGGTCCGGTCCTGCTGGCCCGGTCTCGGCCCGGACAGCATCGCGGTCTCGGGTTCGCCGAAAACCGACTGGGGGCAGGTCAGGCGCAGCCTGCTGCAAAGCGGCTTGCTGGCCGAGGACCAGTTGATTGACCAGGCCGAGCTGAAGGGCGTCGGCATGGCTGTGTTCGACAGGACTTTCACGGTCACGCGCGCGCTTAACGGCCTGACCCTGCTGGTCGCGGCGATCGGTATCTTCTGCGCCATCGCCGCCATCCACCACCACCGGGTCGGCATGCAGGCGCTGCTGGCGAGCCTGGGCGTGAGCGCCCGCGAGCGCGGCGCCCTGCTGCTGGCGCAGTGGGGCCTGCTGGGCCTGCTGTGCATGGTCCTGGTGTGGCCCTTCGGCACCCTGCTGGCCGCTTACCTGTCCGGCGTGGTCACCCCGGCGGCCTTCGGCTGGAGCTTTCCCCTGCGGCCCGACGGGGCGCACTATGTCGAGCTGGCCCTGTGGGCCGCGGGCAGCCTGGTCCTGGCGGTTTTGCTGCCGACCCTGCGCCTGCTGCGGGCCTCGCCGGCGGCCCTGCTGCGGGAGATCGCGGCATGAGGCGGTTCAGCGCAGCCATCCCGATGGTCCTGTTTGTTTCCCTGGCCCTGGTCGCCTGCGGAGAACGTGCGCCGCAGACGGCCGGCAACGACCTGGCCGTCCTGGCCCAGGCCGACGGGGCCTATGAAAACGCCGAGCGGGGCAGGGCGCTGGAGTTTCCGCGCGACCACGGCGCGCACCCCGGTTTCCGTATCGAGTGGTGGTACCTGACGGCGAACCTCGAGGACGCGTCCGGCCAGGATTACGGCGCCCAGTGGACGCTGTTCCGCACCGCCGTGCGACCACCGGGGCAAGAGGAGGGCAATGCCTGGCAAAGCGGGCAGATCTACATGGCGCACTTCGCGCTGACCTGGCCGGAAGGGCACCGTTCATGGCAGCGCTACGCGCGGGGCGGCGACCACGGCGGGGTGGCCCAGGCCGGGGCACGCGCCGAGCCTTTTGCCGCGTGGCTGGATGACTGGTCGCTGGCCAGCACTGGCACGGACTGGCTGCCGCTGGTGGCACGGGCACGGCAGGATGATTTCGCCATACGGCTTGAACTGGGCAGCGACCTGCCGCCGGTGCTGCAGGGCGATAACGGCTTTTCCCAGAAGCACCCCGCGGGTGGCGGTTCGTACTATTACAGCCAGCCGTTTCTCGAGGCGGCGGGCGACCTGGAAATCGCAGGCGAGCGGATTCCGGTCACGGGCCAGGCCTGGCTGGACCGGGAGTGGAGCAGCCAGTTCCTGCAGGCCGACCAGGCCGGCTGGGACTGGTTCGCCATGCACCTGGAAAGCGGCGAAAAACTGATGCTGTTCCGGCTGCGTGCTCGCAGCGGTGAAACGGGAGGCGCCTATCGCCACGGGGTGTTGATCAGCCCCGATGGACAGACCCGGACACTCGATGCCGCTCGCATCGGCCTCGACGCAGTCACCGAGTCACGCGTGGCCGGGCGCCTGCTGCCGACCGCCTGGCGCGTGGACCTGCCCGAAATCGGCCGCCATTTTCAAGTGGAGGCCCTGCGCGAGGACCAGTGGATGGACGTCGATTTTCCGTACTGGGAGGGAGCCGTGCGGATTTCGGGTGAAGGCCCGCAAAACAGCGGCCGCGGTTATGT
>JAZBPJ010000197.1:0-3535 GCA_036351575.1 Lysobacterales bacterium | reverse complement strand
TTTCATTCGAGGGCTCGGGTTCCCGGGCCGCGGTTGCGTCGGGCTCCGCCGCCATCGGCTCGGCGGTGGTTACGATCGGGGCGAGCGTCGCAGCCCCATCCCCGGTTTCCGCGGCAAGCGCGGGCGCGGCACCGGGTACGCCGGCCACGATGAATTCGGCGCTGCAGCCGTCCAGCACCCAGACGCCGGCGTCGTCGTAGCCCCAGGTCTTGCCCAGCAGGCAGGCGCCTTCGCCGACGGAACGTGCCATCAGCACGCCGGCGGACGTATTGGCCGCGCAATGCTGGCGCTCACCCGGGCTGGATACGCAGTTGATTCGTGACGTACCGAGCTCATTGGCGCCTGCGTGAGTCGCGAGCAACGCTGCCACACCCATTGTGCAAATCCTGACTGCCCATTTTGCCTGCATCGTCTTTTTCCTTTTTTCCCAGTCGCTCATTTCGCACCAGGCGCAAATTGATACCTTGAAGATTAGACTCAGGCGGGGGCGAAAAAACCTCGTAATGTTCCCAGTCGGGGAGGCGGAAAATTCCGGGTTTGGATGAAGGTTGGGACAGCCTTTCGGTCTGCCCTACCAGTACCTGAAAAGCAAAGTTGACGCCGATGGGCCAAGTCGCACGGGAATATCCGGCCGAGCCGGGACAGCCCCTTCCGGTTCGTCAATTTCGGCTTTTGAACAGGCATTAGGTCGCCCCCTTCGAGGCCGGAACTCGAAAAGCTACTAGCGGAAGAACGAAATTTCACACACACGATGCAGTTTCTTTGTGCCTCTACCCGCAATCTTTCGGCGCACGACTGGTAAATTTTCGGGTAGCGGAACGTCGCAGTTAGGCATCTACTGTGATGAGACGATCTTCCCGCACCTCGTGGGGTGCCATTCGACCCAGTCAGCAGCAGGAGCATGGCGGCACAAAACTCAACTTGCGCACTACTTGCGGACCGCCATTCGGTCCTTGCCGAACGAGTACGGGACCTGCTCGAGGCGGATTTTCAAACGGTTTATGTTGTCGGCAACACACCGTCGTTGCGCGAGGGCGCGAAAAACTTGACGCCCGCGCTGATCGTGCTCGACCTGTCTCTTGCAGGCCGCAACTTCCCGCTCGTGTTGCAGGAAATTTGCGACTTGTCGCCGTCTTCCCGGGTGATCTTGCTAACCGTGCACGATGAGGCAACCGTGGCTCGAATGGCACTCGCGGCGGGTGCGCACAGCGTCGTTCTCAAGCGCTCGATCGGAAGCGACTTCCTCAACGCGGTGAGCGCGGTCCTGCGGGGTGATCGGTTCGTTTCATCGGGCTTTGGATTCGCGGAGATACTTATTGAGAAGGCTTAAAGCTCATTGACACGGCTTTCCAGTGCAAAACGAATGAGCTCCGCATTGCTCGAAATGCCGAGTGTTTCCATCATTGAGTACTTGTGAAATTCAACCGTGCGGGGCGAAATGTCCAGGCACGCCGCAATGGCCTTCGCCGAGTGTCCGTCGACCAGCAAGCGTAGAATTTCGCGCTGACGCAGCGTCAGCTTGCGGATCGGATCGTCATCCGAAGCGTCACCCGAACTCATGGCGTGCAGCAACTCGCCCGCGATGGCAGAGGTAACGAACGTCTTGCCCTGGGCCGCCGCGCGCACAGCCATGATCAGCTCGTCCGCTGCGGAATGCTTCAGAACATAGCCCATTGCCCCGGCTTCCATGGCCTGGCGGGCGTAAGAGATATGCTGGTGCATGGTCAGGAACACCACCCGCACGCCCGGATCGACCTTTTTCAGCTCTTCCAGCGCCTCCACGCCGTTGAGTTCGGGCATTGAGATGTCCGAGACGATCACGTCCGGCCTGAGCTCCCGTGCTAAAGCCAGCAGGGATCGTCCGTTCTCGGCCACGCCAAGGAGATCGAATTCCGGCTCCAGGATTCGCTTCAATCCCTCCGCCACAAGGCTATGGTCATCGGCGAGCAGCACCGTTATGCGATTCATGCGCCTATTCCATCAACGGGTACGATAAAGGTCACGGTGGTCCCGGCGCCGGGCCGGCTGGAGATAGTCAAGTCACCTCCGACAAGAGCGGCGCGCTCCCGCATGCTCGACAGGCCGAGACTGAATCGGGCTCTGATTTCCACAAGATTGAACCCCAGGCCATCATCTCTCACGGTGAGTCGCAGCCCTGGTCCGGACGGTTTCAGTGCGAGTGCGATCGCACTCGCCTGGGCATGCTTGATGGCATTTTGCAGGGCTTCCTGGGCGATGCGAAACACGCAAAGCGCCATCTCCGGAGACAGTGAATGAGGAACGTCATCTATTTGTTCAGTGATTGGGACTTCGGTCTGCCGTTGCACTCGCTCGATTTCGGATTGCAGAGCCGCAACGATTCCCAGGTCTTCAACCAGGGACGGGTGAAGCCGGTAGGACATGTCGTGGACATTCTTGCTGATACCTACCAGTTCGGTATGCAGGTTCACCAGTACTTCGTCGGCTTCCTCGGAGTCGCGACGGGCGCGGACAAAACCCACGTCGATGGCAGCACGTGCAAGGCGTTGTGAAAGGTCATCGTGCAGTTCGCGTGCCAGGAGACGGCGCTCGTCTTCGTGCACCGTGATTAGACGCCTTCCCAGGCTGGCATGCGCCTTTTCCGCCGTGCGCCGCTGATGCCTCTGGAACAACAGCGTGATCAACAACGCTCCCTGCGCAACGATGATGAACACGATTCCCAGAATCCATGCGGCATATTTCTCCCAAAAACCCGGCGGCCTGAACAGGACTTTGCTGCCTTGCGGCAATCGGTCTAAATCGATATTCCACCTCATCAACTCGTTCCAGTCGTAGCGCGGCTCACTCAAGGGCACGACGGCCATGGCGCCGCGGACATGCGTTTCGGCGAGCAGCGCGTGTGCGGCCTCGGCAATTTCAATCCCGATACGCTCGACCTGGATCAGGTTGCCACCGATGATGCCATGTCCAAGCTGGTCTTCGAAAGCGCCGAATACCGGAACCGGGCTGGCAGCAACGACCATCGCGAGACCCGAATATCTTCGCAATGCGAAGCCTTCCACGTCACTACTGAAAATACCGTAGAACACCGCATCCTTGTCGGAAAGGCCGGCAAGCTTGTCCTGAACTTCAGGAATGGTCAGATCATTGGTAAATTCGAACCTGATACGGTCGGAAAAAGGCTTGAGCTGTTGTCGCGCGCCCTCTGAGAGGACTCTCTCTGATCGTGAATCGCCAAAAACCAGGACGATCCGCGAGGTATCGGGCATCAGTTGAAGGATATTTTCGATCGCCCCGGTAAATGAAAACTGCGTCGCCACAACCGCATCGCTTGGCTGAAGTTCCGCTTGCTTTAAATACGATTCACGAGCCATAGCGATGAACAAAGAACCGGGAAACGTTGAAGCCCGGTACCGAATCCAGAAATCGACCGCGGGTGGTCCGACCGCCAGGATGAGATCCGGCGGCTCATCGGGAAAATATTTCAACAGCAATTGTGCTATCGGTTCATCGATCTGAAATTGAACCGACGTTCCTCGTTGCCTGAGATCCACGT
>JAZBPJ010000196.1:0-17452 GCA_036351575.1 Lysobacterales bacterium | reverse complement strand
TGCGGGAATGGTCGTCAGTATGGTTGAAGAAAGCAAGGATTTTACCGACAGCGCGGAACCGGTCAGTAAAAGCCAGCGCAAGCGCGATGCGCAGGAGGTGCGGTCGCTGGCCGCCCGCCTGATCGGCCTGCCCGCCGCCGACCTGGCCGCCATGCCGCTCGACGGGGGTCTGCGGGACGAGATCGAGCGCGCCCGCGCAATCCGCTCGCATTCCGCGCGCAAGCGTCAACTCCAGTTCGTCGCCAAAATGCTGCGGCGTGAAAGTGCCGAAGACATTCGCGCGGCGCTGGATTCGCTCGACGAGTCGGCGCGGCAGCTCAATGCACGCCAGCACCGCAGCGAGGCCTGGCGTGACCACCTGATCGAAGCCGGCGACCAGGCGATCGGCGAACTGATTGAACTGCGGCGTGACGCCGACGCTCAGGCCATTCGGCAACTGCTGCGTAACGCGCTCCGGGAGAAAGAGAGAAACAAACCGCCCGCGGCGGCGCGGTCGCTGTTCAGGCTGCTCAGGGGACTGGACGAAAGCGCCCCGCTCCCCCCCGTGCCCGTACGCTGAGGCGGTCACCCTTCGGTTCCGCCCACCGTCAGGCCATCGATTTTCAGGGTGGGCTGGCCGACACCGACCGGCACGCTCTGCCCTTCCTTGCCGCAGACTCCGACACCCTTGTCCAGCGCAAGGTCGTTGCCGACCATGGACACGCGGGTCATCGCATCCGGCCCGTTGCCGATCAGGGTCGCGCCCTTCACCGGGCAAACGATCTTTCCTTTTTCGACCAGGTAGGCCTCGCTGGCCGAAAACACGAAGCGCCCGGACGTGATGTCGACCTGGCCGCCCGCGAAATTGACCGCGTAAATTCCACGGTCCACCGATGCAATGATTTCATCCGGCTCGTGATCACCGGCCAGCATGAAGGTATTGGTCATGCGCGGCATCGGCAGGTGCGCGAACGATTCGCGGCGGCCGTTGCCGGTCGGCGCAACCCCCATCAGGCCGGCGTTGAGCTTGTCCTGGAGGTAGCCCCGCAGCACCCCGTTTTCGATCAGCACGTTGCGCTGCGTCGGCGTGCCCTCGTCGTCGACGGTCAGGGACCCGCGCCGCCGCTCCAGGGTGCCGTCGTCCACGACCGTCACGCCCGGCGCCGCAACCTGCTCTCCGATACGGCCGGTGAATGCCGAGGTTTGCTTGCGATTGAAGTCGCCTTCGAGCCCGTGCCCGACCGCTTCGTGCAGCAGCACGCCGGGCCAGCCCGGCCCGAGCACGACGGTCATCGTTCCGGCCGGCGCGGGGCGCGCCTCCAGGTTGATCAGCGCCTGGCGCACCGCCTCGTCGGCCATGCCGCGCCAGGCGTCGTTGTCGACCAGGACCGAGTACGGGAAACGGCCGCCGCCGCCGTCGCTGCCCTGCTCCCGGCGGCCGTTCTGCTCGGCAATGACGCTGACGTTCAAACGCACCAGCGGCCGCACGTCGGCCGCGAGGGTGCCGTCGGTGGACGCGATGAGCACGGTCTCGTAAGTCGAAGCCATGCTGACGACGACCTGGCTGACCCGCGGGTCCTTTGAGCGTGCATAAGCGTCGACCTGGCGCAGCAGGTCGACCTTGGCGGCCGCGCTCATTCCGTCGATCGGATTGTCCGCGCCGTACAGCGGTCGCGGCTGGCTGCGTTTCCAGGCCTGCACGGTGCCGCTTCGGCCCTGCCGGGCGATGGCGCGCGCCGACCCGGAAGCCCGCAGCATGGCCGGCATGCGGATTTCATCGGCGTAGGCAAAACCCGTTTTTTCCCCGGCGATCGCACGGATACCCACACCCTGCTCCGCCGAGTGGTTTCCGCTGCGCACCAGGCCGTCTTCGAGAACCCAGCTTTCCTGCACGGTGGACTGGAAATAGAGGTCGCCCGCATCGATGGCCGGACCCATCAGCCTGGACAGGACGCGCTCGAGCCCCGCGCGGTCGATTCCGCCCGGCTCCAGCAATACTTTTTCCGCCTGCTTCAGAGCTTGATTCATTGCTATCCTCCTGCCCGCTCCACTTCGACGGGTTCGATCTCCGGTTCGTCCCAGCTGCCGCTGATGGCATAACGCACCTTGGTCGCTTCTGCCAGCGATTCGTGCAGCAAACCCTGCAGGGCCAATCCTGCCGCGGCGCCGCCGGGGCCTCCCGCCAGCGCGCCGATGATCGGCAGCGTGTTGCCGACGCCGGGCCGAATGGTAATCAACTGGTCGTATTGGCGTTCAACGAGATCGGTCCGGCCGGTGACGTCAATGCTGGCCGAACTCGACTTCAGGAACATGTTCTCGGTGCTGGCCACCCCGTTTTCAAGCGTAAAGCTGCCCCCGGCCTCGTCGAAATGGAATCCGGACTCGAACACGTCCCGAAAATCCAGCGCCAGGCGCTTGGGCAGGGCGGTGAAACTGACCAGCCCGAGCAGGCGTCCGGCGCCCGCGTCCGCACCGGTGATGGTGCCGCCCACGACGCTGAAATCCAACTGGCCATTGAGCCGTGAAAGAGCGAACAAGCCGGGTGTGCCATGCCACCATGCGTTGAACTTGACCATCGTTTGCCCGCCCTCTACCGATGGCGTGATGTCCATCGACGCCAGGAAGTCCCCCAGCGATTCCGACGTCATGTTGATGCGAAAATCCGACCGGTGCCCGTCTTCGGCCAGCACCCAGTCGCCGCTGGCCTGCACCGAGATCGCGTCGGAATGCGCATCCACCATTTCGAACCGCAAGCCGTCAGCGGTCGGAAACGCCTCGATGCGCGTTTCACCCAGTTCGACCCCGTGGTAGGCGAATGAACGCGCGAAAAGATGCAGCGCGGGCAGGTCCTTGGGGTTGGTTTCCAGCCTCATGCCCGAGGACTGCGGCGCGCCCAGCGACAAGCGTTCAAACTCGGCGCTGAGACTTCCGGGGCCTGCGTCAAACGCCCTGAACCGCACCGTGCCGTCGATGTCGTTCGACCGGAACACGGTGCGCAAGTCGCTTTCCTGCAGGTCCATCACCAGTTCCACGTCCGCAAACAGGCGGTCCAGGAACAGCAATTCGTTCACGACCAGTTCACTTCGTTCGAGTTCCAGCCCGGCCATTCCGGCGCCGCGCCCGATCTCTTCGATGATCGCCCTGACCCAGCCATCGCCGTCCAGGCGATCGACATGCCCCTCGATACGCACCCTGCCCTCGGGCGGTAGCGCCGCCAGCCGGCCGTCCAGGTTGATCAGAACGCTGCTGGGCGCGGTCTGCGCTGCGGGCAGCATCAGCCGGATCGCGGCCCGGTCCGAAATGAGGATATCGAGCGGCCGGCCGCTGCCATCCAGCGGATAGTTCAGCTCAAACGGCCAGGGCTCTGCGGGCGCCTTGTCAAATGGCGGCGGCAAGCCGAGGCTCACGCCGACCAGGTCCGAGCGCGCGACCAGGTCCACGCTGGCTTCCCGGTCACTGCCGTCCGCAGCGACTTCGAGGGCGATCGTCCAGTCACTGCTGCCGTCCATGCCTTCCAGCAATCCCAGCGTCTTGCGCAAGTCTTCGTCGGTGAGCACGTCGCGCGCCGGAAAGTTGCCCTGAATCGCGGCCCGGAATTTTTCCCGGCCGTCGGCGCTGGCCATGATGTCGAGCGACGCCGGGCTGCCAAGCGCGAACGCGTCGAGGTCTGCGCCGGAAAAACCGCGCTCGCTGTACCGTACAGCCCCGGCAACCTCTTCGATCGTGATTTCCTGACGCGGCTCCCTGAATCCCGCACCGTCCAGTTCCACGGTTCCATCCACCGACAGTTCACCGGGCGTGCTGCCGAGCGGCGCTCGGATCGCTCCGGTAACCGATGCCGAACCGGTAAATTCAAACTGCTCGAGGTCGATGCCGACCTGGCGCTGAAGCGGTGTCTGCTGCACGAAGTCCAGCAGGGCTGGAAGGTCGCTTTCCGTGCGGTACTCGACTTCCAGTTCGGCCTGCTTCATGTCGCGGATTCGCGCGTGCACGAAATCCACGGCGGAACCCGCCGTATCTCCCGCCTGGCCGACCGCTTCAAAAGACGGCCCCACGAAACGCGCCACCGCGCTGACCTGGCTGACTCCCGGCCAATCCTCCAGGTATTTGAGTTCCACGTCCTCGATCCAGGCCACTGCCTCGAAGCGGCCGCCGCCGTTCCGGAACGGAAAATCATCCAGGTCGCCGCGGATCAGCGCACGGCCGGTGCGCACTTCACCGGCCAGCAGGGCCCGGCGCAGCCATTCCTTGACGGTATCCGGCATCGTGGCTTCGGGCCAGTAGGGGTCCAGCCGTCCGACGTTCGCCCGCAGAACGCGCAGGTTGGCGTCGATAACCGGCTTTCCTTCGTTGCCCAGCAGGAGAATATCGCCGCTGATCGCAGCATCGGCATTTTCCAGCGCGCAGCCCCTCAGGCGGGTGCGCCAGTGCTCTCCCCACTCGACTTCCACCAGGCATTCGGGAAGACGGAGACCCAGCGGCTCACGAAACATCCGCGGCCAGTCCACCGTGACCTGTTCGCCGGCCATGCGCACCAGGCCGGAGCCGCCCTGCATGTCGATATCAGCATTCAGTCCCTGCAAACCCGGCCAGCGGTCATTTCCCGCGACGCTGGCGTTGCGGATTCGCCCGCGGACCAGGCGCAGGTCCCATTCCGGGTTCAGCACGAGATCCAGGTCACGGATTTCGCCGTCACCGCGGGCCGGCAGCTTGTCCGGCCAGCCCTTGCCGTAAACGGACATGATGTCACGCGTAATGTTCAGGGGCGCCCCGAGGGGCAATTCGTCGGCGCTGATCCACAACCCGATGCTGTCTTCGACATTGCGCGCCAGGCTGAGCCGCGGCGTGTTCCAGGTCTCGCCGTCGCGCTCCAGGCGGAAATCGGCCAGGTGCAGGTTCCAGTTTTCTTCACCGCGGAACCGCCAGCGAAAACGCGCGTCGAGGCTGCTGAGGTCGAAATCCGCCTGTTCGCTCGCTATCAGTGCGTCCAGCAGGTTCACATCACCGTTGACCCGGTGGCCGGCCCCGCGCGACCAGCCGCCCCATACCTCGCCGCTCAACCAGCCCGTCAACGGTAAAAAAGGACTTTCCGGCACTTTGCCCTGAAAGGAGGCCAGCATCAGGCGCTGGCCGTTTGCGTGCCAATCGGCCTCCACGACCTTTTGTTCGTCATCAAACGACAACGCCAGGGTGCCGCGCATCTCGCCGTATTCCAGCTGGCTGCGGCGATCGTACAGGTATGCCTCGACGCTGGCGGCGAGCCGGTCACCGTCGAGCACAAGCCGGCCATTGATGCGGGCCGCAGCCAGGCGGACATTCCGCTGAGCGTCGTGATACTGCAGGCTGGAATCCTCGAGCACGACTTCACCGAGACGCGCCAGGCGGGAAAGCACCGAGCCTTCTCCGGCCCTCGCCGTGACGCCGAAACCGGACAGGCTGTAGACCCCGTCCATGGATCGTTCCAGTTCGAAATCCGCCCCGATCAGGCGGAAGTTGTACAGGGGACGGCCCGCCAGCAGGTAACTCAGGGGCCGGACGTCGAGCGCGGCCGATTCGATTACCGCTTCACCGGCTTCAGCTGCCGGACCATCCAACTCCCGCGGCAGCCTGAGCCCGTGCAGGACCAGGCGCGGACCGAACGCGGTCCATTCGCCCTCGAAACTGTCGAGGGTGACTTCCTGCCCGAACTCGTTCGAGAGCCATTGCTCGAGTTCGGGCTGATAGTGAACGCTGTACGGCATCAGCAGTTTGCCGACGCCAACGCCAACCGCGAGCACGATCACGATGATGGAGAACGCCGTCCACAGCAGCGTCCGGACTCGCCTTAAAAAGGTCTTGAGCATCAGCATCGGGTCAGAGCAGTACCACGTCGAATTGTTCCTGCGAATACTGATCTTCACGCTGGAAACGGATGGTTTTGCCGATCAGCTCTTCCAGTTCGGCCACGTTGGCGGACTGTTCGTCGAGGATCCTTTCGACCACCTGGGATGATGCCAGGACCATCAGGGTGCTGGCCTCGAACTGCCGGCTGGAGCGCATGATCTCGCGAAAAATTTCCAGGCAGACGGTCTCATTGCTCTTGATGCTGCCGCGCCCGTCGCATTGCGGGCAGGTCACGCACAGCCTGCGCTCCAGGCTCTCGGTGGTGCGCTTGCGCGTCATCTCCACGAGACCCAGCGCCGACAACTCGCTGACCGAGGTCTTGACCGGGTCGCGCTCCAGCGCCCGCTCCAGCGCGCGCATCAGCTGGCGGCGATGCTCTTCGTCCGTCATGTCGATGAAATCGATGATGATGATGCCGCCAAGGTTGCGCAGGCGCAGTTGCCGCGCCAGCGCCTGCACGGCTTCCAGGTTGGTCTTGTAGATCGTCTCCTCGACATTGCGGTTGCCGACGAAGCCCCCGGTGTTCACGTCCACCGTGGTCATCGCCTCAGTCTGGTCAAAGACGAGGTATCCGCCCGATTTCAGGGGTACCGTGGGCTGCAGTGCGCTCTCGATTTCGTCCTCGACCCCGAACAGGTCGAATATCGGCCGCTCCGCCGAGTATTCCTCGATGCGGTCAAGCCAGTCGGGCAGGAAGCGCCCGGCGAATTCGAGCGCGGCATCCAGCGTCGCCCGGGAATCGATCCGCACGCGGTCGACCTTCTCGTGCATCATGTCGCGCAGCGCCCGCAGCGGCAGAGACAGGTCCTCGTAGACACAGGTCGTCGGGGAAGCCGTCTCGCAACGTTCGCGGACCGCCTGCCAGACCTTCAGCAGATACGCCATGTCAGCCGACAGGGCAAAATCGTTCACGCCCTCGGCGTTGGTGCGCACGATGTAGCCGTGACCCTGCTCCTCGTTGCGCAGGCGGTGGACGAGGTCTTTCAGGCGAAAGCGCTCTTCCTCTTCCTCGATGCGCGCGGAAACCCCGATCACGTCACAATCCGGAAGCAGCACGAGGAAGCGGGAAGGAATGCTGATGTTGGTCGTCAGGCGGGCGCCCTTGCTGCCCAGCGGATCCTTGATCACCTGCACGATCACGTGGTCGCCGGGGCGCAGCAGGTTGGATATCAGGGGTTCGGGGCGGGCCTCCTCTTCCTCGGCGAGCGGGTCCTGCCGCACCATGTCGCGCGCGTGCAGAAAAGCCGTGCGCTCAAGCCCGATATCGACAAAAGCGGCCTGCAGGCCGGGCAGCACCCGCGAGACACTGCCCTTGTAAATATTGCCGATAAAGCCGGTGTTGCCGGCGCGCTCCATCCAGACTTCCTGCAGCATGCCGCCCTCGACCAGGGCTACCCGGGACTCGGATGGCGTCGAATTGATCAGGATTTCTTCGCTCACGCGCGGCCTGCCGTTACCGAAACTGAACCAGAATAACACTTTACGGCTTCAAGTAATTGAGATGTTTCGAAAAGAGGGAGCCCCATCACCCCCGAAAAACTGCCCTCGATACGGCTGATCCGTTCCGCCGCCCGGCCCTGCACGCCGTAGGCCCCCGCCTTGTCCATCGGGTCTCCGGTAGCGCAGTACGATGCGATCCATTCGGGCTCCAGCCGGGCGAAGGTGACGCGGGTCACGTTCAGCGCGTCGAGCACCCGCTCCGGGCCGGTCGCAACGGCCACCGCGGAATAGACCTCGTGGGTTCTTCCGGACAGGCGGCCAAGCATGGCTTCCGCCTCGGATCGGTCACGCGGCTTGCACAGGATGTCCCCGTCCAGTATCACCGCCGTATCCGCGCCCAGCACCGGCACATCGCCGCCTTCGCGTTCGAACACCTCCAGCGCCTTGGCGCGCGCGAGCCGGAGCACGTAATCCTCGGCAGATTCACCGTCGAGCACCGCCTCGTCGACCGCGGCGACGACGACACGAAAGCGCAGGCCGATCTGGGCCAGCAGTTCGTGACGACGCGGCGAGGCGGACGCCAGCAGCAGGTCGATTGCGTTTTCGGGAGCGTGGTTCGATTCCATATACGTTTCAGCTGCGGTGATAGGGGTGGTTCCGGGTGATGGTCCAGGCGCGGTAGAGCTGCTCGGCCAGCAGCGCGCGCACCAGGGGATGCGGAAGCGTCAGCCGACCCAGCGACCAGACCTCCGCCGCCTGCTTCCTGATCTCGGCAGACAGCCCGTCGGGACCGCCGACCATGAAAGTCACGCCGTTTTCCTCTTGCATCCAGCGTTCGAGTTTTTGCGCCAATTCGACCGTTGACCACTGTTTGCCGCCCTCGTCCAGCGCGATCACGCGGCTGCCGCGCGGCACCGCCGCCAGCAGCGCCTCGCTTTCCGTTTTTTTCAGGGCTGCAACGTCGGCGTTCCGGCCCCGGCGGGGCATCGGGATTTCCCGAAGCTGCAGATCAAGGCCACGCGGGAAACGCCGCGCGTACTCGGACCACGCTTCCTGCACCCAGCCCGGCATGCGCGTGCCGACGGCAACGACGGTGAGTTCCATCTTCGCTTACTCGGGTTGAGCGCGGCTGCGGTTCTGGCTGCTGGTTTCCCAGAGCTTTTCCAGGTTGTAGAAGGCCCGTGTCTGGGGCAGCATCAGGTGCACGATGATGTCGTTCAGGTCGACCAGCACCCACTCGGCCTGGCGGTTGCCCTCGACACCCAGCGGCGGATGACCGGCTTCCTTGGCCTTGACCACGAGGTTGTCCGCCATCGACTTGATATGACGCAGCGAACTGCCCGACGCCACCACGAACAGGTCCGTCAGCGGATTCTGCCCGCTCACGTCGATTTGCTGGATGTCGATGGCCTTGAAGTCCTCCAGGGCGTTGATGACCATGTCCCGAAGGTTTTCGAACGGTATGCCGTCCGCTGAAGATGGTTGGTTCGTCAAATGCAGCTACCTTGCGTGTAATGCCCGGATTCTAACATGCATAGAGGCCGTGCTCCCGAATGTACCCGATCACGGACCGGGGCGTCAGGAACAGCGGCGGGCGGCCTTCGGCAACCAGGGCGCGGATGGCGGTCGAGGCGATGTCGAGCCGGCTGATCTCCATCGAGACCACGCCGCCGGCCGGCGCGTCGCGCAGCACGGCGGCGTCGCTCACTTGCCTGCGGTTCATTTCCGCCCCTAGCTCCCCCGCGTACGCCGGCGCCGCTCCGGGCCGGCACATCACGGCGATATGCGCGAGTTCGAACAGGCGGCGCCATTCGCGCCAGCTGTCCAGGGCGTTGGCGGCGTCCTGGCCGATGATCAGCACGAGCGGCTGCGCGCCGTAACGATCGCGAAAGCCGGTCAGCGTGTCGACCATCCAGGACGGGCCGTGACGGCGCATCTCGCTGTCGTCGGGCACCAGGAACTCATCTGCCGCGGTCGCCAGCCTGAGCATTTCGAAGCGGTGTTCGGGCGCAGCGGCCGGGGTTTCCCTGTGGGGCGGCCGTGCCGAGGGCAGCATGCGCACCTCGAACAGTCCCAGCATTTCACGCACCTCCACCGCGGCGCGCAGATGCCCGTAATGCACCGGGTCGAAGGTGCCGCCGAGGATGCCGATGGGGGCGTTCTGGGAGTCAAAGTTTAAATGCATGACATTTTGGGGTCAGAGTAAAAATACCGGATTATCGTCACTGTCTCGGGAAAATCGCTCATGTATTTTTACTCTGACCCCGGTTTTACCGGTTTGATGTTCGCTTCGGGATTGCAGATGAAACAGAGCAGGCGGTCGAGCGTCTGCCAGGCGTCGCCCCGGGCCCTGCCCTTGCTTTGCCGGTCGATCAGCGAAAGCCCGCGGTAAACCTCGTCGAAATTCTCCGCGGACAGGCGGCGCAGCAGTTGTCGCATGGCGCCCTGTCGTGCGGGCCAGACACGCTGACTCCTGAAAGCCCCGGCCTCGTTGTCACCGGCCGCGACCGCGGCGCGCACCGCGTCGGCGATGTTCAGCTCCCGGTACAGCGCCGCGTAGACCGGCTGGATCGCGATACCGGTCCGCTGCAGCCCCGCCGCCACGCGCAGGCTGTCGGCGAGCTGGCCCGCCAGTGCGCAGTCGACCAGCCTGAAGGCATCGAAGCGGGCGCTGTTGGCCACCGACCGGGTCACGTCCTCGACCGTGACGCGGCCGCCGCTTTGGACCAGGAGCAGCTTTTCGATCTCCTGCTGCGCGGCCAGCAGGTTGCCCTCGACCAGCTCGGCGAGAAGCGAGACCGCCTCGGGGTCGGGCTTCAGCCCGGCCGCCTGCATGCGCCCGCGAATCCAGCCCGGCAGGTCACCGGGGCGGACCGGCCAGATCTCGACCAGTTCGCCGGCGGCCGCCAGCACGCGGGTCCACTTCAGCTTGCGCATCGCGCCGCTCCAGTCACCGCTGGAGACCAGCAGCAGAATGTCGGGGTCGGGTGATTCGGCCATCTCCGAGAGCATGGCGGCGCCCTCGCGCCCCGGCTTGCCGGTCGGCAGGCGAACATCGAGGATCCTCAGGGAAGAAAACAGTGAAGGTGCGGCGGAGTCCCGGGAGAGCTCGTTCCAGTCAAAATGGGCGTGGGCCTCGTGCACCGACCGCTCGCTGAAACCGCGCGCCTGGGCCGCCCGGATCACCTGGTCGCGACATTCCTGCAGCAGCAGCGGCTCGGCGCCAGCCAGCAGGTACACGGGCGCCAGGCCCTGTTCGAGCCTGGAAGGGAGCTGTTCCGGGCGAATCGACATCGCGACTCAGCCCGGGTCCGCAGAAACCGACTCCAGCCGGCTGACGATCAGCCGCGCCAGGTCCTCGGCCAGGTCCTGTTTCAGGTACTCCTGCTCGCGCGAGGACGCCAGGATTTTCTGCTCGTCGAAGCTGATCTCGCGCGTCTGGCGCAGCGTCTGGCTGGTCAGCAGCTCCCGCCCGTCCGCCGCGGTCAGGCGGAACTGCACGGTATGGCTGATGCGGTACTCGCGAACGCGCGCGTTGTCGGCAATGGTCAGAACCGAGGTAACGACCTCGTTGAGGGGAATCTCCAGGATGGCCGTGGCCTTGGCGCCGCTGACGAACGTCACGCCGTTCTGTTCCAGCAATGTGCGAACGCGGCGCGCCAGCGTGCTGTTGGCGTCATCCACGATCATCTGCGTCTGCGCCATTTCCGGCGGCAGGTCCGCCTTGCCGCGCAGCTGAAAGCCGCAGCCGGCCAGGGAGAGCAGGAACACCGCGATCAGCAGGTAGCGCAGCGCTCGCATCAGCTCACCACGATGTTCAGCAGGCGATCGGGCACGTGGATCACCTTGCGCACGGTCTTGCCGTCGGTGTGGCGCTGCACGTTCTCGATCGAGAGGGCCGATTCCAGGGCTTCCTCCCGCGCGGCGCCCGGCGCCAGTTCGACGCGGGCGCGCAGCTTGCCGTTGACCTGCACGACCAGCGTGACCTGCGTTTTTACCCGGGCCGACTCGTCGACCCCGGGCCAGCCCGCCCCGTATACCGGGCCTTCACCGCCCAGGGCTGCCCACAGTTCCTCGCTGATGTGCGGCGTCATCGGCGCCAGCATGCGCACCACGGCCATCCAGGCTTCCTGGACGACCGCACGGGACCGGGCGTCCTCGGCGCTGAACTTCGCCAGACGGTTGGTGAATTCCATGATGGCCGCGATCGCCGTGTTGAAGGTATAGCGCCGCGCGATATCGTCGCCGACCTTGGCGATGGTGTCGTGCAGCAGGCGCCGGATTTCCTTTTGCTCGCTGTCCAGGTGAGCGGCGTCCAGCGGCTCGCAGGGGCCCGCCTCGACGTGCTCCATCACCTGCGTCCAGACGCGTTTCAGAAAGCGGAAAGACCCTTCCACGCCGGATTCGGACCACTCCAGCGACTGGTTGGCCGGCGAGTCGGAAACCGAGAACAGGCGCACGGTGTCCGCGCCGTAGCGGTCCACCATGCTCTGCGGGTCCACGCCGTTGTTTTTCGACTTGGACATTTTCTCGACGCCGCCGATCATCACCTTGCCGCCGTCGGAGCGCAGCGTCGCGCCGACCGGCTTGCCCTTGTCGTCGCGCTCGACATCCACTTCGGCCGGGTTGAACCAGTGCCGCGAGCCGTCCGCATCTTCACGGTAATACGTGTCGGCGACCACCATGCCCTGGCAAAGCAGGCGCGTGGCCGGCTCGTCGCAGGCGACCAGCCCCTCGTCGCGCATCACCTTGTTGTAAAAGCGGAAGTACATCAGGTGCAGGATCGCGTGCTCGATGCCGCCGATGTACTGGTCGATCGGGAACCAGTAGTTCACGCGGTCGTCGACCATCGCATCGGCGCCCGGGCAGGTGTAACGGTGCATGTACCAGGACGATTCCATGAAGGTGTCGAAAGTGTCGGTTTCCCGCTCGGCCGGCGCGCCGCACTCCGGGCAGGTCGTTCTGCGCCAGTCCGGGTCGGCCTTGATGGGCGAATTCACGCCCATGAATTCCACATCCTCGGGCAGGACCACCGGCAGCTGGTCTTCGGGTACCGGGACCGCGCCGCATTCATCGCAGTAGATCACCGGGATCGGGCAACCCCAGTAGCGCTGGCGGCTGACGCCCCAGTCGCGCAGACGATAGTTGACCTTGCGTTCGCCCAGGCCCTTTTCTTCCAGCCAGGCGGTGGCCGCCTCTTTCGCCTCGTCCACTTCCATGCCGTTCAGCCAGTCGCTGTTGATGGCCGGCCCGTCTTCCACCCAGGCCTCGCCGTCCCAGTCATCGGGCGGCTGGACCGTGCGGATGATCGGCAGGCCGTAAGCTTTGGCGAAATCCCAGTCACGCTGGTCCTGCCCCGGCACGGCCATGATGGCGCCGGTGCCGTAACCCATCAGCACGTAATCGGCCAGGTACAGCGGTACCGCTTTTTCGGTGAACGGATTGAACAGGTAGGCGCCGGTGAACACGCCGCGCTTGTCCAGGGAGCCGCCCTCGGCCAGGCGGTCTTCCTCGCTGGACGCCTTGACCTGTTCCACAAAGGCCGCGACGGCCTGCGCCCGCTCCGGCGCGGTGATTTCCGCGACCAGTTCGTGCTCCGGCGCCAGCACCGCGTACGTCATGCCGAAGGACGTGTCCGGCCGCGTCGTGAAAACCCGCACGCCGCGCCCCTCGGGGTCGATCACGCCGTCGGCGTCGCAGACTTTCATTTCGAACTCGCAGCCCTCCGAGCGTCCGATCCAGTTGCGCTGCATGGTCTTGACCGCGTCCGGCCAGCCGTCCAGGCCGTCCAGCCCGTCCAGCAGTTCCTCGGCGTAGTCGGTGATTTTCAGGAACCACTGCGGAATGGACTTGCGTTCGACCACCGCGCCCGAGCGCCAGCCGCGGCCGTCCACGACCTGCTCGTTGGCCAGCACGGTCTGGTCCACCGGGTCCCAGTTGACCTCGGAATCCATGCGGTAGGCCATGCCCTTTTTCATCAGCCGCGTGAACATCAGCTGTTCCCAGCGGTAATACTCCGGGGTGCAGGTCGCGAACTCCCGGCTCCAGTCATAGGCGAAGCCGAGGCGCTTCAGTTGCCCGCGCATGTGGTCTATGTTGGCGTAGGTCCAGCGCGCCGGCGCGGTCTTGTTCTTGATCGCGGCGTTCTCGGCGGGCAGGCCGAAAGCGTCCCAGCCCATGGGCTGCAGCACGTTCTTTCCACACATGCGGTGGTAGCGGCTGATCACGTCGCCGATGGTGTAATTGCGCACGTGACCCATGTGCAGTGCGCCGGACGGATAAGGCAACATGGACAGGCAGTAGAATTTCTCCCGGCCCGCTTCCTCGAAGGCTTCAAAGGCCTTTTCGGCTTCCCATTTCTGCTGAATCCGAACCTCGATTTCGCTCGGATCGTAAGGCGTGTTTGCCATATACTGACGGTTCCGTAGATGTTGCCGGCTCAAGGTGAAGAAGCTTAACCGACCCCCCCAGCAGAGGAAAGTGTCAACATGAGTGAAGTTACGCCCATCCTGATTGGCAAAGGTGCAGAAAAACGCTACCTGCTGCCCGGTTTCGCGAACCGCCACGGGCTCATTACCGGCGCCACCGGAACCGGCAAGACCGTCACCCTGCAGATCCTGGCCGAGGGGTTTTCGCGCATCGGCGTGCCGGTATTTCTCGCCGACGTCAAGGGCGACCTCGCCGGGCTCAGCCAGCCGGGCAAACCGCACCCGAAGGTCGATGAGCGCATCGAAAAGATCGGCATCGACGGCTACTCACCCACCGCCTGGCCGGTCGTTTTCTGGGACCTGTTCGGAGAAAGCGGCCACCCGGTGCGCACCACCGTTTCCGAGATGGGACCGATGCTGCTGGCCAACCTGCTGGAACTGAACGATACCCAGGAAGGCGTTCTGAACATCGCCTTTCGCATCGCGGACGAACAGGGCCTGCTGCTGCTCGACCTCGAGGACCTGCGGGCGCTGCTGCGTTTCGTCGCCGAGAACGCCCAGGTTTTTTCACGCGAGTACGGCAACATCAGCGGCGCCTCGGTCGCGGCCATCCAGCGCCGGCTGCTGGTGCTGGACGAACAGGGCGCGGAACTGTTTTTCGGCGAACCCGCCCTGGACCTGGCCGACATTCGGCGCACGGACCTCTCGGGCCGCGGCGTCATCAACGTGCTGGCGGCCGACCGGCTGATCCACAAGCCCCGGCTGTACGCGACGTTCCTGTTGTGGCTGCTGTCCGAGCTGTTCGAGGAACTGCCGGAAGTCGGTGATCCCGAGAAACCGGGCCTGGTGTTTTTCTTTGACGAAGCCCACCTGCTGTTCAAGAACGCGCCGCGCGCCCTGCTCGAGCAGGTCGAACAGGTGGTGCGCCTGATCCGCTCCAAGGGCGTTGGCGTGTTTTTCGTAACCCAGAACCCCGCCGACGTTCCCGAGGCCGTGCTCGGCCAGTTGGGCAACCGCCTGCAGCACGCGATGCGCGCCTACACGCCGCGTGAAAAAAAGGCCATACGCATCGCGGCCCAGACGTTTCGCAGCAATCCCGCGCTGGACGTGGAGACCGCCTTCATGCAGATGGGCGTGGGCGAGGCACTGGTCTCCACGCTGCAGGAAAAAGGCATCCCCGGAATGGTCGACCAGGTCCTGATTCGTCCGCCGGAATCGCGTATCGGCCCGGTCAGCCCGGAGGAACGCGCAGCCACGCGCTCGCGCAGCCCGGTCGGCGACCGCTACGACGAAACCCTGGACCGCGAATCCGCCGCCGAGATGCTGGCGGAACGGGCGAACAAGAAGGCCGAGGAACTGGCGCGCGCCGAGCGCGCGGAACAGGCCGCCGCTGACGCCCGCAAAGCAGAAACGAAGAAGCGCAGCTCCAGCCGCAGGCAATCGCCGACCGAGGCCGCCGTCAAGAGTTTCCTGCGCAGTGTCAGCTCGACCCTCGGTCGGGAGATCATGCGCGGCGTGCTGGGAGCGATTCGAAAGGGCTGAACCGGATTGTTGCGTTTTTGCAACAACCGGAACCCGGGGCGCCTGGTTCCGACCCGGTGTCGCATTTTCGATACAGCCCTCTCAGGCGATCATTTCACCCGGTAAGCATCAGCGGAAGCCGTTTCTTTTCTGCTGCGACCCGGCGTGGCCGGGCCAGGTCCGTCACGAATAATGACGAAGATATGTATGTTATTGTTATCAAATGTTTAAAAGAAACTTCTTCCGGTCAGATCACCTGTTCTTCGGGCCAAAAAAAAACCTCTCCCCGGTTAGGAGGAGAGGCAGACTTTTGGAGTGATGTACCCGTCTTTCGCGCCCTGCGCCCTCGGCAAACCGGTACGGTTTCACCGAGGTTGGTTGTAATAATACCACTTATTTGGGTAATTGCAACAACCTTTGTAAATAAATGTCACGAAGTGTCCGGAACCTATCGCCGGCGCCGGCGGCGGCCGCCCCGCTCACGCCGAACACGCTGTTCATCAGGCCGCTGAAGCTTCACGCCCTTCTGCGCTTCCGTCCAGAATTCGACCAGCGGCTGCAGCTCGGGATCCTCCTCCGCGCGCAGCAGCAGGAAGTCGTACCCGGCACGAAAGCGCTGTTCGTGCAGCAGGCGTTTCCAGCGTTTTCCGCGGGTTTTTGAAAAGCGGGCCTGCATCAGCCAGATCTGGCGCGTTACCGCGCTGAAGCGGCGCGGAATGGACGTGCGAACGCACTGGGCCGCGATGGCCTCGTCAGCCGCCGCCTCGATGGCCATGTACTCGGCCACGCCGTCGGCCCGGAGTTTTTTCACGCGCTCGTCGACCCGCTGCCAGAGGAGGGCGGCAAACAGGAACGCCGGCGTGACCGGCTGATCGGAGCGCACGCGCTGGTCGGTGTTCTCGAGCGTCCGTCGAAGCAAGATGCCGATGCGGACCTTGCCTTTGCCGGAACCCGCGGGCAGGGCCGGCAGCAGCGCCCGGCTCAGGCCGAACCGCTGCAGCGCCTCCATGCTGCGCATGCCGTGCCCCGTCAGGAAGAGCTTGTTCACCTCTTCGAACAGGCGCGCCGGCGGCACGTCCGCGAGCAGCGGGGCAAGTTCCGCAATCATCTCGCCGGTCGCTTCCTCGGGTTTGACACCCAGCTTGGCCTCGAATCGCGCGGCGCGCAGCAGGCGCACAGGGTCTTCACGGTAGCGCACCTCCGGATCGCCGATCAGTTTCAGCCGCCTGTCGGCCAGGTCCTGGTAACCGCCGACGAAATCGCGGATCTCGCCGCTCACCGGGTCGAGAAACAGTGCGTTGATCGTGAAGTCCCGTCGCAGGGCATCTTCCTCGAGCGTGCCGAAGACATTGTCGCGCAGGATGCGGCCGTTGTGCAGTTCGTGATCGTCGTCACCCCCCGGCTCGGCCTGGCCGCGGAACGTCGCGACCTCGATCAGGTGCCCCCCCTTGCGCACGTGCGCCAGGCGAAAGCGCCGGCCGATCAGGCGGCAGCGGGGAAACACCGCCTTGACTTCCTCCGGGGTCGCGCTGGTGGCGACGTCGAAGTCTTTAGGCGATTTGCCCAGGATCAGGTCGCGCACGCTGCCGCCGACGATATATGCCTCGTAACCGGCATTCTGCAGTTCTTCGACGACCTGCGAGGCATGCGGGCACAATTCTTTCAGCGGAATGCCGTGTTCTTCCCAGGTGATGGTGCGGTATTTTTCGATAGTATTAACTGGCCAAACAGGTTGATTGAAGTGGACGCGGCAGTTTACCATATGCGGCCTGTAAAGCACCCGTTCCGGCGGGTGCCGAAAGAATACCACGCTCCCTTCGTCTAGCGGTCAGGACGCGGCCCTCTCAAGGCTGAAACAGGGGTTCGATTCCCCTAGGGAGCGCCAGATTCAGAAAACCACCCTCGCGGTGGTTTTTTTGTGCCCGGACACCCGGATACTAGCGCCCGAAACCCTGTCATGTCGGCGTTCAGCGCCGTCCCGCTTCGATGCTCCGCTCAAAAACCCGTACGCCGCGAAAAATCACCGGACGACTGATCTCCCGTCAGCCTCGAACAGGCTTTTTATTGGCTTTCCTGAACGCCGTGGATGGAACGCCGGCGAGCGATCCGGGTCAAATTATAGGTAGATGGCAGCTTGTAAATGCCGGGGAGGCAAAGCATGACAGCTACAGTTTCTCAGACCCTCCACACCGGGGTATTCG
>JAZBPJ010000195.1:0-3092 GCA_036351575.1 Lysobacterales bacterium | reverse complement strand
GCGTTCCACCCGGGCCCGGGCATCGTTGTATCATTCACCGTCAAACCGCAGACAAACCCCAGGGGGAATTCCATCGTGAGTGTTGCAAAGGCGAAGCTGGACGCCGTCGTCGAATCGATCAGTTCCGTGCTGATCGGCAAGGAAGCTGAAGTCAGGATCGCGCTGGCCTGCCTGCTGGCCCGCGGACACCTGCTGATCGAGGATCTGCCCGGACTGGGCAAAACCACGCTGGCCAACGCCATGGCGCGCGCGCTGGGGCTCGAGTTCAACCGCGTGCAGTTCACCAGCGACCTGCTGCCGGCCGATATCGTGGGCGTCTCGATCTACGACAAGGCCGAGGCCGGCTTCCGCTTCCTGCCCGGCCCGGTTTTTTGCCAGCTTTTGCTGGCAGACGAGATCAACCGCACGACGCCCAAGACCCAGAGCGCGCTGCTCGAGGCGATGGCGGAACGCCAGGTTACCGTGGAAGGCAAAACGCGGGAACTGCCCAGGCCCTTTTTCGTGGTCGCGACCCAGAACCCGGTGCAGCACTCCGGCACTTTCCCCTTGCCGGAATCGCAGCTCGACCGTTTTCTGATGCGCCTGTCCCTGGGCTACCCGGACCACGACTCCGAGAAAACCATTTTCACCGGCGGCGATCCGCGGGAACGCCTGCCCGGACTGCAGCCCGCACTGACCATCGACGAACTGCTGGACCTGCAGAACGAGGTGGACGCGGTGAGCGCGGCGGAACCGGTCGTGGATTACATGCAGCGCCTGATCCAGTACACCCGGACCAGCGAAGAATTCGAATACGGGCTTTCGACCCGCGCGGGCCTGGCGATCCTGCAGTCGGCCAAGGCCATCGCGCTGCTCGACGGCCGGACCTTCCTGATCCCCGAGGACATCCAGGCCGTTTTCCCGGCCGTGGCGCATCACAGGCTGCAGGGCGCCGGGCGCGGTCACGACAGCGGCAGCCTGGTGCTGATCGAAAAGATGCTCGACACGGTCGACATCATCTGAGCGGGGTGCGGGCTCGCTGATGGATCCCTTTTCCGGCATTCGGCAGGCGATGCGCCGCCGCTACCGGCGCTGGGCGGAACGCCGCGCGAAGACCGTGAGCGAATGCCGGCTCAATCACCGCCGGCTGTACATCCTGCCCAGCAAGGCGGGCCTGGGGTTCCTGGTCCTGGTGGGGGCCCTGTGGCTGCTCGGGACCAACTACGAGAACAACCTGGTCTTCATCATCTGTTTCCTGCTGCTGTCGTTCTGGGTGGTCAGCATCCACATCACGCACGGCACCCTGTCCGGATTGACGGTGAAACCGGTTCGCGCGGAATCGGTGTTCAAGGGCGAGGCCGCCGCGGTCGAGCTCTGCTTCAGCCAGGACCGGCCCCGGCGCCGCGAGCAGATTTCCCTGCGCTTCGCCGGCGGCGACAGCCAGGTCATCGCGCTCGACAAGGCCGGCGACACCTTCGTCACGGTGCTGGCGCCAACCGCCCGGCGCGGCTACCTTGCCCCCGGGCTGTTGACCATCGAAAGCGAGTACCCCGTCGGTCTGATGCGGGTCTGGACCCACATCCGATTCCGTTTCGACGCGGCGGTCTACCCCGCGCCCGTCCGCGACGAGGCGCGCCCCACCGGCCGCGGCGGGTCCGGCGAGGGACATTACGCCGGCGCGACCGGGTCCGAGGACTTTGTCGCGCTGAAAACCTTTGAAGCGGGCGAATCGCTGCGCCACGTCGCCTGGAAGCAGTACGCGCGTGAGCAGGGATTGTGGTCAAAACAGTACGCCGATCCCGTCGAGCGGCGCACCTGGGTGGACTGGAACGACTATGCCGGGATGGAAACCGAGCAGCGCCTGTCCCGCATGAGCTGGAAGGTCTGCGCCAGCGAAGCGGACGGCAGCGTTTACGGGCTGCGGCTGCCGGGCTTTGAACTGCCGCCCGGCCAGGGCGCGACCCATCTGCAGACGGCATTGCGGCGGCTGGCGCTTTACGGCGTCGATGAAAAAAACGGGGCAGGAAATGAAGCGGGCTGAGTGGCAGCTGTCCCGCAACGGGCTGTTCTGGGTGCTCTCCGCCTTTGCCGTGGTGGTGGTGCTGCACATGGAATACCTGCCGGGTTGGATCACTGTCACGGGGCTGATGTGCGTGCTGTGGCGGATCCTCGAGTACCGCGGCGCGGTGCCGTTTCCGCCCTGGCCGCTGAAAACGATCCTGGTGGCCGGCTGTGTTGCCGGGCTGGCGCTGACCTACCCTTCCCTGCTGGCCCTGGAGCCCATGCTCTCGATGCTGGTGGCCGGCTTCGGGCTGAAACTGCTTGAAATGCACCACAAGCGCGATGCCGTCATCCTGGTCTATGTCGCCTTCTTCGCCGCGGCCATGGGCCCTGTGTTCAGCCAGGACATTCCCGGGTTCATCGGGGTGCTGGCCGCATGCGCCGTCGCAGCGGCCGCCCTGGTCAGCATCAATCAGCCCAAGGCCCGCGGCCTGTCCGTGGGCCCCGCATTCATCGCCGTCAAGATTCTTGCAACCGCGCTGCCGCTGATGCTGGTGCTGTTCCTGGTCATGCCGAGGCTCGGCGCCTTCTGGTCCATTCCGGTGCCGAAACACCAGGCCAGGACCGGCGTGTCGGACAGCATGGCGCCGGGTCAATTCTCGGAACTGGTGGGATCCGACAAAGTGGCGTTTCGCGTCCGCTTCGACGGCGAGGTGCCCGCCCGTTCGATGCTGTACTGGCGCGGACTGGTGTTTTCGGATTTCGACGGCAGGGAATGGACGCAGGCGGATTTTTACGGTTCCGACCACCTCGTGATGGACGCCTACGACTACAGCCACGTCGAACGGCTGGGCTCACCGGTCAGCTACACCGTCACCATGGAGCCGACCCATCGCCGCTGGCTGTTCGCCCTGTCGACGCCCGGCACCACCGAGCGCGGCGTGCAGCGGCTGCGCGACTCCCGGCTGGTCAACGGCAGCCGCATCAGCCACCGCCGCAACTACGAGTTCCGTTCCTGGCTGGACCACCGCCTGGAACCCGGCGGATTGCACCCGTACCGTGAGCGCCTGGAGACCTCGCTGCCGGCCGGCTTCAATCCCGAGACCGTGCGC
>JAZBPJ010000194.1:0-11016 GCA_036351575.1 Lysobacterales bacterium | reverse complement strand
GGCAGGGTATGCGCTGTCAGCGAGTAGGCGCGGCCGGCAGAGTCGAGAAAAACCGCCTGCTCGTTGCTGCGGCCCCGGGCGGCGTGCCGGAATTCGTCGCCCGCCTTGTAATTGAGCGCGGCCGGGTCGATGTCGTGGCCCTTGGCGGCGCGCACCCAGCCGGACTTCGAAAGCACCACGGTGGTGGGCTCCGAGGGCACGAGATCTTCCTGGCGCAATGCCTGTGCGGCGCCGCGCTCGACCAGTGCAGAACGGCGCTCGTCGCCGTAGGTTTCCGCGTCGGCCAGCAGTTCTTTCTTGATCAGCGTTTTCAGCCGCGCTTTCGATCCGAGAATGGTCTCGAGTTCGTCACGCTCGTCCGACAATGCGTCCTGCTCGTCGCGGATCTTCATTTCCTCGAGCTTGGCGAGGTGACGCAGCTTCAGTTCCAGGATGGCCTCGGCCTGGGTCCCTGTCAGGTCGAACCGTTCCATCAGCACGGGTTTCGGCCGGTCTTCGTGGCGGATGATGTAAATGACCTCGTCGATGTTGAGGTACGCGGTCAGCAGGCCCTCGAGGATGTGCAGCCGGTCGACGACCTGGTCCAGGCGGTGGTTCAGCCGCCGGGTAACGGTTTCCATGCGGAACGTGAGCCACTGCTTGAGCAGGTCGCGCAGGTTCAGCACCTGGGGCTTGCCGTTGTTGCCGATGATGTTCAGGTTGACCCGGTAGTTGCGTTCCAGGTCCGTGGTCGCGAACAGGTGGTTCATCAGCTGCTCGATATCGACACGGTTGGACCGGGGCACCACGACCAGGCGGGTCGGGTTTTCGTGGTCCGACTCGTCGCGCAGGTCTTCAACCATCGGCAGTTTCTTGGCCTGCATCTGGGCCGCGATCTGTTCCAGCACGCGGGCCGGAGAAACCTGGTGGGGCAGCGCGGTGATCACGATCTCGTCGTGTTCCTTTTCCCAGACGGCGCGCATCTTGACCGCGCCGGTCCCGTTTTCGTAAATGGCGTGCAGTTCGTCGGCCGGCGTGATGATTTCCGCGTCGGTCGGAAAATCCGGCCCCTTGACGTGCCCGCAGAGGTCGGCGACGGTCGCTTTCGGGTGTTCGAGCAGGTGCACGCTTGCGGCCACCACCTCGCGCAGGTTATGCGGCGGAATGTCCGTGGACATGCCCACTGCGATGCCGGTACTGCCGTTCAGCAGCACGTTCGGCAGCCGGGCGGGCAGTACGACCGGCTCCTTCAGCGTGCCGTCGAAATTCGCTTGCCAGTCGACCGTACCCATGCCGAGCTCGCTGAGCAGTGATTTCGCATACGCGGTCAGGCGCGACTCGGTGTAGCGCATGGCGGCAAACGACTTGGGGTCGTCCGGCGAGCCGAAGTTGCCCTGTCCGTCGACCAGCGGGTAGCGGTAGGCGAACGGCTGCGCCATGAGCACCATGGCCTCGTAACAGGCGCTGTCGCCGTGGGGGTGGAACTTGCCGATGACGTCGCCCACCGTGCGGGCCGATTTCTTGTGCTTGGCGTTCGCACCCAGGCCCAGCTCGCTCATCGCGTAGACGATGCGGCGCTGCACCGGCTTCAGGCCGTCGCCGATGTGGGGCAGGGCGCGGTCGAGCACCACGTACATCGAGTAATCGAGGTAGGCCTTCTCTGCGTATTCCTCGAGGGGAACCTGTTCGTGATCGCTGAATGAAAGCGTCAAGTCCGACATCAATAATCCTTTTTTTTGGGGTCAGAGTAGCTGAGCTACTCTGACCCCGGTTTTCCGGTATTCTTCAGGCCATGTCCTGCATCAGCAGGCGCGTGTCGAAAAACACCTGCACGCTTCGAATGAGGTCACCGTCGAATTCAAAAAACATGCTGCCGCGCCAGCTGCGCTTGCGGATACCGGTGATTTCCATGATAACGGCGGCCGAATCATCGTCGATAACGGTGCGCAGCGCGCTGACCCGTGCGATGAACGGAGCGATTTCACCGAGGAACTGCCGTATCGCGGCCGCGCCGCGCAGCTCGGTCGGCACCATCGGCCCGCCGTAGACGGCGTCTGCGGCCAGCGGTGCGAGCGCCGGATCGTTTTTGGAGATCGAATCCAGGTATCGGTCGACCTGTTGCCGGATTTTTTCACGTGTGCACTGATTCATCTTCAACTCCTTGCGCTGCGGCGCTCAGACCGTGGCCAGGTCGCCCTTGTCTTCCAGCCAGGCCTTGCGGTCGCCGGCCCGTTTCTTGCCGAGCAGCATGTCCATCATTTTTCGGGTTTTTTCCGGTTGCTCGACGGTCAGCTGCACCAGCCGTCGCGTGTTCGGATCGACCGTGCTTTCCCGCAGCTGCAGCGGGTTCATTTCGCCCAGTCCCTTGAACCGTGTCTCGGTGACTTTTCCCTTCTTTTTCTCCGCCATGATCATCTCGAGGATCGCCTTGCGTTCCTCGTCGTCAAGCGCGTAGTAGGTTTCCTTGCCGACGTCGACGCGGTATAGCGGCGGCATGGCGACGAACACGTGGCCGGTCTCCACCAGCGCGGTGAAATGCTGCAGGAACAGCGCCGCGAGCAGGGTGGCGATGTGCAGGCCGTCCGAGTCCGCATCGGCCAGGATGATGACCTTGCCGTAGCGCAGGCCGGCTATCTGGTTCGAGCCCGGGTCGACGCCGATCGCCACCGAGATGTCGTGCACCTCCTGGTTGGCCAGCACGGATTCCGAGTCGACCTCCCAGGTGTTCAGGATTTTGCCGCGCAGCGGCAGGATGGCCTGGAATTCGCGGTTGCGCGCCTGCTTGGCCGAGCCGCCGGCGGAGTCGCCCTCGACCAGGAAGAGCTCGGTATGCGCCAGGTCCTGCGAAGAGCAGTCCGCCAGCTTGCCGGGCAGGGCGGGGCCCTGGGTTACCTTCTTGCGCACCACCTTGCGCGCCGACTTCATGCGCTTCTGGGCGCTGGCGATGGCCAGCTGGGCGATGGCCTCGCCGTCGTTCACGTTCTGGTTCAGCCACAGGCTGAAGGCGTCCTTGATGATGGCGGATACGAAGGTTGCGCAGCCGCGGGAAGAGAGCCGCTCCTTGGTCTGCCCGCTGAATTGCGGGTCGGCCAGCTTGACCGACAGGATGAAGCTGATTTTCTCCCAGATGTCTTCCGGCGCCAGGCGCAGGCCGCGCGGCAGCAGGTTGTGGTGTTCGCAAAACTCGCGCATCGCCTCGACCAGGCCCGTGCGCAGGCCGTTGACGTGGGTTCCGCCCTGGGCCGTCGGGATCAGGTTGACGTAGCTTTCCTGGAGCTGTCCGCCTTCCGGCAGCCAGCTCAGCGACCAGGCAACTTCCGAGTCGCCGCCTTTCAATTCGCCGCTGAACGGGGTTGCGGGCAGGCGCGGGTAGTCTTCCAGCTCACTGGACAGGTAGTCCTTGAGCCCGTCCTCGTAACACCATTCTTCTTTTTCGCCGGTTTTCTCGATCGCCAGGCTGACCGTCAGGCCGGGGCAAAGCACGGCCTTGGCGCGCAGCAGGTGACGCAGTTTCGGCAAGGAGAAATTGGCTGAATCGAAGTAGTCGGGGTTGGGCCAGAAGCGGATCCGCGTACCGGTGTTGCGCCGGCCGACGGTGCCGATCTGTTCCAGTTTCGATTTCGCTTCGCCGTTGGCGAAACGCATGTAGTGCTCGGTTCCGTCCCGCCGGATCCAGACCTCGAGCTTCCTGGACAGGGCGTTGACGACGGAAACGCCGACACCGTGCAGGCCGCCGGCGAACTGGTAGTTCTTGTCGTTGAACTTGCCGCCCGCGTGCAGCCGGGTCAGGATCAGTTCAACGCCGGGAATTTTCTGCTCGGGATGGACGTCCACCGGCATGCCGCGGCCGTCGTCGATGACCTCGACCGAGCCGTCTTCGTATGCGGTGACCGCAACCGAGCGTGCGTGACCGGCCAGGGCCTCGTCCACGCTGTTGTCGATGACCTCCATGGCCAGGTGGTTCGGCCGGGTCGTATCCGTGTACATGCCGGGGCGGCGTCTGACGGGGTCCAGTCCGGTCAGGACTTCGATATCTTCTGCGCGGTAGTCAGTTGTCATTCACGGTTGTTTCGCAAGCTGCTGCGCGCTCGAAAAGGGACGCGCGGTCCGCAGCGATGTTCACCTGTTTGAACGTTGTTTTCAAGTCGCCGATGCATCCAGTAGAATGTCCTTCCAGAACTTTTCACCGACAACCAGCCTTATAAAGGATACAGTTCTGGCATGGCCTCAATCATCTTCGTAACCGGCGGCGTCGTTTCCTCACTGGGCAAGGGCCTGTCCTCCGCGGCACTCGCAGCGATACTCGAGTCGCGCGGGCTGAAAGTGACCCTCGTGAAGCTCGACCCTTACATCAACGTCGACCCCGGAACGATGAGCCCGTTCCAGCACGGAGAGGTCTACGTCACCGACGACGGCGCCGAGACGGACCTCGATCTCGGCCATTATGAACGATTCGTTCGCCAGCCGACGCGCCAGCTGAATAACGCGACCACCGGCCGCATTTACAGCAACGTGATCGCCAAGGAACGCCGGGGCGAGTACCTCGGCGCCACCATCCAGGTCATTCCGCACATCACCAACGAGATCAAGGACTGGATCCTGCGCGCGGCCGAGGGCTTCGACGTGGCGATGATCGAAATCGGCGGCACGGTCGGCGATATCGAATCACTGCCGTTTCTCGAGGCGATCCGGCAGCTGGGTGTCGAGAAACACCGCGAAACGCTGTTCATGCACCTGACCCTGGTGCCGTACCTGCGCGCCGCGAAGGAAAAGAAAACCAAGCCGACCCAGCACTCGGTGAAGGAACTGCGCTCGATCGGCATCCAGCCCGACGTGCTGCTGTGCCGCTGCGAGATGGACCTGACCGAGGACGAGCGCGCGAAGATCGCGCTGTTCACCAACGTGCCCAAGGAAGCGGTCATAACGGCGCTCGATGCACGCGACAGCATCTATGACATCCCGATGATGCTGCACGCCGAGAACCTGGACAACATCGTCATCGAGCGCCTGGGCCTGCAGGACAAGGCGACGCGGCCGGCTGACCTCAGCGACTGGGAGGAGGTCGTGGACCGGCTGGTCAACACCGAGCACGAGGTCACCGTGGGCATGGTCGGCAAATACGTCGATCACGCCGACGCATACAAGTCCCTGACCGAGGCGATAACGCACGGCGGCCTGCGCCAGCGCATCAAGGTCAACATCCGCGCGTTCGAGTCCGAGGACTTCACTGAGGGCGATACCTCCGCGCTGAAAGAAGTCGACGCAATCCTGGTGCCCGGCGGCTTTGGCGAGCGCGGTTTCGAGGGCAAGGTGAACGCCATCCGTTACGCGCGTGAAAACGGCATTCCCTACCTGGGCATCTGTTACGGCATGCAGGCGGCGGCGGTCGAGTTCGCGCGCAACGTCTGCGGGCTGGAAGGCGCGAACACCACTGAAAACGACCCGGACACGCCGCACCCGGTCATCGGACTGATCACCGAGTGGGTCGACGCCTCGGGCCGTATCGAGCGCCGTGACGAGGACTCGGACCTGGGCGGAACGATGCGCCTGGGCGGCCAGGAGTGCCGCCTGCAGGAGGACTCCCTGACCCATGCCCTGTACGGCAGGGGCATCATTCGCGAGCGCCACCGGCACCGCTACGAATTCAACAACAACTACCGGGACGTTTTCGTTGCAAACGGCATGGTCCTGGCCGGCCTGTCCATGGACGGGTCGCTGGTCGAGATCGTCGAGATTGCTGACCATCCCTGGTTCGTAGCTTGCCAGTTCCACCCCGAGTTCACGTCCACGCCGCGCGACGGACACCCGTTGTTCACCGGGTTCATCGAGGCCGCGCTGCGCGTGCAGCAGGGTGATTTCACGCCCGGAGTAAAAGCCAAGTGAAACTGTGCGGATTCGACGTCGGTCCCGAACGGCCCTTTTTCCTGATCGCAGGTCCCTGTGTCATCGAGTCCGAACAGCTTGCGCTCGACACGGCCGGCGCGCTGCAGGAAATCTGCGCGCGGCTGGATATCCCGTTCATCTACAAGTCGTCCTTTGACAAGGCCAACCGCTCTTCCGGCGACAGTTTTCGCGGGCTCGGTGTCGAGGAAGGCCTGCGTATCCTGGCCGAGGTCAGGCGCCAGGTCGGTGTGCCGGTGCTGACCGACGTGCACGAGGATACCGACATCGAGATGGTCGCCCGGGTGGTCGACGTGCTGCAAACCCCGGCCTTTCTCTGCCGCCAGACCAATTTCATTCACCGCGTGGCCTCGGCCGGCGTGCCGGTCAACATCAAGAAGGGCCAGTTCCTGAGTCCATGGGAAATGGGCAACGTCGTCGACAAGGCGAAATCGACCGGTAACAAGAACATAATGGTCTGTGAGCGGGGCGTCAGTTTCGGTTACAACAACCTCGTCTCCGACATGAGGTCGCTCGCGGTGATGCGCGAGACCGGCTGCCCGGTGGTTTTCGACGCGACCCATTCGGTGCAGCTGCCCGGCGGCAAGGGCACCGCGTCCGGAGGGCAGCGGGAATTCGTCCCCGTGCTGGCCCGCGCGGCGGTGGCAGTCGGCGTTTCCGGATTGTTCATGGAAACCCATCCCGATCCCGAAAAAGCGTTGAGCGACGGCCCGAACGCCTGGCCGCTGGACCAGGCCGAGGAATTGCTGTCCGTCCTCAAGGAACTGGACACCGTGAGCAAGAACAACCCCATTTAGTCATCTTTCTGAAGGAAAAAACATGAGCAATATCAAGTCCGTACACGCGCGGGAGATTCTCGACTCCCGCGGCAATCCGACCCTGGAGGCCGATGTCGTCCTGGCATCCGGCGCGCACGGCCGCGCGGCCGTGCCCTCGGGGGCTTCCACCGGCGCGCGCGAAGCCATCGAACTGCGTGACGGTGACAAGAGCCGTTACATGGGCAAGGGCGTGACCCGGGCGGTCGAGAACGTCAACGGCCCGATTGCCGCGACCGTCGTCGGTACCGACGCCGATGACCAGGCGGCCCTCGATGCCCGCATGATCGACCTGGACGGCACCCCGAACAAGGGCAGGCTGGGCGCCAACGCCCTGCTCGGTGTCAGCCTGGCCGCCGCCCACGCGATGGCCGCGGAAGAGGGGCGGCCGCTGTGGCGCCGCCTGGCGGGCGACGTCAAGCCGGCTTTGCCGGTGCCGATGATGAACATCATCAACGGCGGCGCGCACGCCAACAACAGCGTCGACATGCAGGAATTCATGATCCTGCCCTGGGGTTTCGATTCCTTCGCCGATTCGCTGCGCTGCGGCGTGGAAATTTTTCATACCCTGAAAGCTGTGCTGAACGGCAAGGGCATGAACACCGCGGTGGGCGACGAGGGCGGTTTCGCCCCGGACCTGCCGTCGAACGAGGCGGCGGTCGAGGTCATCCTCGAGGCCGTGGAGAAATCGGGTTACCGGATCGGCGACCAGGTCAGCCTGGGGCTCGACGTCGCTTCCAGCGAGTTTTTCAAGGACGGCAAATACCACCTCGAGTCCGAGGGCAAGTATTTCACCTCTGAAGAATTTGCCGAATACCTCGCTTCGTGGACCCGCCAGTACCCGATCATCAGCATCGAGGACGGCATGGACGAAGGCGACTGGGAAGGCTGGGAAGTCCTGACCCGGATGATCGGCGACGACGTCCAGCTGGTCGGCGACGACCTGTACGTGACCAATACCGAGATATTCCAGCGCGGCATCGACATGGGCATCACCAACTCGATCCTGATCAAGCTGAACCAGATCGGCACGCTGACCGAGACCCTGCAGGCCATCGCGATGGCTGAAAAAGCGGGTTACAGCGCGGTCGTGTCGCACCGCTCGGGCGAAACCGAGGACGCGACCATCGCCGACCTCGCCGTGGCCAGCACGGCCACCCAGATCAAGACCGGTTCGCTGTGCCGCTCCGACCGGGTCGCCAAGTACAACCAGCTGCTGCGCATCGAGGACGCACTCGGAGCCGAGGCCAGCTTCGCAGGCGGCAGCGCCTTCAGCAATATCAAGAACTGGCAATGAAAACACTGCTGGCCATCCTGGTCGTCGTCATCGTCCTGCTGCAATTGAAAATGTGGTTTGGCGAAGGCGGATACCGGGATGTCCAGCGGCTCGCCGAGCGGGTCGAGGAGCAGGCCCGCGAAAACGAAATGCTGGCGCAGCGCAACCAGGAGCTGCAGGCCGAAGTCGAGGACCTCAGGCAGGGCCTGCAGGCCATCGAGGAACGGGCGCGCAGCGAGCTCGGCATGATCAAGGAGGGCGAGGAGTTTTACCTGGTCGTTCCGAAACGCGGCGACGCGCCGGAAGGCGTAGACTGAAGCGATGGATCATCCCCCCATCCATGCCTTGATACCTGCGGCCGGCCGCAGCGTGCGCTTCGGCGGTACGACCCTGAAGCAATACGCCCACCTCATGGGGCAGCCGGTGATTCACCACAGCATCGAAGCCGTGAGCCGCCATCCGTCGGTTGTTTCCGTGACGGTCGTGCTGGCTTCGGATGACGGCATTTTCGAAGAACTGTTGCGCCCCCACTGGCCGAACGTCAGGACGGTAGCGGGCGGCGACAGCCGGTCGGCCTCGGTGCTGAGCGGCCTGGAGCTCATCCTCGAGGAAGCTTCCGCGGACGACTGGGTCCTGGTTCACGACGCGGCCCGGCCGTGCCTGTCGCGGTCCGCGCTGGAACGGCTGATCGGGCAGGGCCTGGCCAGCCCGTCGGGCGCCATCCTGGCCTGGCCCGTCAGCGATACGCTGAAATGGGCGGACGAGAATGGTTTTATCGAAAAGACGGTGGACCGCTCGCGCTGCTGGGCCGCGCAGACCCCCCAGCTCTTTCCGCTCGGGCAATTGGCGGACCTGCTGCGCGCCGCGCTGGAAGCCGGTGAAGAGCCGACCGACGAGGCGGCCGCGATGGAGCGCTCGGGTGTTCATCCGCTGCTGGTGACCGGCGCGGCGTCCAACATCAAGATCACCGGCTGCGAGGATCTGATCCTGGCCGAATTCATCCTGCAGCGGCAGTCGGTCGTCGATTGATGAGCTTCCGCATCGGCCAGGGATTCGATGTGCACGCCTTCGGCGCCGGCGACCACGTCGTTCTGGGGGGCGTTCGGATTCCCCACGAGCGGGGCCTGGCGGCGCACTCGGACGGCGACGTGGCCCTGCATGCTTTGTGCGACGCGCTGCTCGGCGCGGCCGCGCTGGGCGATATCGGGCAACATTTCCCGCCATCGGACGGGCGCTGGGCCGGGGCCGATTCGCGCGAACTGCTGAAAAGGGTGCGCGGGCTGCTGTCGGCAGCCGGTTGGCGGCCCGTCAATGTCGACGTCACCATCGTCTGCGAGCGCCCGAAGATCGGCCCGCACGCCGCGGCCATGCGCGAGGCGATTGCCGGCGCGCTCGGCATCGCGGCAAGCGCTGTTTCGGTCAAGGCCACGACGACGGAGCGGCTCGGCTTCTGCGGCCGCGAGGAAGGCATCGCCGCGCAGGCGATCGCGCTGATCCGGCAGGCCTGAATGACGGGCGAAACGATGCTGCCCGAATGGGCGTGGGCGCTGGGGCGGCCGCCTTCAGGCGGAATCATTCGAACCGAAGCGGAAGACTTTCGCGTCAGTGAACTCCCGCTGGTTTTGCCCGATGGCGAGGGCAACCACCTCTGGCTTGAGATAGAAAAGCGCGGCGCGAATACGAACTGGGTGGCGCGCCGGCTGGCGGCGGCGGCCGGGGTCACGTCGCGGGACGTCGGCTTCGCCGGCATGAAGGACCGTCACGGCGTGACGACCCAGTGGTTTTCCATCGGCCTTCAGGAAGCGAGCAGCGACGATTGGCCAGAGTGGGAAATCGAGGGCGTACGTGTTTTGCAGGCGCAGCGCCACGGCCGCAAGCTGCGGCGGGGCACGCTTGCGGGCAACCGCTTTGAAATTCTCGTGCGTCATTTTGACGGACAGCCCGCCGAACTCGCCGAGCGCGTCGAACGCGTGGCGGCGACGGGCGTTCCCAATTATTTCGGCCCGCAGCGATTCGGCCGCGGAGGTTCCAACGTTGAAAAGGCGCGCGGCTGGCTCGAGCGCGGCGGCAGGGTCCGCCGCGAGACCCGCAGTATTTACCTGTCCTCGGCGCGCAGCTTTCTTTTCAACCGGGTGCTCTCGTTCCGTGTCGGGCAGGGCAACTGGAACCGCCTGCTCGACGGTGAAATCGCGATCCTCGACGGCCGCCGGCCCATATTCGAGTGCAGCCTGCCCGATGCGGAGTTGGAGCGGCGCTGCGCTGCCATGGAAATCCACCCCACCGGACCGCTGGCCGGTCGCGGCGGCACGGTGCCGCTGCGCGAGGCCGCCGGGGTCGAGGACGAGGCGCTCGCGAACGAGCAGCACCTGGTCGAGGCGCTGTCAGCTGCCGGCCTGGATGCCGCCCGGCGCGCGCTGCGCCTGCGTCCCCGTGCGCTGGAGGTCGAGACCGGCGAGGACCGGGTCAGGCTGCGTTTCGAGTTGCCGCCCGGCGCTTACGCCACCAGCCTGCTGCGCGAACTTGTGAACGTGCGGGACGCCACCACCTTGAGGGGTCAGAGTAGCTGAGCTAACTTAACTTGATGGGGTCAGAGTAGCTGCGCTACTCTGACCCCGGTTTTTCACCCCGGTTTTTCAAAATGAGCATCTACCGACTCAAGGGCGCTTCGGGCGCCGTGATCAACCAGTCCCACACCCTCGGTGAGCGCACCGTGATCGGCCGTGCGGACGATTGCGACCTGCGCGTCGACCAGGATGGAGTGGCCCCCCGTCACGCCGAGATCAGCGATGACGGGCAGGGCGGACTGACCCTGGCAAACCTGGCTGAAAGTGGCGAGACCATGCTCAACGGCGAGACCGTGCAAAAGGCGTCCCTGGCCAGCGGTGACGAAATCCGCATCGCGTCCTGCCGCTGGGTTTTGCAGGCGCCGGGTCTGCGCCCGGACCGGGTGCTCACCGAGGAGGCCGTTGGCCCGCGCAGGGGCTGGATTCCCTGGGCCGTGGTCGCCGCATTGCTGGCGGCCGGCGGCGCGGCCTGGTACCTCGG
>JAZBPJ010000193.1:0-3254 GCA_036351575.1 Lysobacterales bacterium | reverse complement strand
GTCGCCCTGGCCTTGCAGAAACCGCTCGAAGACATGATGGGCGCCCTGACGATTTTTTCCCAGGCGCCGATCAGGGTAGGGGACCTGTGCCGCTACGGGCAAACGGTTGGCCGGGTTGAGGATATCGGCCTGCGCACCACCCGTATCCGCACCCTGACCAACACCGTGGTGTCCGTTCCCAATTCGCAGGTGGCCATCCGCGATCTCGAAAACCTGACATACCGCACCAAGATTCGATACTGGCCCACGCTGCGGCTGCGTTACGATACCGGTCCGGAGCAAATCGAACGCATCTGCGCCGGGATCGTCGCTTTGCTTGAGCAAACGGAATTCGTTCACGACGACGGTATCCGCGCGCGCTTCACCGACTTCGCGGAAGACGCCATTCTCATCAAGGTGCACTGCTTCCTCAAAACCACCGAGTTTCCGCAGTCTCTCGAGTACCGTGAAGAACTTAACCTGGGGATCATGAAGATCGTTGCTGCCGAGGGGGCGCGATTCGCGCTTCCGGGAAGAGCCATCCAGGTGGAAGGGGAGATCAGCCAGCCCCCGACTTAATTGCGTATAATGTATATTATGTTAAATTAGTCATGTTGAAGGCACAGGGTAAACCGCTCCATAGTCGGCCAGGATCCAACGGTACCGGGTGCTGCTCTTTCATGCGTCGCTCTGTCCTGGTTAGAAAAAAAGTCATCGGGGCTACATTCTTCTCCTGTATGCGGGTAGCGATGTTGTTGGCGCTGATTTTTCTCGCTGCCTGCGCTTCCTCGCCATACCGCTACGAAACCTCAGTCTCGGATGAAATTCGCGCGCGTGCCCAGGAACAGCGCCAGGGTGCTTACCGTGTTCTTGCTGCTGTCCCCGGCGCCGAGGAGACGAAGAGACTGTTCGGTCTTCCGCTTTACGACCGCGGCATCCAGCCGGTATGGATCGAAATTCACAACGATTCGCCCGCAAGGGCCCGCGTGACCTTGTCGAGTGTCGATCCGAAATACTTTCCGCCCCTGGAAGTCGCTTACTTTTTCCGTAAGCAATTCTCCAAACAGGGTCGCAAGGACATGGAGGCCTACCTGCACGAATCAAGCTTGCCTCGTCAAGTTCCGCCCGAACAGACGGTTTCAGGTTATGTATTTACCAACCTGAGCCGGGGCACCAAGGCGTTCAATCTCGATATTTTTGATACGGCTGGCTCGAACGACCTGGCGCAATTCACCTATTTCCTCGAGGTTCCGGGCTTCGTTCCGGACCATGCAGAGGTCAATTTCAAAGAAATTTACACTGAAAACGACATTCACAACGTCGATATGGACGGCCTGCGCGCCCTGCTACTTTCGATTCCATGCTGCACCCGTAACCGTGCGGACGACGAGGATGGCCGACCCACGGATGTGTTCCTGGTGGCGGACGGCGTTGACCTGCTGCGGTCTTTGCTGCGCGCCGGTTGGTCGGAAACGTCCTATGTCCGTGATGAAAGCTACCTGAGCGGAGCCCATTATCTTTTTGGCCGGACGCCCGACGCGATATTCCGTAAAGGCCGTGACAGGACACGGGACCGCTTCGAATTGAGCCTCTGGCTGGCGCCGGTGCGGGTTTCCGACCAACCGCTGTGGGTCGGACAAGTACGCCATGCGGTCGGTCGCCGGTTCGAGATCGGCGACTATTTCCTGGGCGTCAACCTGGACCCGGACGCCAGTGACGGTCGCAATTATCTGTTGCAGGACCTGTGGTATTCGCAGTCCTTGCTGCGCTGGGGCTGGTCCGAGTCCGGAAGCGCGGTTTCTGCCGATAGTCCGAGGCTGGATTTCAACGGAAACCCCTGGTTTACAAGGGATAATTTACGCGCCGTGATCTGGGTTTCGGGACAGCCGATAGCCCTTTCAGAAGCTCTGCCTGTCGATTGGATCCAGCCTGCGGAACTGCTCGAGGAAAAACAATGAACCGCTCTGCCCGGTCCATTTTGACATTTCTTCTGCTGTGGACGCTGGTTGCCGCCGTCGCAGCCTGTTCCACGCCGGGCCCGGTGAATGACTGGCTGCGGGAGGGTGATTACCGTGACCGGATGCAAGTCCAGGATGCGAACGGTGTCCGGGTATCGGCCGCCGTTCCGAGTTCAAAAGAAACTTTAGAAATATTCAGTAAGGATCTGTATAAAAAAGGTATTCAGCCCGTATGGATTCGCATTGAAAACAATCGCGACAAGGCGATTACCTTTCTTCCGGTGGGACTGGATCCGCACTACTATTCGCCGCTCGAAGTCGCCAACCTGGATGCTCGTGAGTCCGAGTCATCCACGGTGCTCGTCAACCGGTTTTTCATGGACCAGAGCATCAACCTGATGGTTGAACCCGGCGGGTCGCTCAGCGGTTTCGTTTTTACCGGGCTGGACGAAGGGACCAAGGCGTTCAACGTCGACGTAACCGGCCCGGACTCATTCGATACCTTCGTCTTTTTCGTACCGGTTCCGGGCCTGCGTATCGATCATTACGATGTCGACTGGGATGCATTGTGGCCGGCCGGCAGCAAGGCGGAATTGTCCGCGGAAGAACTCGTTGAGAAACTCGAGTCCGCCGCCTGCTGCGTGACGGACAAGGCGGGAAAAAATACCGGTGACCCGCTCAATTTGGTTCTGATCGGCGATCCACTGGACGTTTACACATCGTTTATCCGGGCCGGCTGGGACGAGACCGAGACCGTGGGCAGAGCTTCGGCGTGGAAGACGGTCAAGTCGTTTCTGAGCGGCGGCGAATACCGTTACTCCCCGGTCAGCAGCCTGTATGCCTTCGGTCGCAAGCAGGATGCGGCTTTTCAATGGATCAGGGAAAACATCCACGAGCGCAATCACCTGCGCCTGTGGATGTCGAATTACACGTACGAAGGCTTGCCGGTCTGGATCGGGCAGATCAGCCGCGATATCGGCGTGCGCTTCACCCGCAAGACCATCACGACGCACAAGATCGACCCGGATGTGGACGAAACGCGTGAATACCTGCTGGAGAACCTGGCCTACGCGCAGTCGCTAAAGGCATTCGGCTACGTCGGCGGCGTGGGCGCCGTTTCGGCAGACGAACCGCGCGGCAACCTGACGGGAGACCCCTGGTTTACGGACGGCTACCGGCTCGTACTGTGGCTCAGTTCCGAACCGGTTCCCCTGTCGGATATACGGTTCGTTCCCTGGCGCATGCCCCACGGCGGAAGCGGGTCGCAGCCTGCACCCGGAGATTCGCCACGATGAGGCCTGCGACCGCCCTGCCCTG
>JAZBPJ010000192.1:0-6703 GCA_036351575.1 Lysobacterales bacterium | reverse complement strand
CGGCCCAGCCTCAGCTCGACGATGTTGTTGTCCGGGTCGCGGATGTAGACCGAGGAGCCGAACGCCTCGGCGCCGTAACGCACTTCGAAGTCGCCGACTTCGACGCCGTGGGATTCGAGCCATTGCCGCAGGTCATCTTCCGAAATGGCCTCGATCTGCAGGCAGAAGTGGTCGACGTTTTTTTCCGTGCCGGAAGGCGGCGGCCCCCCGGCGCGCCCCAACTCGCTGTCCACGTTGACCAGGTCGATCAGCGACTTGCCGGCGCGCAGCTGGGTCAGTCCGACATGGGCGGGCAGGGTGCGCTCCACGGCGCAGCCGAGCACGACCGAGTAAAAGTGGATCATTTCGTCCAGCTGCTCCGTGCGCAGCACGATGTGATCGATCATTTTTACCTTGATCATGTTTCCTCCGACCCGATCCATTTCTTTACTCGCGGGGCCCGGTAATTTTCAAAACGGTCGAGCAGCCGCGATGCGGCGTCCTCGATCATTATCATGGGCCTGTATTCTTCCCTGACGAATTGGTTCTCTATCGCTTTTTCGAGAAAGGCGGACAGTTCTTCATAGTACGAATCGATGTTCAGCAGCCCGCAGGGTTTGGCATGGTGACCCAGCTGGGCCCAGGTCAGCATTTCGAAGATTTCCTCGATCGTGCCCCAGCCCCCCGGCAGTGCAATGAATCCATCGGACAATTCCGACATTTTTGCTTTTCGCTCGTGCATCGAGTTCACGATGATCAACTCGTCGAGACCGCCGTGGGCAATTTCCTTGGTGGAGAAAAAATGCGGCAGCACGCCGATCGCCGAGCCGCCCGCTTCCAGCACACCGTCTGCGACCGCGCCCATCACGCCGACGCTGGCGCCGCCGTAGACCAGTCCCAGGCCGCGTTTCGCCAGTTCCCGGCCCAGTTCACGCCCGGATTGCCGAAAGACAGGTTTTGAACCGGGGTTTGAACCGCAGTAGACGCAAATCCGTTTCATCGCGCTATTCTAAACCCCGTTCGAGTATCTTTCCCCAGGCCATTTTCTTGGCCTGGTAATCCATGCCGGCGTTCGCCGGGCTGGTCGAGGGAAGGCGGGTGCAGGAAAGGCCGGCCGCTCTCGGCTCGAGGCCGGGAAGCACGCGCCGCAGGTACAGCGATTCCGCTTTTGCACCGTTGAAAAATACGTGACCGATGGCTTTGTGCTGCGCAAAGAAGCGTTGAAAATTGTTGCTTGCCGCGGTTTTTTCCTCGATGGCCGAATCGAGGCTGCCGGGCCGGATGCAGTCTCTGAGCACGTCCCAGATGGCGATTCCATGTCGGGTGACGGCTTCAGCGCGGCGCTCATAGTCCGCTGTTTCGATGCCGAGCAGGTCGCTGATGATCGGCCAGAACGCGTTGCGAGGGTGGGCATAGTACTGACCGCGTGCGAGCGATTCCCGGCTGGGCATGCTGCCGAGAATGAGAATGCGCGCATCCGGTCCAGCCAGCGGGGGGAAGCCGTGAATGCGCGCAGAGTGGGTGTTCTTCACGGCCTCGATATCAAGGACCCCGGGCCTGCAGCCAGTTTTCACAGATCAGTTGTGCGGCGATGGCGTCGATGCGCTCGCTGTCCTTGCGCCGCAGGGTTCCGGCGGCCCGTTGTTCCACGAAGCGCGCTTCGGCGGATCGCGAGGTCAGGCGCTCGTCGACGTATTCAACCGGCCTGGAGTAGCGTTTTTCCAGCGCAGCGCCGAATGCACGGGCTTGTTTCGACATGTCGGTTTCTTCGCCCTCCGCACCGAGCGGCAGGCCGACCACGAACAGCGCCGGTTTCCACTCCCGGTCCAGGCGGTCGATGGCAGTCCAGTCGGGGGCTTTGCCGTGTTTCACGGTCTCCAGCGCGGTCGCGGTGGAGGTCAGGGTCTGGCCGACCGCGACACCGATGCGGCGCAAGCCAAAATCAAAGGCGAGCACATAAGCGGCGCCCGGCCCGGTATCAGGCATGGCCTGCTTCCGAGTGCAGCATGTCGGCGCGGATGCCCAGGCGGCTCATCGCGCGATCAAAGCGCTCCGGCACCGGCAGGTCGAACACGATGGCCGTGTCGGCGGAAACGGACAGCCAGGCGTTGGCCAGCATTTCGTTTTCCAGCTGCCCGCCGCCCCAGCCCGCATAGCCCAGTGCGACAATGAATTTGCCCGGCCCGCCGCCGGACGCGATGTCCGCCAGAACGTCCCGTGAAGTCGTGACCATGATGTCCTGGTTGATCATCAGGCTGGATTCGTAGCCCTCCACCGGGCTGTGGAGCACGAAACCCCGGTCCGGCGAAACGGGGCCTCCTTCAAGGACGGGCAGGTTTCGAACATCTTCCACGCTGCACTCGAGCTTGAGCTGCGCAAAAATTTCGCCCAGCGTGTAATCAGACAGGCGGTTGATGGTGATGCCGATCGCGCCCGCATCGTTGTGCTGGCACATCAGGGTCACGCTGCCGGCAAAATTATCGTCGACCATGCCGGGCATCGCGATCAGCATCTGGCGCTCGAGGAAGCCGCCACCGGTTGTTATCGGTTCGCTCATGAGGTTCAGATTGGGCTGTGATGAAACATTTTTCAAGTGCTGCTTGATACAATGCCGGCAGCATGCCGATACGCTCGCCCGCCGCAAACTCCGAATCGTCGAAAGATCGTTCGAAACGATCGGTTCGAAGCTATGTCCTGCGCGCCGGACGGCTAACCGAGGGCCAGCGGCGCGCGCTCGATGAGCTCTGGCCGCTTTTCGGGATCGAGGCCGACGCCTCGCCGATCGATTTTTCGAATCTTTTTGGCAACGACCGCCCGGTCATCATGGAGATCGGTTTCGGCAACGGCGAGGCGACCTGGCGCATGGCCCGCGAACACCCCGAGGAAAACTACCTCGGCGTGGAGGTTCATCGGCCCGGTGTCGGGCGTTTGCTTCTGAACATCGAGGCCCATGAGCTCGGGAACATCCGAATCGCCCGCGAGGACGCCGTGGACCTGCTGCGTGAACGGGTCGCGGAACGCTCACTGGCGGGTGTGCGAATATACTTTCCGGACCCCTGGCCCAAGAAACGCCACCACAAACGGCGTATCGTACAGCCGGAGTTCATCAGCCTGGCGGCTTCGAGGATGAAGGCGGGCGGTATCCTGCACCTGGCGACCGACTGGCAGCCCTACGCGGAGCACATGCTGGAAGTAATGAAACTTTCCCCGGAATTTGAGAACCTGTCCGTTTCCGGCGGATACTGTCCGAAACCGGATTGGCGGCCGGCCACGAAATACGAACAGCGCGGCCGCCGGCTCGGTCACGAGGTGTTCGATCTCGTGTTTCGCCGCGTGCGGCGTTCCTGACCCGGCACCCGACAACAGGCCCAGGATCGATGGAAGCAGGAATTCAGTTAACACAGGAGATGGTATTGGTTCTGATCGTGCTCAGCGCCACGATCGGGCTGTTCGTCTCCGAACTCGTGCGTGTCGATATCGCGGCGATCCTCGTCATGGTAACGATCGGCCTGCTGGGCCTGGTGCCTTCGCGTGACCTGTTCGACGGCTTCGCGTCCAACGCCGTCATTTCGATCATCGCCGTGATGATCCTCGGCGCCGGGCTGGACCGGACCGGCGCGATGACCGTGGTGTCGCGCTGGATCCTCAAGGTGGGGGGGCGAACGGTGACGCGTATCGTCCCGCTCGTTTCCGGCACGGTCGGCCTGATCTCGGGCGTCATGCAGAACGTCGGCGCTACCGCGCTGTTCCTGCCGGTCATGTCCCGCATTTCGGCTCGCACGGAGATCCCGCTGTCGCGCCTTCTGATGCCGATGGGCACCTGCGCGATCCTGGGCGGTACCTTGACCATGGTCGGATCGTCGCCCCTGATCCTGCTCAACGACCTGATCGAAAACGCCAACGAGACGTTGCCGCCCGGCGTCGAAACGCTGGAAACGTTCCATCTCTTCGACGTGACGCCGGTGGGAATCGGCCTGCTGATTTCAGGCATCCTCTACTTTCTCATCGCCGGAAAGTTCCTGCTGCCGAAGCCGAAGGAAAAAACGACCGGCGCCCCGGCCAAGACGAAGACCTATTTCGCCGATGTCTACGGGATCGAGGGAGATCTTTTTGAGCTGCTGGTCACGGTCGACAGCCCGTTGGTTGGCATGACCATCAAGGATGCCGAGGAACTCGAAGACGCACCGATGCTGCTGGCCATTCGCAACACGGACAAGCCGAGGCTGGCGCCGCCCTCGGACGAAATGATCTGGGTGGGCACGATCCTCGGCGTGATGGGTACGCGCGACGTGGTCGGGCGTTTTGCGCTGGACATGGAATGCCGCGTGCAGCCCCGCCTGCGCACCTTTGGCGGCCTGTTCAACCCGAGCCGCGCGGGAATCTCGGAAGTCGTCATTCCGCCCGGGTCACGCCTGATCGGGCAGACCATCGGCGCAGCCCGCCTGCGCACGCGTTACGGTATCAGCGTGCTGGCGGTCAACCGCCGCGGCGAGGCCGTGACGGAAGGTCTGCGCGAACTCGAACTGGAAACGGGCGACTGCCTGGTGTCGCACAGCACCTGGCGCGACCTTGCGGCCGTCAGCAAGGAGCGCGATTTCATCGTGGCGACCGACATCCCCAAGGAGGAGCAGCGGCCGCACAAAGTAGGTCTTGCGCTGCTCTTCTTCGCGGTCTCCATGAGCCTGGTCGTGTTCAGCGACTACCGGCTGTCGGTTTCGCTGCTGGTGGGCGCGATGGGCATGGTGCTGACCGGCGTGCTCAGCATCGACGAGGCCTACGAGTCGGTCAGCTGGAAGACCGTGTTCCTGCTGGCCAGCCTGATCCCGCTCGGCCTGGCGATGGAGCGCACCAGCACGGCGGCCTGGATCGCGCAGGAAATCATGCGCGTGCTGGGTGACGTGCCCGAGCTCGTGATACAGGTCGCGCTGGCGGTCCTGGCGACTGTTTTCAGCCTGGTGATGTCCAACGTGGGGGCCACCACGATCCTGGTGCCGATCGCGGTCAGCATCGCGCTGGCCACCGGCGCCAGCCCGACCATGTACGCGTTGATCGTGGGGCTGGCCACTTCCAATGCCTTTATCCTTCCGACCCACCAGGTCAACGCACTGATCATGGGCCCCGGCGGTTACCGCGTGTCGGACTTTATCCGGGTGGGCACACCGATGAGCGTGATCTTCATCGTCGTCATGCTGACCATGGTCAACCTGGTTTTCTAGGATAGCGTGATGCAATACAGAATCGGACCGCCGCCCCTGAATCCCGTGACCCGGCTCCTGGCTGGCGTCGCTGCCGCGATTGCGTTGGCGGGCGCCTTCTTTTTCGGTTTCATTATCCTGGCCGTGGCAGTCGTGGCCGGGCTGGTTCTGTGGCTCGTTATCTGGGTCAGGCTGTGGTGGTTTCGAAGAAAGCTCGCGGCGCAAGCCGATAGCGGTCATGCTGAAACCATGGGCAAGCCTTCCACTCCGGAGCAGGAAAAGGGTGATGTCATCGACGCCGAATACGAAGTGATCTCGAGGGAGCAGGACTCTGACCAGGGTTAACAGACCCTGGACTTTCTTTTCACTTTTTCGGTTCTTGTGACTATTATTGAAAGCAGACTTGAAAAGAGGAATTACACATGGCGGCAATCAGAGACGTGATCGAACGCAAGGGCGGTTCTGTCGTTTCGATCGACCAGGAAGAAACCGTGCTGGAAGCGATACGCTTGATGTCGGAAGCCAACATTGGCTCGATCGTGGTTCAGCAGGACGGCAATGCCGCCGGAATCTTCACGGAACGTGATTACCTGCGCAAAATCGCTCTGGAAGGCCGGTCCTCGAACAATACCCGCGTCGGTGAGGTAATGTCCGTGTTGCTCATCACGGTCGGTCCCGACGAGTCCACCGAGGAAGCCATGGAAACGATGACGGAATGCCGTTGCCGGCACCTGCTGGTGACCGAGGGTGACGAAATGATCGGCATCGTGTCGCTGGGCGACCTGGTCAAGCACATGCTCCAGGAAGCCGAAAAAGAGGTGGAGCAGCTTTCGGATTATATCGCCGGCAACCATTGAGCCCCGCGCTGATCGAATCAACGAAGTCCGCGACAGGAAGTTCATGCTTTCAAGCATGAAATTAAGCTTCCTTTAAGCTATGCCATGTTAGTTCTCTTTAGTGTATTTGATTGATGGTCGAGCCCATCTCGAGCGAGGAGAAAGATCATGACGAATGCAAAACTGGCTGAAGCCGCCCTCAATGCCTCATTGGATGCATTACTTCACGCCGCGCAGAGTGGCGATGTCAACCAGGCCCGCAACCTGCACGATATGCTGGAAAAAATGCTTACCGAAAAGGAATCGGAGGAGGGCCGGTACTGGCTGACCGATCACGCCCGGCTTGTGCTGGCCCAGATGCACGGTCAGCTGAGCCACTGCGAAGAAACCGGCAGCGCGCTGAGCGAGCACGTGCTCGATGCGGTCCGCCTGCGGCCGCGCACAGACCGCTGGCAGGATACCTGCAAATTCGTGAACGACCTGCGCATCGCACTGGCAGTGACAAACGAGCTGTGCGAGCAAAACAGGGAAGGCTGTGAACACGACCTGGACCTGGCAGCGGGCAAAGTCGCTGACAGCGGTGAGTACGAGCTCGACGCGAGCCGGATAAAGGATATCTACGAGGAGATCGCCGCGACGGTGGGCGGCTTCAAGGAGATGACCGACTGCGCCAAGGTGCGCCGCTGACTGGCG
>JAZBPJ010000191.1:0-5039 GCA_036351575.1 Lysobacterales bacterium | reverse complement strand
TCCCGAGTATTCGGCAAGCCCGTTTCCTTCTTCCGTAAATCCAGTGCCCTCGATTTCTATAATGCAGTCAACGACCGGGCCGTCCACGTGGTCGGTCAGGAACATCTTGCCGATGGTCTCTCCGGTCACGAGGTTCACATCGACGCGGAACAGGTTGTCGTGCAACAGTACCGGACCTTCGCCCAGCACGGTTCCGGAAAATACCTGGTTGCCCGTGTTTACTAACGTGCCCTCGACCTGGTTGATGACGGTGCGCGGCTGATAGAGCACCCGGCCCTCGAGATCGCCGAACAGGTCGACGGACTCCGTTGTGCGCAGTTTCACACCTGTTTCCGTGGGTGTCGCCCGGTGGGTGATGACATTGCGACCCGGCATGTCGTCGAAATAGTGGATGGCGGTGCCGGACACTTCCTTCCAGAGTCCCTTGCCGGGCGAATTATCCGGCTCCGCGAAGCAGGAAGAAGCGGCCAGCAGGGCCAGGGCGGGAATAAGTCGAATGGTGGTTCTGTTCATCATGTCTGTCTCCTCGGGCGGTTGTTCAGGCACCTTGCGAAGCTGCGTCGGTGCTCGGTCCTGATGCTGGGCCGCCGCCGCGGCGGCGGCAACGGACAGCAGCGGACACGGCCGTTCCTGGCCCGTTTTGGCCGCTTTTGTCCCATCAGCCAGCCGGTTTACAATGTCGCCCATGACTCGCCCGCCACCGGAAGACCGCCTCGACTCCTGGAAGGCTATCGCCCGTTACCTCGGACGCAGCGTGCGCACGGTTCGGCGCTGGGAGCAGCAGCATGCACTGCCGGTGCACCGGCTAATGCACCAGGCGAAAGCAAGTGTCTTCGCATTTCGGCAGGAACTGGACGGCTGGCTCGAAGCACGGGCCCGCGGGCCGGCGGATCGGTCAACCGCGAACGGGTCAACAGACTCCGTGATGGGAACGACTGTGGCGTCGCAAGGCGTCGGGGGTGACGCCGCCGCCATTGCCGTGCTGCCCTTCCGCTTCGCCGGGCCGGATCCTGCCGATGCCTGGGTCGCTGACGGGTTGACGGAAGAAATGATCGCCGGTTTTTCCCGCCTGTCGAAACTGCGGGTGACATCGCGAACCTCTTCCGCCGCTCTCAGGGGCAGCGAACGGGACTCGAGCACGATTGCCAGGCTGCTCGGCGTGACCTACCTGCTGGAAGGCGGCGTCGTGGGCGACGGTCGGCGTTTGCGCATCAATGTCCGGCTCATCGAGCCGCACCGCGACGACCACATCTGGTCCCGGCAATTCGCCGGTGACATGGACCAGGTCTTCGACATCCAGGAGCAGATCGTCCGCGCAGTCGTCGACGCGCTGCACCTTGAACTGACCCCTTCCGAAGAGGTCGCGATGGGCCAACCGGCGATCAGCGACATATCTGCCTGGCGTCGCGTCGTGCTGGCCCGGGAAGCCGCGTATCGGTGGCACCCCGAAGCCCTCGAACAGGCGCGCTCACTGCTCGCCGAAGCGCTGGAACTGGCGGGGGAAAACGCGTTGATCTGCGCCACCATGGGCCGGGTGCCGCTTCACTACCTGGAAGCCGGCATACCCGTCGAAGACGACCTCTTGGAGGAAACCCATTCCTGGGCGGAACGGGCCCGGGCGGCGGATCCGGACCACCCCGAGACACGTATTCTGAACGGCTGGGTTGCTCACACGACAGGCGATCTGGGGTTGGCCATCGAGGAGCTCGAACAGGCCCTGCAACAGGACCGGGATCATCCGGATGCCCTGTTGCTGCTGGCGCACTGTCTCCTGCGCACGGGCCAGACGCAGCGCGCTCGCCCTGTAATAGACCATGTGATGGCGGTCGATCCGCTCACCCCGATTACCCGTTGCTTTCCCGGTTATCTCGACGCCATGGAGGGCCGCTTTGAAGCGGCCATCGGTCCCTACCGCGATATGCTGGAGCGCGACCCGTCCAACCCGGTAGCCCGGCTGTTCAACGTATGGATATTGTTCGCCGCGGGCCATGCTGAAGAAGCGATCGCGGTCGCCGAAAGTTTCGAAGGGCTGGCCGAGCAATCGACACCGGCCCACCTGGCGCGATTGCTTGCCGCCGCCCACCGTGGCGCGATCGAGAATCAGCAGTTGCCCGGGCCGGTTTCCGCGGCGGCCATGGGGAGCGAGATGTATTCCCGCCACGCGGCCGAGGCCTGGGCCATGGCCGGCGACCCCGAACGCGCGGCCCGGTGGCTGAACCGCGCCGTCGACCTGGGTTTCGTGAACTGGCCCTACCTTGCACAGCATTCCCCGTTCTTGCGTCCACTGGTGGACGACGAGTCGCTCCGTCCGGTGCTCGAAAAGGTGAAACGCAAATGGAAGGCCCTACTGAGGCCTTGAACAGAAGAGACCACTGCTGTCGGCCGGGAAGGGAAGCCAATTTCTGACATACATTCTTGCCGACATCAGGTTTTAGTACGTAAATGTTGCCTAACCGATGCCTCAAATTGCAAATCCCTGGTTCTTACCTATGCTGAAGATAGCAGTATCTGCAATCACCCCTCATTCCAGGAATGATAGACAGGGGGTTTATCATGAAGAAGCAGACAAAGTTGTTTACGGCGTGGTTTCTGGTCGTTCTTCCTTCAGTCCTTTTGGGACAATCGACGCAAAATTTCCAGGTATCCACCTCTTTTGAACCCGATCGTTCCGAACCCGTGCAGGTAACGTTAACGTGCAACGGCGGACTCCCATTGGAACAATCGTTTGAATTGACCGAGGAAAAAAGTGTGACATTCACGGTTTTGGAGTTTTCTCCGGACTACAGTTGCACCCTGCACCAGGCCTCCGTCAAAGGTTTTGACACCGCCTATGCCGCCAACGGTGAGGCATCGGATGACGCTTGCACTTTTTCGGGCGATAACCTGTTGGGCAATAACAGCTGCGTCATTACCAATACCTGGTTGGGAAATTACATGACCCTGTTCGAGGTGGGCATGGATTTCACCGATGACAATCCCATGGATGTCGAAGTTGCCGTTACCTGCAATGGAACGACTTCGGTAACAGCAATAGACGATAACCTGGTTTCCGAGTCATCGCCTGCAATCTTTGAAGTAATGTGGCCCGCAACCGAGTCAGCGAGCTGCACCGTGACGCAGGTTGCTGTTCCCACGGGGTACTTCAAGAGTGAAAGGAATTGCCTGGACGTGCCGATGACAACGGACCCCGCGCCGCAGTGCACGATCGAGAACTACCAGCGATCCGTTCCGGTGCGCGTTGGCGCCCGCTTTCTCGATGGAGATCCGTCGCCCATCCAGGTCGAATTGACGTGCGATGCCGGGACGGTGGCGGTCTACGACGACCTGGCATCAAATGAGGATAAGGCCAAATTCCGAGTCCGTAATTTTCCATACACCGGCACGTCCTGCAGTGCATCGGCGGTCCTGCCGGATGGTTATGAAGTGGCGGACTCGACCTGTTCCGACATCGCCATCAAACCGGAAGCGACTATCGCTTGTGAGTTCATCAATGTGCCTGTCACCCCGGTGATACCCGATTCAACAGCCATTACGGGATCCTGGTATTCCCCCGACAGTTCGGGCGAGGGATTCATGTTGCACAGCGTCAACGAAAATCTTGCCGTCGGTTATTTTTACGGCTACGACAACGAAGGCGAGCGGCTGTGGCTGATCGGTATCAGCGAAGGACCCTTTGAATGGGGAGTCCCCGCCGTATTCGAAGCGCAATACGCAACCGGAGGTTCTTTCAACGAATTCACGCCTGCAAACGTGGCGCGAGTTGATTGGGGCACTTTTGTTTTCACGCAGTGGGAATGTGACAGGGCCACGATCGAAATGCTTGGAGAACACGGCGACAAGACGGTCCACGTGACCCGGCTTGCCAGTACCTCGGGCACCAAATGCTCGGATGCGGAAACCCATGTTGCGACCGATGCCGTTACCGGCTCCTGGTACGACGAGGCGACATCCGGCCAAGGGTTCTCGGTACACAAAATCGCTGCCGACCGGGGTGTCGTTTACTTCTACGGATTTGATGACACGGGTAAAAACCTCTGGCTTACCGGCGTTTGGGAGAACGAGTGGTTGTTCGGGGATGAGATCGCGATCGAGATGCTGCAGGCATCGGGCGGTACGTTCAGCGAAGTCGACTCGAAGCTGATCCTGCGTGAATTCTGGGGCACGCTGCAACTCGGGTTCGACGATTGTGACAATGGATGGGCCCGACTGGAAGGGATTGACGGAATACAGGAATTCGATTTGACGCTTCTGGCGGGATCACTGGGTTTGGGCTGCGCATCTGCTCCAGACTGAAGTCCAGCGCTGCAAGAGTAACGAGGGCCTGCCCGTTACCCTGCCTTTTGCGGCGTGAAGCAAGGCGTCGAACCAGCGGACCTTGCCGGCTGATTTACGTGCCGCGTTTGTTGGCCGAACCAAGCCGTTTTTCGCTGGCGAAGGCAGTCAACGACCCGAAGCGGTCGCTTGCAACTCAGTTCGTGAGTGGCACCAGCGTGGTCACACTCATCACCAAGGTGGCCAGCACTGCGTACGCCGCAAAACACCGATGAAACAAAAGGTTGTCGGTTCGCAACGCGATTATGGAAAACACTATTAACGGCCCGACGAAGGCCGCATAAGGCAAATGGCTGACGATGGATACGTTTTTTTCCAGCTTGATGGAATAGTCCATCAGATCAACACAAAGAAAAACCAGGAATACACTGAAATACCAGCCCCGGTTCCGCATGAACTGCGTTCGATAGTTATGATCTGACGGCACGCCCTCTGGAAATAAAAGAGCCATCAGAAAGAAAAGAAGCGTTGCATAGGCGAGCAAGAAAACGAATAACGGAAACGTCCACTGCCGTTGCTCGGCCAGGACAAACGTAAACCACCAAAATGCGATGGTCCAGCTCAAAATGGCGACGGACCACAGAAGTTGCACCCAGGAAATCGTCACGTCTCCTCGTACGTGGATGATTCGCACGACGTTGGTCAGAAAAGACGTCACGGTCAGCCCGACAACGACGGATATCAGGACGGTCAGATATTCGAATACC
>JAZBPJ010000190.1:0-2405 GCA_036351575.1 Lysobacterales bacterium | reverse complement strand
GTAGATCATCAGGACCGACCAGGCGGCCGCGACCACGCCCGCCAGCGCCAGCGCGGTGAACCATTCTCTCGGCGTGTTGGACAGGTAGAAATTGATGTCGTAGTCCGACAGCAGGGCAAGGTAGATTGCGCCCAGGAGCGCCAGGAACGGGATGCTGTAAACGAGGACGCGCAGCAGGATCTGCAGCGCCAGGCCGAACAGCCGCGTAGCCCGGGACGCCAGGAATGCCAGCACGCCGCGCACCGTCACCGGTTTGCCTTTCTCGATCAGCCAGGCCGCCATGATCAGCGCCGCGAACTCGAGGAAAGCGACGATGGCGTAGATCGCCGCCAGCACGATGAACGCGATGAACCCGGCCGGGCTCAGGATGAAAAACAGGATGTCCTGGTCGGAAAGCACCGGCTCGCCGGACAGCAGCACCGCCATGCGCAGGAGCACCGAGGCCAGCGAACCGAGCAGCACCACCACGACGGCGGTGACGACGATATGGATGGCCAGGAAGGGCCGCCAGTTCGCCCCGAACCCGCCCAGCATGGCGCCCATGTCGCTCCAAGCCCCTTTCATGCAGACCTCCTTGTCACCGTTCAGCGTCCGATTCGCCGTTTCGCAGGCAGGATAACAATTCTTCGAGGTCCCGTGGCAACGGAGCCGTAAACGTCCTTTCCCCCGAATCCCGCGGGTGCACCAGTTTCAGCCGGTGCGCATGCAGCGCCTGGCGCGGAAAAGCCCTGACGGTATCGAACTGCTCTTTCGTCAATGCGCTGCGGGCACGCGGGTTGCGGCCGTACACCGGATCGCCCACCAGCGGGTGGCCCAGCTGCGCCAGGTGCACGCGAATCTGGTGGGTGCGGCCGGTTTCCAGCGAAACCTCGACAAAGCTGGCGTCGCCGAAGCGCTGCAGCACGCGGTAGTGACTGACGGCGGGTTTCCCGGAAGCGACCACCGCCATGCGCTTGCGGTCGCGCGGATGCCGGCCGATCGGCTGATCCACGGTGCCGGCGCCGGCCAGGTCCCCGCAGGCGATCGCAAGGTACACGCGGCTCATCCGGCGCGCCTGCAGTTGCCGGACGAGGCTGGTGTGCGCACGCAGGCTGCGGGCGACCACCATGACGCCCGAGGTGTCCTTGTCCAGGCGGTGCACGATACCGGCGCGCGGCAGGGCGGCCAGTCCGGGGTCGAAGTGCAGCAGCGCGTTCTGCAGGGTTCCGTCCGGGTTGCCCGGCGCCGGGTGCACGACCAGCCCGGCGGGTTTGTCCAGCACCAGCAGGTCCTCGTCCTCATGCACCACCCGCAGGGGAATGTCCTCGGCGAGCACCGTGCCTTCCTCCCCCGCCGCGGCGAGCAGGACCAGGGTTTCACCCGTGCAGACACGGTGCGTGGGCTTGTACTGCCGCCCGTCCACGGTCAGGTCGCCGGACCGTATCCATTTCTGGATCCGCCCGCGGGAATAGTCGCCGAACAGCTCGGCCGCGGCGGCATCCAGGCGCATTCCTTCCAGGCTTTCGGAAATCGTGGCGGTCAGGCGGATGGTCTCGGGGCTGTTCATGTCTTTTCATTTTCGCACAGGCACCGGAATTCCGTTATCATTCCGCTTTCACGAATTACCGGGTTTTTGTTCGATGCGGCTCCCTATTTATTCCACTCGTCTCCTGTTGCCGGCCCTCGCGCTGATCGCCCTGCTCATGGGCGGCTGCAGCAAGGACCGCGACGGCGTCGCCGAGGCGACGGCGGACGAGCTCTACACGAAAGCCAAGAGTTCCCTGGACGCCAGTTCCTGGGACCGCGCCATCGCGATATACAAGGCCCTGCAGACCCGCTATCCCTTCGGCCGCTACACCGAGCAGTCGATGCTGGACCTGTCTTACGCCTATTTCCGGCGCGGCATGCCGGAGGAGGCCCTGTCCACGCTCGACCGTTTCATCCGGACCTACCCGACACATCCCAGCGTCGACTATGCCTTCTACCTGAAAGGCCTGGTCAACTACGAGCAGAACCTCGGCTTCCTCGAGAAGATGATGCCGGTGCGCGTGCGCGACCGCGACCAGTCCAGGGCCCAGGACGCGTTCATGGATTTCAATGAACTGATCCGCCGCTACCCGGACAGCCGCTACGTGCCGGACGCGCGCCAGCGCATGGTCTTCCTGCGCAACAACCTGGCAGCCTACGAGGTCATCGTGGCCGAGTACTACCTGCGCCGAAACGCGTTCATCGCGGCCGCCAACCGCGCCCGTTACGCGATCGAAGTCTATCCGAACACGCCGAGCGTGCCGGAGGCCCTGGCGATTCAGCACGCGGCCTACACCGAACTGGAACTGTTTGAACTCGCGCAGGACTCCTGGAACGTGCTGGCCCTGAACTACCCGGATCACTATTACCTGAAGGGCAAGAAAAAACCGCGCAGCTGG
>JAZBPJ010000189.1:0-11812 GCA_036351575.1 Lysobacterales bacterium | reverse complement strand
TCTGATCGGGGCCGGGTCGACCCAAGGCGCGAGAACCCATGACTTTTCGGTCAGTGCCCTTGCCTGAACTTGCTGTAAAATAACGTCCACTAACGCCGCGGAGTAATTACAAAATGCTACGTTCAATCATCGTTCTGATAACGCTTCTTTTCAGTGCTTCAACCCTCGCAGAGAGTGTCCTTTACGTTTGCGAGCGTCCGGCCTGGGACGGCAAGACCGGTTGCGGGCCCAATAACACCTACAGCACGCACACCTTCCTGGTCGATACCGATGATTTCGATGATGAAAAGCCGATCTACGTTTACCAGGGCGGTAAAGGCTGCGATGTCAGCAAGAAAAGCAGGTTCCGTCACCACTACGCGGTGACCCCCGAGAACTTCGTTTTCAAATACGCGCGCGCGCCGCGTGCTCCGCGGGACAAGCTCTGGGCCACGTTTACGCTGGATCGCGAAAGCATGACGGCCACGCTCAGCAAGACCAAACACGCCAGCGAACTGACCTGCCGGGTCGAAAAGGTCGACTGACGGACCCGCCCGGGACGCACGGCGAAAATGAGGGATCCAACGATTCGCTCCGGCGAGCGGGAGCGGAAACCGACACTGCTGTTTGTCGATTACCAGGTTCCCCAGTACGACCTGTATGCCGGTTCGCGCACGAATTTCCTGTACCTTAAGCTGCTGGTCGAATCCGGACTGAAGGTTCTCTTCCTGCCCGCTGATTTTCAGCGGCTCGAACCCTACTCCAGCGAACTCAACCGCCTGGGCATCGAAACGCTGGACGGCGATTGGTACCGGGACCATTGGGAAACCTGGCTGCGCGACAACGGTGCGGGCATCGACTTCGTGTTTTTCAACAAGCCCGAACCGACTGCCCGGCTTCTGCCCGGGATCCGCCGGCACACCCCCGCCGCGATCATTTACCAGTGCCATGACCTGCACTACCTTCGCTTGCGGCGCCGGGCCGAACTGGAGGATGACGAAACGCTGCACGAGGAGGCCAGGATCAGCGAATCGTCTGAAGACGCCATTTTCGCTGCCAGTGACGCGATACTCACCTTCAGCTCCGTGGAAGAAGAGATCCTGCGCAAAAAATTTCCGCTGAAGAAAATCTTTACCGTTCCGCTGTTTTTCTTTGACCCGGAATCCTTGGGCCAAAGCGATAACCCCGGTTTTGAGAAGCGGCGCGATCTTCTGTTCGTCGGCGCCTGCAGCCACGCGCCGAACCGCGATGCCATCGAGTGGTTCGCAAACGATGTTTTGCCTGCCGTGCAGGAACGCATCCCCGGTATCGTATTCCACGTGGTCAGCGCCCATGCTCCGCCTGAAATCAGGAAACTTGATTCGGAACGCGTACGGATACATGGCCGCGTGAGCGATGATGAACTGGAAAAGCTTTATCAGGCTTCAAGAATTGCGGTGATACCGCTGCGTTTCGGTGCGGGCGTGAAAGGCAAGCTGGTCGAGGCGCTGCACCACGGTGTTCCGGTGGTTTCCACCTCGGTGGGTCTGGAGGGTATCGCCGACATTGAGCAGCTCATTCCCGCCCGTGACAACGCCGGGGCATTCGCCGACGAGGTCGTGTCCCTCTACCAGGATGAACCGCGCCTCGAGGCAAGCGCAAGGCAGTCGCTCGATTTCATCCGGTCGCGTTTTACGACAACCGCTGCCGCGGCCCGGATGAATGAGATCCTGGACGCCGCCCTGAAAGAAGCGTGCTCGCGCGGAGCAGCGCCCGGTCCCGATACCCGGCCCGAGTATCGTCCGCCGCGCGTGCTCGCTTTCTACCTGCCGCAATACCATCCCATCCCGGAAAACGACGAATGGTGGGGTGAAGGATTTACCGACTGGCGCAACGTGAAGAAGGCGGAGCCGCTTTTCGACGGGCATTACCAGCCCCACGAACCGTCCGACCTCGGCTATTACGACCTGCGTGAGCACGACGCCCGCCTGGCCCAGGCTGCGCTGGCGGAACGCTTCGGCATCGATGGTTTCTGCTACTACCACTACTGGTTCAACGGCAAACGCCTGCTGGAAAAACCGTTGCAGGCGGTGCTGGAATCGGGTGAACCCGCCCTTCCCTTCTGCCTGTGCTGGGCCAATGAAAACTGGACACGGCGTTGGGACGGATTCGACAAGGAAATCCTGATTCACCAGGACTACACGGAAGCCGATGACCGGGAACACATCCAGTCCCTGGTTCCGGTGCTGCGGGATGAACGCTATATCCGCGTGAACGGCAAACCGCTGCTGCTGGTCTACCGGACCGAGTTGATGCCCGACCCCGCGCGCACCGCCGAGGTGTGGCGCGAAGAAGCCCGGGCGGCCGGGCTCGGCGAACTTTTCCTCGGCCGGGTCGAGAGTTTCAGCAAGTGTGACCCTGCCGAGATCGGTTTCGACGCGGCTGTCGAATTCGCACCAGACTGGGCCAACCTCGGCCCGCGTCTGAGGGGCGGCGAAGAAGCGCTCGAGAACGCGGGCGAAAACATCGAAAGCATTTGCGAAGAGCACATGCTGTTCGATTACGGAACCCTCTCCGATACGATGATGGCCAAGGACACGCCGCCCTGGAAATGGATGCGCTGCGTGACCCCGAGCTGGGACAACCGTGCGCGCCGGCAGAAGGACGCCTGCGTTTTTATCGACTCCGATCCCGACACCTACCGTGACTGGCTGGAACGGGCGATCGAACATACCGATCGGCGCCTGCTGGGAGAGGAGCGCATCGTCTTCGTGAATGCCTGGAACGAGTGGGCGGAAGGAAACCACCTCGAGCCGGACAAGCGCTTTGGGACGGCCTACCTCGAGGCCACGCAAAAAGCACTGGAAAATGCCCGCCGGGCGGCGGCGGCCCGTCGTGAGGGAACACACGGCTTTACAAGCCTCGGCGGCCTGGCCCGGGAGCTGGCCGATACGCGCATTCGTCTCGATGAATTACAGGCCCGCGTCGACCAGAAAGAACGGCAGATCGAGGATTTGCTGAGTTCCACCAGCTGGCGGTTGACCGCGCCTGTCCGCTGGGTCAAGGAGCGCTTTTTCAAGCGCTGAGGAACGGTTCGGCCAGCGCGGCGAGCGCGCTGCAATCCCCTTCTTCTTCGTTTTCCAGCCCGTACAACAGGACTTGCTTCTTTTGCGCCGTGGCGAACAGTGTTTCCCGCTGGGCCGGATCGCGGACCAGCGTGGTATCGACCAGCAATGCAAGCGTGCGCCACTCCTTTGCGGGCGCGATGCCGGGCTCGGCAAAACCTGCATCGAGAACGAGCGTCGCTTGCGCGCAGGACTCCCTGAGCGTTGAAAAATGGCGGGCGCCCGACTTTGGCCCCGTGAGAAAAACGAAGTCAAAGTCAGTGCCGCGTTCTGCAAGCCATTCATTCAACGAGGCCGCATTCGGCAGTTGCGGTGTTTCCGTGCCCCTGAAATTGAATCCGCGAAGCGTCTCACGCGGCAATATGCCCTGCGGATCGGCCAGCGTGACGCCGAATCCCAGTTCTTTCCAGCATGCCAGCAGGGTCCCGAGGCGCCCTGACTCCTCCGGATTATCGGGCGCGAGGACCAGGACGCTGCCCTTCAGGCGGTGCGCAGCGGCTTTTCGCAGCGCCGTTCGGTCGCGGCGATCATGCACGGGGGCGGGCTGCTGCTGCAGCACGCCGGACCAGCGCTCAACGAACGTGTCCTGGTTGATGACCTGGTAGCGTTTCATCCCGCTCGACGTGTCCATGCCGGATGTCGCGCCCTCGTGGTGGATCACCGTGGCGGCGGGCTGAACGAACACTTTCAGCCCGGCTTCGCGCACGCGAAAGGCCAGGTCGGTATCCTCGTAGTAAGCCGGCGCATAACGGTCGTCAAAGCCGCCCAGTTGCTCGAAGAGGTCGCGGCGCAGCGCGATGCAAGCGCCGGAGCAGTAATCGGCCTCGCGCAGGAATCCATACGCCGGGTCGTCCTCCGGGTCATCCCGGCCATAGTTCCAACCCGAACCATCTGAAAAGATGATCCCGCCCGACTCCTGCAGCCGCCCGCCGGGATAGACCAGCCGGGCGCCGACAAGTCCCGCGCCGGGTTCCTCGACCAGTGTATCGATCAATGCCTCCAGCCAGCCCTTCGTGACGCGCGTGTCGTTGTTCAAAAAAACCAGGTAGTCACCCCGCGCCTTCGCTGCGGCGCGATTGCAGCTGCCGACAAACCCCAGGTTTTCATCGTTGCGCAGCACGGCCAGGTTTTCGATCCCCGCCAGCTGTTCGGCCGTATCGTCGCCTGACGCGTCATCGATCACGATCACTTCGAATGAATAGCGCCCCCCGCTCTCATCGGCAAGGCTTTGCAGGCAGGCGGCCGTAAGCGTCCAGTTGTTGTACACGGGAATGACGATGCTGACGGTGGGCTGCTTCACTTCGGGCAGGGAATCCGGCGGCCCGTAGCGTTCAGCGACGGCAGGCTCGGGTGAAATGGCCGATTCGCTTTCAAGAGATTCACCGCGCGCCAGGGCGGGCCAGAGGCGCGGGTCCCAGGCCCCTTCCCGCAGGATACCCTCGGCGGCCCGGCGCGATGCGCGCAGCGGCCGGGTCAGTTTCCACGAAGAGCTGGACAGCACGCGTTCGTGCTCGGCCCCGAGACGCTGGTGCTGCTGCCGTAGCTGGGCCAATGCGGATTTTGTATCCGCCAGGGAGGCTTCGACGTCACGGCGCAGACGCTGTTCTCGCTGCAGCTGCTTCTGGGTGTCCAGGGCCCACTCGGTGCGGATCTCGATCTCCCGCGTCAGGCGTTCCGTCCGGGATTTCAGTTCGTGCGCCATGCGCTCGGTCCGCGACTCGAGCTCTGCACGAATTTCGGCCAGGTCCGATGCGCTGGCTTTCAGGTCAGCGCGCACGTGTTCAAGCTGGTGGTCGGCAGCCCCCGCCTGGACGGCATCGTTGCCGGGCTCGACCGGACAGAAAATCGCCGGCTTGGCATCGTCGTGAAACACGCGGTTGTAAGCGGTCACCATATCTGCCGGGCCCGGCACGCAAAGGTCATCCAGGCCGGCACGGACACCATCGATTTTTTCAGGCGCCGAGCAGAGTTCCTCGACCTGCTGCAGCAGGGCTTCCGGCTCTGGTTCGATCAGCCAGCCGGTTCTGCCGTGATCGATTCGCGAGGGAAAACTGCCCACGCGCGTGGCGATGACCGGAATACCCAGCAGGCGAAGCTCGCTCAGCGTGTAGCTGTAGGTTTCCGGAACGATGGACAGCAGCGCGGCGAAATGCGGACCGATCCGGCCCAGGATTCCAGGCAGGTCGGCGGCGTCGTACTGCGGAATGACATCGACGCCGCTGATGCCGAAAAAAGCTTCGCCGGACATGCCGCTGCCCACGAGGTAAACCTGTACATGCTTCGTGAGTTCACCGATGGCGTCGCGCAGTAATTTCTGACCTTTGCCTTCCTGCATGCGGCCCAGAACGACAAGCCGCAGGCGGCCGTCGTCGCGCGGCCGCGGCGTCACGAGGTCCGGCGCATCGGCTGCCGAGCCATGGGGAATGATATGCACCCGGTTTGCAGGAAACCCGGGCGCCAGGGCCTGCTGCAGGTCGAGCACGGCCTGTCCCGGCGCCGCGAGCACGACGTTTTCAGCCTTCACCGCCTCGAGGTAGGCGGATTGAATGGAACGCCAGGCCGCCGCGTTCTTGTCTGTGAATTCCTGTTTGCCCCGGGATTCCAGCGCGGATTCGATGTCCAGGCCTCCACCGTCGCGAAGCCAGGGTCCGGGGTGTCTGCTCAGCAGCGGCCACAGCGGAAAGTGATCGTGCATGACCTGCAGGGTCGGCATGCCGGTGCGCAGGGCGTCCAGGCTGTGGCCGATCAGCGAGGAGACGACTACGCGGCCGATGCGGTAACGGCGGCACAGCTGCGCCACCAGTTCCCGGTATGCCGGCAGCCGGTCCTCGACCGACTGAATCGGCGGCTGCAGCCACCAGCTGGCCACCGGGCAGCGCGTCTCGTTGCCGGCGTAAAGCGACAGGCGCTGGCCGCTGCCCATCTCGGAGCGCGGTCCTTCCGCCCTCAACTGGTAGTGCCTGCGTCCCGGATCGTTATCGATAAAGGACTGGATCCAGTGCGCGATGCCGCCGCCCCAGTTGTGGGTAATGTGCAGCGTTCCGGCGCCGTCACCGAGGCCGGAAAAAGGCAGGCTCTCGATTCCGGCTTCCATCCAGCGCTGCAGGCGTGCGCTCAGTTCGCCGAACGGCGGCGGATAATGCGATTCCCAGGGGTTGAGCCTGGGCGAACGGTCCAGCCGGCCGGCCGGATCGTGCAGGAACAGGGTGTCCGTTGCGGCAATTCGTCCCCCGGAGGCCTGAAGCCGCTGCATCGGGGTGCCGCTGTCGCAGCCGGCCATGCGTTTGACGATCTCCGCCGGGAGCAATACGAAATGCCCCGGCCAATGCCTGATTTCGTGCAGGTAGCCGGGCGCCAGCAGCTCGATCAACTCCTCGGGGGAGACGTTGTCAGGAAAAGGCGCCAGCGCCGCGAAGGGATTCAACTCGGGCCACGCGTTCGACAGCAGGGTCAGCGCGAGCGTTTCGTCACCGGAATGCAGCAGCCGGTCCAGTTCAGCAAAATGTGCTTTTGTCGGACGCAGACCGGCACGCACGAAAGCGACAGGCCGGCCGGGAAAGCGTTCGGCGAGCTCCTTCAGCAGCGCCCCGGGCTCGTCCGGCCCGTGTTTTGTTTGAACCACGTTCCCCGAACCAAGGCGGCTGCAGACCGTGCAGCCTGCTTCGGCCAGTGCAGCGAAATCCTCGTCGTTCGCGACTCCCCGCCCTTCGGCGTGCACGTAAACGACGGGCGCTGCTCCTTTTTCCTTGGGTCGAGTTGCTTGGCTCATGTCGTGTTGTTGCGGGCCCCGTGATCCGGTCATGCCTGTCCGCCCTGAAGGCCGTCACCCCGGTTTATGGCAGTGCGCGGATTATACCAAGACCGCTGCGCCTCAACGCTTTTTCATGGAACCGAGACGATGCGGCCAATATACTTGCCGCAACGTTGTGCTGAACAGGCCGGGCCGATGTCACTGGGATTCCGCTCTTCGCAGGAGCGCCGCATCATTGTCCACTTTCATTTTTTCAAGAACGCCGGCACGTCGGTGGAAAGCATCCTGCGCGCGCATTTCAGAAAGCGCTTCGCCACGTACGAGCCCGGCGGTCCAGCGGAAACCTTTCCCGCCGGAGCGCTCGAGCCTTTCCTTGAAAAAAATCCAAACCTGGCCGCCGTTTCTTCGCACACGATCTGTTTTCCTCCACCCGCGCGTAAAGGCTGGACGGTATTCCCGATTGTTTTCCTGCGCCATCCGCTGGACCGCGTCCTGTCGATGTACAACTTCGAAAAGAACCAGGACTCCGACAGCCCCGGCGCCGTGCTGGCGCGCGAAACCGGCCCGGCCGGCTACGTGACCGAACGCTTGCGCAACCCGGGTGAGCGCACGCTGCGCAATTACCAGGCCTGGATGCTGGCGCAGCACCTCGCCCCCGCGGGCGACGACGAAGCATTGCTTGCAGCCGCCCGCCAGGTGATCGCGGAACTGCCGGTCGTCGGCATGGTGGACCGCTTCGCGGAAAGCATCCACCGCTTCAACCGCTGGCTGGCGCCGCACTTTCCCGGCCTTGACATGTCGCCCGAACACCGCAATTCTTCTGCGTTGAGCAGCCTCGGCGTCTCCGGTCGACTGGCCCGCCTGAGGGAAGAAACAGGCCCCGATCTTTTTGCACGCCTGGAGAAAGAAAACCGGATTGACCTCGAGCTGTACCGATTGGCAAACGAACGAATGGGCCGTGATGATCCGTTCAACCAGGAATCCTGAAATGCGAAACACGTTCATGAAAATCATTCTTCCCGGAATTACCACGGCCCTGGCAGCCGTTTCAATCCAGTCGATGGCTGACGAACTCCCCCTTCCTTCGTGGAACGACGGCAACAACCGGCAGGCACTGCTGGAATTCGTCGAGGTCGTGACAACACCCGAAAGCCCAGATTTCGTGAAGACATCGAAACGCATCGCTGTCTTTGACAACGACGGGACCCTGTGGGCGGAAAAACCGCTTTACTCACAGTTTTTCTACGTGGTCGACCGCGTACGCGAAATGGCGAACGAGCACCCCGAGTGGCGAGAAGCCGAGCCGTTCGCCTCGATCCTTCGCGGCGACCTCGAGGCGGCACTGGCCGGCGGAACGAACCCGGTTCTCGAGCTGCTGATGACCACTCATGCCGGAATGACTGCCGGTGAATTCGGCGCGGCCGTGGCAGATTGGTTCGAGACGGCACGGCACCCGGTCAGCAAAAAGCCCTACCGGGCGATGGTTTACAAGCCCATGCTCGAATTGATCGATTTCCTGCACGAGAACAACTTCAAGGTCTTTATCGTTTCAGGCGGCGGCAGGGATTTTGTGCGCGTGATTTCCGAGTCGTACTACGGCATCGTGCCGGAGCGCGTCATCGGCTCGAGCGTGAAGTCGGGCTACGAGCTCCGCGATGGTAAACCGGTGATTGTCAAGCTGCCCGAAGTGGACCTGATCAATGACAAGGCCGGAAAACCGGTCGGAATCAACCGCTACATTGGCCAGCGGCCGATCCTGGCGATCGGAAATTCCGACGGTGATTTCGAAATGCTGGAATACACCACCGCCGGCGCGGGGCGCCGCATGGGCATGCTGCTCCACCACGATGACGCCGAACGGGAATGGGCCTACGACCGCGTCTCCCACGTCGGAAAACTCGAGCGCGGGCTCGACGAAGGGCCGCGACGCGGCTGGAAGATCATCAGCATGAAAAACGACTGGAAGCAGGTGTTTTCAAGTGATCTCTGAAGCGTTTGTAAGCGCCTTCGCGGCCCGATTCCCGCGGTGCTGAGCCTCGGCCTGGTGATGCTGATAGCCGCACTCGACATGGACCTGCAGCCCTGGCTGGCGGTTAACGACGGCGTGATGGGCGGCGTGTCCGCGGGGCGCATGAGCGAAACAGGGAGCGGCCTGGTATTCGAGGGTGTGCTGTCGCTGGAAAACAACGGTGGTTTCGCTTCTGTCAGACGGCTTGTGGGCGCCGACCTGTCCACTGCCTCGAGCGTTCGAATCCGCGTGCGCGGAGACGGCCGTCGGTACCAGTTGCGCTTTCGACAGGACCGTCGTTTTGATGGCGTCGCCTGGCGGGCGTTTTTTGATACGGATGACGCCTGGCAGACCGTCTCGCTGGGTTTCGATCAATTTGAACCCGTATTTCGCGGGCGCCGGGTGCCCGAAGCCGGCACCCTCAATGCTGTGGACATTTCGCAGATCGGCTTCATGCTGGCCGACGGCAACCCCGGGCCGTTCCGTCTCGAAATCCAAGCGATTGAATTCCTCTCGGCAGAGAGCGACTGACGCAAACCAGGCGGATACGGGGGCAAAACCCGTTGTTTTCATTCCTCAGGTCAATCAAACGTCTGTTTGGCGACCTGTTCAAGTCAAACGGTGATAAACTTCGCGGTCCTTTTTTCGGCCCTGTTCTTAACGGTTCGTGGCCATTCCGGCTTCGAACACGAGGAAAATCATCATGAAAATCACTCTCAACGCCCGCTATTCACTGGTGGTCTGCGCCGCGGCCCTGTTCACCGCTCCTTCCGTCCAGGCGACCAACGGCTACCAGTTGATCGGCGTGGGCAGCTACCAGAAAAGCCTCGGCGGCGCCGTGACGGCGAATCCCGGCTCGGCCATGACAGCCATCACCAACCCTGCCGGCATGATCCGCATTGAAAAGCGGGCCGACTTTTCCATGGAAGCGTTCATGCCTGATCGCAGTGCGGATTTCACGGCCTACGGCGGCGACAAGGTGAGCAGCGATTCCGACCTCTACGGCGTGCCCGCCATTGGCTGGACGGCGCCGGTAGGCAACAACGACGACCTCTACTTCGGCGGCGGCATGTACGGCACCTCCGGACTGGGTGTCGACTATGCCGAGAGCGTCATGATGCCGGCCAACGCCAGCTTCACCGGCAACGAGTTGACCTGGAGCGGCTACAGCAACATCGCTTTCTGGCAGATGGCGCCGACCCTGTCCTGGAACGCGACCGATTCGCTGAGCCTCGGTGTCGCGGTCAACATCGATTACCAGCAGGTGTCGTTCGAGCAGCGTATCACCGACAGCGTCACCGGCGCCCGCTACAACTTCGACCTCGGCCGCAGCGCCAACGCCTTCGGCATGGGCGTGACCCTGGGCCTGCTCTGGGACCTCGGCGACTACTGGACGCTGGGTGCGAGTTACAAGAGCAAACAGCACTTTTCGGATCTCGAGTACAACCTGGCGGACGGCGATATCGACCTGACGCTGGTCGGCGGGCCGGCATACCCGGGCGGCACCTACACGCTCGACCTCGACTTTCCGCAGCAGGCGTCGATTGGTGTGGCCTTCCACCCGGGCGATGCATGGACGATCTCGGCCGACGTGAAATGGATCGAGTGGAGCGACACGATGAACAGGCTGGCGGTCCAGGGGCCGGATGGCTATCGCTTCGACATGGACCCGGGCTGGAGCGACCAGACCGTTTTCGCCATCGGGGCGGAGTGGAACGTCACCGACAATTTCGCGCTGCGGGCCGGCTTCAACTACGCGGAATCACCCATCGACGAGATGAACGCCGCCAGCAACCTGATCCTGCCGGGCGTGGTCGAAGAGCATTACACCTTCGGCCTGGATTACCGTTTCAGCCACTGGGAACTCGCTTTCCATTACATGTATGCCCCCGAGAACTCGGTGACGGCCTCGACCGGGTTCCCGGGAACGGCCATCAGCCTCGAGGAGACCAGCCTGGGCATCAACCTCGGTTACCGCTGGGATTGATTGCCTGACGGTTGTGCAGGAAACGCCCGGTTCGCCGGGCGTTTTTTTCAGGAAGAGGGTTGAGCGTTACTCGGTGATCGACCTGAACTGCTTCGAGTCTTCCCCGAGTATGACCTCCTTTGCTTCGTAGAGCGTTTCGCCGAGGTACGGCGCGCCCGCCGCTATCATGAATGGAACGATCGCCTCGAGTTCTGCCGACGGACCGCTGCTGCGGACCACGGTTCGCCAGGATTCCGCGAAACGCCCGTCATCGGAAGCCTCGGAGAGATCGTAGGCCCGGACCAGCAGCCATCTTTCGTAAACCCGAACCCGGCGGCCCTGGCTGCCGGTCGCGGCCAACGGGGCCGATCCGGGAGCACCCGTTTGCATCACGCTTCCCGCAGCTGTGCTCAGCGCATCGTTGTTGAACCGGTAATCGTTGTTCGACGGGCTTGAGCCGGGATCCTCCGCTGCGCTGAATCCCCGGTTCTGAGCAAAGGCCGGCCCGCCGCGGGTGACCGTCGTTGCTTCACCGGTGCCGGTGGCCGCGGTGATGGCAATCTCGGCCTCGCCGCGCGTCGCGGCCGGGTAAAAACCCCTGGCGGCCAGCGCCTTGTCGAGCAGTCGTTCCAGTGACTGCCACTCGGCAGACTCCACATCGACAGCGGCATCGGCGGGAATCAGGACATAGGCGCAGCAGGTCGCCAGCGAAACGTCGCTGAAGGCGGTGACTTCGGTGACGTGACGGGTGGTGCATGCCGTCATGCCCAGTAAGGCAAAAAACAGACACAGCCTGGTTTTCATTTTACCCACCCGAAATCGTTCATTGCGACCCGGGCCTTGTGATTGATCGGTCCCGGTATTGTAATCGAGAGGATGCGCGCCATTGGTGCCCGGACCCGGGCTCGAACCGGGATGACCTTGCGGTCGAGGGATTTTAAGTCCCTTGCGTCTACCAATTCCGCCATCCGGGCGACAAGGGAGAGAAATGGAGGCCAGGGTCG
>JAZBPJ010000188.1:0-11989 GCA_036351575.1 Lysobacterales bacterium | reverse complement strand
GAACGATAGTAGAATGTCTGCAGCCATGAAAAACGATAAAAAAACCCCTTCGAAAACCATCGCGGTCAACAAGCGCGCGCGGTTCGAGTACCACATCGAGGAGCGCATCGAAGCCGGCATTGCACTCGAGGGCTGGGAGGTCAAGGCGCTGCGCGAGGGCCGCGTGCAGTTCTCGGACAGCTACGTGCTGCTCAAGGACGGCGAGGCGTACCTGTTCGGCTGCCTGATCAATCCCCTGCCCACGGTCTCCACGCACATCACGCCGGACCCGACGCGGACCCGGAAATTATTGCTCCACCGGCGCGAGATCGACCGGCTGATCGGCGCGGTCGACCGCAAGGGCTTCACCGTCATCCCCACCGCGATGTACTGGTCGCGCGGTAAAGCGAAGGTCGAGATCGGCATGGCGCAGGGCAAGCGTCAGCACGACAAGCGCAAAACCGAGAAAGACCGTGACTGGGAACGCCAGAAAGGGCGTATCATGAAAAGGGGATGAAAGCAGCGAATCGGCATGGCTGAAGTTCTACGACAAGCACCCATCCGGGTAGCGGTGGCCGACAAGAATCCGCTTATCCAGGCAGCGCTGCGCCAGCTGCTGTCCGAAGACGAACGCTTCGAACTGGTGCACGTCACCGACGGTTGCGAGGCCTTCCTGCAAAAAGTCAGTGAAAAGCCGGTCGACGTCGGCGTGATCGGCTGGATCATCGGTAAATGCGACGGCCGGGCTGTCCTCGACCAGCTCGGAAAAATAGAGTTCCCGCCGCGCGTGATCGTTTACACGGGCGACATCGACCCGGTGGTCCCGGCGCAGGTCATGCGTCACGGCGGAGCCGGCTTCGTCTCCAAGAGCGAACAGCCCGCCGTGCTGCTCGATACCATCGAGGCCGTGGCGAACGGCCGGATGGTGTTTCCCTTCATCGACGTCCGCAAGCTGTTTGAAAACCCGCTGTCCTCGCTGACCCGGCGCGAACTCGAAGTGCTCAGCGAGCTCGCCACCGGCCGCACCAACAAGCAGATCGCGCGCAGCCACGATGTCTCGCTGAACACGGTCAAGTTCCACGTGCGCAACATATTCCAGAAGCTCGGCGTGAACAGCCGCAGCCAGGCCATCGCGCTGTACCTGAAATCCTGAGTCCGCTCGCCCGGGTGGTTTTTTCCCCACCCGTTTGGGTGCAAGTCCCCCTGCTTTGTGATGTTCCTGCCTTGCCGGGCGGCGCCTAGACTGTTTTACCCACGCACCACCGGCTTCGCATGCGGCGCACCACGGTCCCGGAGGACAGGCACGATGACCGAACACCAGACCCTGACGAGTTTTCTCGCCGACCACTGCAGCGACAGCGGGCCATTGAAACAGGAGGTCGCGGAGACCGTGAGGGCCGTCGCCGAGGCCTGCGTTTCCATTGCCGAGATCATCGCCCTGGGAGCGCTCACCGGCAACGTGCTGGGCAGCGCGCAGGGCCAGAACGCGGACGGCGACGAGCAGGCCGCGCTCGACGTTCGCGCCAACGACATCGTGATCGACGAACTGCGCGACAGCCCGGTCGCGTACATCGCCTCCGAAGAACTGGACCAGCCGATGCCGGTCAATCCCGGCAAACCCCTTTACGTGGCGATCGATCCGCTGGACGGCTCATCGAACATCGACACCAACGTGTCGATCGGCACGATCTTCTCGGTCATGCCCATGGCCTGTGACAAGGGCGAATCGGAAACCGATTGTTTCCTGCAGGCCGGCATTCACCAGTTGGCCGCCGGCTACGTAATCTACGGGCCGCAGACGGCACTGGTGCTGACGCTGGGCAACGGCACCCACATCTTCACGCTGAACCCGGACACCGGCGAGTTCTGCCTGACCCAGCCGAACATCCGGATACCCGAAGACACCCACGAATTCGCGATCAACACCTCGAATTTCCGCCGCTGGGACGGGCACATCCGCGCTTACATCGACGACTGCTTCAGCGGCGAGGAAGGGCCGCACCAAAAGAACTACAACACGAGATGGATCGCATCCCTGGTCGCGGAATGTCACCGCATCATGGTTCGCGGCGGAATATTCCTCTACCCGTCGGACCGGAGAGCCCAGTACCAGGAGGGTCGCCTGCGGCTCGCCTACGAGGGCAACCCGATCGCGTTCCTGGTGGAACAGGCGGGCGGCGGAGCCACGACGGGCCGCGAGCGCGTCATGGAGGTCGAACCCAGGAGTATTCACCAGCGCGTACCGCTGATTTTCGGTTCGCGCAACGAGGTCAAGCTGATCAACCACTACTACGCTGAAGTGCAGCCGGCGCACGAACGCTCGCAGCTGTTCGGCGAGCGCGGGCTCTTCCGAAGCCGCTGAACAAGGAGTCGCACATGTCAAAGAAACACCCCATCATCTCCGTCACCGGTTCTTCGGGCGCCGGCACGACCTCGGTCAAAAAGACCTTCGAGCGCATTTTCCGGCGCGAAAAAATCACCGCCGCCTACATCGAGGGTGACGCCTTCCACCGTTACGACCGCACGGAAATGAAGCGCGTGATGGCCGAGGAAGAAGAAAAAGGCAACCGCCATTTCAGCCACTTCGGTCCGCAGGCCAACCGCCTCGAAGACCTGGAGCAGGTATTCCGCGAATTCGGCGAAACCGGCGGCGGCAAAACGCGTCACTACGTCCATGACGACCACGAAGCGGAAAAATACGGCAGCCCTCCGGGCACCTTTACCGACTGGTTCGAGATACCCGGCGAAACCGAATTACTGTTCTACGAAGGACTGCATGGCGCGGTCGTGACCGAAGACGTGAACGTGGCGCAGCATTGCGATCTGAAAATCGGCGTGGTTCCGGTCGTCAACCTGGAGTGGATCCAGAAAATCTTTCGCGACAACCTCGAGCGCGGCTATTCGCACGACGTGATCAAGGACACCATCCTGCGCCGCATGCCGGATTACCTGGACTACATCTGCCCGCAGTTTTCGCAGACCGACATCAATTTCCAGCGCGTGCCGACGGTCGATACCTCGAACGCGTTCTGCGCACGCTGGATTCCGACCCCGGACGAATCGATGGTCGTCATCCGGTTCGCCAATCCGCGCGGCATCGATTTCCCTTACCTGACGTCGATGATTCACGGCAGCTTCATGTCGCGCGCCAATTCCATCGTCATCCCGGGCAACAAGCAGCCGCTGGCGATGCAGTTGATCCTGACGCCGATGATCCTGCAACTCATCGAGCGCAGCCGCCGGGCCGGCGGACCGCGCAAGCCCGTCGCCTGAAGCCGAACAGCCAAGACTGAATTTACACAGGAGAGCACCATGGACCAATCGAATCGCTACGCAGACCTCGATCTTCGCGAAGAAGAACTGATCGCCGGAGGCAGACACGTTCTCTGCGCCTACATCATGAAGCCCAAGGAAGGTTACGGTTACCTGGAAACGGCGGCCCATTTCGCGGCCGAGTCCTCGACCGGGACCAACGTGGACGTTTCCACCACGGATGATTTCACCCGCGGCGTGGATGCGCTGGTGTACGAGATCGACCCGGACAGGGAACTGATGAAGATCGCCTACCCGACCGACCTGTTCGACCGCAACATCATCGACGGCCGGGCGATGCTGGCTTCGTTCCTCACGCTGGCCATCGGCAACAACCAGGGCATGGGTGACGTCGAGTACGCCAAGATGCACGATTTCTACGTGCCGCCGGAATTCCTGAGACTGTTCGACGGCCCGGCGATGAACATCCAGGACATGTGGCGCGTGCTCGGCCGCGACATGGTCAACGGCGGCATGGTCGTCGGCACGATCATCAAGCCCAAGCTGGGCCTGCGCCCGCAGCCCTTTGCCGACGCCTGCTACGACTTCTGGCTGGGCGGCGATTTCATCAAGAACGACGAACCCCAGGGCAACCAGGTTTTCGCTCCGCTGAAAGAAACCATCGCCCTGGTCGCCGAGGCCATGGAACGCGCCCAGCAGGATACCGGCGAGGCCAAGCTGTTTTCGGCCAACATCACCGCCGACGACCCGGCTGAAATGATCGCCCGCGGCGAGTACATCCTCGAGACCTTCGCGGGCAACGCGGACCACGTCGCCTTCCTGGTGGACGGTTACGTTGCCGGCCCGACGGCAGTGACCGTCGCGCGGCGCAATTTCCCGGGCCAGTTCCTGCACTACCACCGGGCCGGCCACGGCGCCGTCACCTCGCCGCAGACGCAGCGCGGCTACACGGCCTTCGTACACTGCAAGATGTCGCGTCTCTCGGGCGCCAGCGGCATCCACACCGGCACCATGGGCTTCGGCAAGATGGAAGGTGAAAACGCCGACAAGGCGATCGCCTACATGCTGGAGCAGGACGACGCGCAGGGCCCCTACTTCCGCCAGACCTGGCAGGGCATGAAAGCCACCACGCCGATCATCTCCGGCGGCATGAACGCGCTGCGGCTGCCCGGCTTCTTTGACAACCTGGGTCACTCGAACGTCATCCAGACCTCCGGCGGCGGCGCTTTCGGGCACGTCGACGGCGGCACGGCCGGCGCGAAGTCGCTGCGCCAGTCGCACGAGGCGTGGCGCGCGGGTGTCAACCTGGTCGACTACGCCAAGGATCACCCCGAGCTGGCGCGCGCTTTTCTAAGCTTCCAGGCCGACGCCGACCAGTTCTACCCGGGCTGGCGGGAAGCACTCGATGTCACCGGCTGACGACAGCGACAGGGCTGCCGGGCACCGCCCGGCGGCCGTCGTCTGGGACCTGGACGGAACGCTGGTCGATTCCGCCCCGGACCTGGCCACGACCCTGAACCTCATGCTGTCCCGGCGCGGCCTGCCCGAACACGGGGTCGATGCCGTTCGCCTGATGATCGGGCACGGTGTGCCGAAGCTGCTCGAACGGGGTTTTCGCGCTGCCGGCGCGCCTCTCTCCAGCGAGGAAATCGACGCGCTGACTCCCGGCTTCCTTGCCCACTACGCGACCTGCGCCACCGATCGTTCACGGACCATGCCCGGTGCAATCGAAGCGCTGAAACACTTTCAGAGCGCCGGCATCCCGCAAGGGCTGTGCACCAACAAGAATGAGAAAGTCAGCCGGCAGATCCTGGCCTCTCTCGGGCTCGCCGCGTTTCTCGACAGCGTCATCGGCGGCGACAGCACCGCCGAGCGAAAACCGCATCCCCTGCCCGTGCGAACCTGCTTCGAGCAACTCGGGGTCGAACCGGGTTCGAGCCTGCTGATCGGTGATTCAGCGGCCGACGTGGGAGCGGCCCGGGCGGCCGGCGTCGGAGAGGTCGCCGTCGTTGCGGACGGCTACACGGACAGGCCGGCTGAACAGCTCGGCGCAGACCGTGTCCTGGACACGCTGGAACGGATCGCGGAGTACTACCCGGCCTGCTAGCCCCCCTGCTGCCGTCAGTCGTCGAAGTGACTGACGCTCTGCAGCCTGCGCAGTCGATCCAGCCGGTGGTCGATGTACCGGCGGACGGCGTCCATGTCCAGTTCCTGGCCCTTGAAGCGCCGCTGTTTTTCGAAATAAACCGAGGGATCGCTGCCGTCCGGCTCTTCGTTGATGCGGAAATTGATGCCGTCGTAGACCTCGTAGAGCGGAAAAATACCGCTGCGTACTGCCAGCCGAACCAGTTCAACGGTCTCGGCAGGTTCGGTTTTCCAGCCTGTCGGGCACGGCGAGTGCATCAGGAAAAACTTGAAGCCCTCGATCTTCAGCGCTTTGTGAATCTTGCGCTGAAAATCGTCCGGGTGCGCAATGGACAGCGTCGCGGCATACGGCACGCGGTGGGCCGCCATGATCTTGACGATATTTTTCTTGCCTTCGCCCTTGCCGGCCGGGGTGGTCGCGGTGCGCGCCCGCATCGGCGTGGCTGAGCTTCTCTGCCCGCCCGTGTTGCCGTATATCTCGTTGTCGTAGCAGATGTAAATCATGTCCTCGTTACGCTCGGCGGCCGCCGATAGCGTGGCCATGCCGATATCGTAAGTGCCGCCGTCACCGGCCCAGCAGATCACGTGACGCTTGCCTTCGCTGTGTTCGTCTTCATCGTTGAGCCCGTTGACCTCGCTGACCCCGGTGGCAAACGCCGCCGCCGATGCAAAGGTGGAAGCGATCACCGGAACGCTGTAACTGGTGGTCGGGTAAGCGCCGGCCGTGACGATGCCGCAGCAGGCCGGGATGACCATCGAGTACTCCACGCCTTGCAGCGCGCGCCCCAGCATGGTCAAGCCGTTGCTCATGCCGCAGCCGCCGCAGTTGGTGTTGCCGGGCCGCAGCAGGCATTCTTCTTCGAAACTCATGGGAATTTTTTCTACGTTCATGATCACAACCCCTTCCAGACCGGCTCGCCCGCTGTCTCGCGCTGCACCAGGTCATCGACCACTTCGTGCACCGTCTTGGGAATGACGTCGTTGCCGCCGACACCGGTCAGGTAGCCCTGGATCAGCGGATGGCCCTGCCCCTGCATCGCGGCGCAGACCTCCTGCCAGAAAATGCCGCCGCGATCGGCGGCGCAGTTGCGGTCCAGGACGCCGACCTTCTTCGTTCCGGCCAGCAGCGAACGGATCTTCTCGACCGGGAACGGCCGGAACATCTTGATCCGGATCATGCCCACTTTTTCACCGCGTTCGCGGCGCTTGTCGACGACCTGCCGCATCGTGGTGGAAATGGAACCGGAGGTGATCAACACGGTCTCGGCGTCTTCGACGAGGTACGGTGTCACGGCCGCTTTCATGTCCCGCCCGAATTCCTGCGTGAACTGCCTGCGGTGCTCTTCGAAAACTTCCGGAACCCGGCCCATCGCCTCGTGTAATTCGACCCGGTGCGCCAGGGTTTCCTGCGGAAACGTCATGCCGCCGGTGGTAACCGGGTGCCCCGAGTCGATGCGGTGCGGAACCTCGCAGTCCGGCAGGTAACGGTCGACCTGCTGCTGTTCGGCCAGTTCGACCTCGGTTGCCGTGTGCGACAGGATGAAACCGTCCATGCAGACCATCACCGGCAACAGGATGCGCGGGTCTTCGGCCAGGCGGAATGCGAGCAGGGTCGTGTCGGCGACTTCCTGGCTGGTATCGCAGTACAGCTGCACCCAGGCAAAATCCCGGAACATCAGCGAATCGCCCTGGTCGGCCCAGATGTTCCACGGCGGACCCAGGGTGCGGTTGACGACCGCCATGACGATCGGCAGGCGGTAAAAGGCCGCGACCATCACGTTTTCTGCCATGTAGGCCAGGCCGTTGGAGGAACTGGCGGTAAAAGAGCGCGCGCCGTTCATCGATGCGCCCAGGCATACGCCCATGGCGCTGTGTTCACTCTCGACCGGCACGACGCTGCCCTTGCTGAACGGGTACCTGGCGACGTATTCGACGATCTCGGTCTGCGGTGTGATCGGATAGATGCCGCAAACCGCGCCGCGCGCCGTGCGATTGGCTTCGCCGGCGAGGCTCATGGAATGACCTGCCGCATGATTTCCGGTAACCAGTTGCATGCTCATAAACTGTCCTCCGCTAACCGGCCTTCATGTAAATGACGGCGCGGGAGCATTCCGAAACGCAAATGCCGCAGCCCTTGCAGTAATCGTAATCGAACACGATCCGGTTGCCTTCGCGCCGCAGTACTCCGTCGGGGCAGTAGGTAACGCAGCGGTCGCAGGCATTGCAGACGCCGCAGCTCAGGCAGCGCTTGGCTTCCTCGATGCCTTCCAGGCCCTGGTGGACCTCTTCAAAGCTGCGCCGTTCATCCAGCGGCAGCGCACCCTGCGCTTGCGGGCGCTGGATCGAAAAGTGATGCATGCGGATGCCGTCGGCGCGCACGACCGTCTCCTCGGCCGGCTTGTCGTGATAAAGCCGCTCACCGCTGAAGCGCTCGTGCAGCAGCAGAGCCATGTCGCGCCCGCAGCCGATCGCGGCGGTGACCGTGCCTTCGTTGGTCAGCAGGTCACCGGCCGGGTAGACCGGCGCGTCGCAACCATTTTCAACAGGCTGCTGGCGAGAAAGCTCGGCATCCTCGGGCAGCAGCGACAGGTCGGCGCGCTGACCGATGGCCAGGATCACGCGGTCGCAGGGAATCTCGAAATCAGAGCCCGGCAGTGCGACCGGACGGCGGCGCCCGCTCTCATCGGGTTCGCCCAGTTCCATGCGCTGGCAGGAAAGCTTCCGGGTTTCGGCATCACGGGAAATCTGCTGCGGCGCGGTGAGAAAATCGATCTGGATGCCTTCGTCGATGGCATCGTCCACTTCCTCGGGGATGGCCGGCATTTCGTCGCGCGTCCTGCGGTAGATGATGCGCACCGATTCCGCGCCCAGGCGAAAAGCGCTGCGCGCCGCGTCGATGGCCGTGTTGCCACCGCCGACCACGACGACTTTTTCGCCGCTCACGTCCATTCCGTCCTCGGCGACCTGTTCGAGAAATTCGATGCCCTGCATGACGCGGCTTGCACCGGAACCGAGGTCGACCCCCAGGTCTACCGAGGTCAGTGTCTGCAGACCGGTGGCGGCCAGCACGGCATCGTATTCGTGGGTCAGCCCGGCGAGGCGTTCGCGGTCGACGCGCACGTTGAACACGGTATCGACGCCCAGCGCCAGCACGCGCTCGATGTCCCGCTCCAGCGCTTCGCGCGGAAGCCGGTAGGACGGAATGCCGGTTCGCATCAGGCCGCCGAGTTCCTCGCCGGCCTCGAAAATCGTCACCCCGTAACCCAGGCGCGCAAGCTGGTAAGCGCCGGACAAACCGGCCGGTCCGCCGCCGATGATCGCGACCCGTTGCGGTCGCGGGGCTTGTTTTTCGACAGCGGCTTTGCCGTGATCGCCCGCGTAGCGTTCCAATGCCCGCACGTTGACCGGGCCCTCCATCTCGGAGCGGTTGCACTGCATCATGCAGAACCCGGGGCATACCCGCCCGCAAACGGACGGCAGCGGCGTCGTTTCCAGCAGTATTCCCAGCGCCCGGTCGACCTCCTCGTCGGCCAGCGCCTTGAGAAAGCCCTGCACGTCGTTGCCCGCGGGGCAGATGAAATTGCACGGCGGCGTCGAATTCTCCCAGGCGGGCTGGGTATTGGCCCACTGCCCGGTCTTTATGACGGGCGGCGCGCCGCTGTTGCCGTCGATGATGCTGTGCACGTCGACGGCCGGCCCGGGTTCTTTTTTCTGCTCGCCGGGCTCCGGTTCATTGCGCTGCACGCGCACGAGTTCATAAGCTTCGCGCGCCGCGTCGATGTTGCCGGCAGCAAAGCCGAAATCCGAAAATGCATTGATCACCGATTCCAGGCTCATGCCGAGAAGCTTCGCCGCGGCACCGGCAAGCGCCGTGTTGACGATGGGCACGCTGGCTGAACCCAGTTCGTGCTTGCGCGCGATACTGCTGGCATCCACCGTTGCGATGCGAAACTTCTTCGCCCGCTCTTCTGCCGCGTAGTAATTCGGCGACTTGTCGCAATTCATCAGGATGAAGCCGCCGGGCTTCAATCCGCTCAGAATCGCGGGCGATATCAGGGTGGGATCCAGCACCACCAGGTGGTCGGGTTCGTAGATCTGGTTCGGATTGTGAATCGGCTCGTCGTCAACGCGCAGAAACGCCTGTACCGGGGCTCCTGAACGCTCGGCTGCGTACACACCGAACGCCTGCACTGACTTTCCTTCGCGGTGTTCGGCCGCAGCCAGCAACTTGGCCAGCGTGACGCCGCCCTGTCCGCCCCGTCCGTGAATCCTGATTTCGATCATCTGGTTTCGTCCTGCATGTACTGGTTGTGAGGCCCACGAAATGGCTCCGTGGCAGTCGGAGGCCGTGTCGCCTGCAGATATATTCCCGGACTGCACCGGGTCGATGCATGAGGGATTTTCGAATACCTGAAGTGTACTTCGTGGGACAAATTCAGTTCATGACGTTAATCATGGATCGAACGGATTTTCTGACCCTGGCATAAGCAAAACTGATGCGAATGATGCCGGGCAGAAAAATGTCAGTCTTCAAATCCGTCTTTTCGCGTGACGTTGCGCCACTCCTCAACCGGATCGACAGCTTTGCCGCGCCGTCGCCATACGCGCCGCGCGGTGTATGCAAATTCCATGATCAGAGGCATGGGATCCGACAGGCTCAGATCGGAGCGGGTGGCCCGCCGCGGAACAAGGAAATCACGTATCGCACCCAGCCAGCGCCCGCTTTCCCGGGCGTGAAGGATCGCGTAGGGAAACGGCCAGCGGTAGCGCAATCCCACTCGGTATTCCATCTGCTCGGGAATGTCACCGTCCCGCGCCATGCGGCAGGCCAGAACGGGAAAGTCCATGCCGGCCGCCACGGACAGGTCCATCGTGCCCCAGAATCGCCCGTTGACCTCGAGCAGGAAGGGTTTCCCGGTTTTCTCGTGCCGTAAAAACTCGACCTGGGCGGGTCCGTGCCAATTCAGCGCCGACAGCAGCATGACGGCGTGTTCTTTGAGATCCGGCTCGTTCGTGGTCTCGTTGTATATCCCGGCGCCGAAGCGGGGGTATTTCAGGATACGCCGCTGCGTCAGCAGGGCGCGCGGTTCGCCGCGGTTGAACAGAGCGTTCACCTCGTGCACCGTACCCGGCACGAATTCCTGGACCAGGGGCCGCGTGAAATCAAATACGTCCTCGCCAGCGCGGGGCAGCTGCCGGTAAGCACCCAGCAGTTCGCCCATGTCCTGTACCAGGCGGGTACCGACCCCACCCGAGCCCTTGCGCGGTTTGAATATCACGGGGTAGTCCAGCGTTTCAGCCAGTTCGCGCAGCTGATCTTCGCTCAGCACGCAGTGTGTTTTTGGAACTTCAATTCCATTTTCAACGGCAAAATCAGCGAGCTGTATTTTGTCCTTGCACAGCGCAGAAGCCGCCCGGGGCGCAACAGGCAGTGCGGCCAGGTCATCCAGCGACCCGGCATGCCGGGACAGCATGATGGTCGTCAGGTCGGTGGTGGGAAGCAGGACGTCGTACCCTTCCCGCTGGATGTGCTCACGCAAGGCCTCGATGAACGTGCCCGCATCACCCTCAGGGCGCGGAATAAGTAGGCGTGATCTGCCGTAACGGGAATGAAAAGACCGTCCTTCGAATGCATCCGAAGCGATCGTCACGTCAAATCCCGCTCGGCCGAGCGAACGCACCGCGCACAGGGTTTTGCGGTCATCCATCTCCTGGGTCGCGACAACGAGGACTTTCACCCGATCACCCGGTCAGGCTCAGTACATGAACTGCGGGTCATCGTAATGCTTGAATTCGACCAGGTTGTTTGACGGGTCGCACAGAAAAAACGTGCAATGCTTTTCCGGGCGGCCGGCGAAGCGGTCGAAGGGTTCACGAAAAAATTCAAGTCCCGCATCGATCGCCCGCTGCAGGGCAAGGTCAAAGTCAGCGCGCAGCTTGAACGTTACGCCGAAATGCCGCGGGTACATGCGCGGTTCGCTGTCGATCTCCTCCGGGGCCAGGTGGCAGACCACCTGGTCGCCGAAAAAGTCGATGGTGATGCGGTCGTCGTAACGGCGTGCCAGCCTGCAGCCCAGGCCATCGACGTAAAACTTTTTTGATTCCTCCAGATCCCGGCTCGGAATGGCCAGGTGAAAAACGTTCATGGCATTGCGCACATCACCCTCCGACCCCATGTATAGAACATGACTTTGCGCAAAAGACGGCGCAGCGTCAATAGGTTAGAATAGCGAACCTGAAGTTCCACGGGGGCGACCTGGCTTCGACGCGGGTAACGAAACCCGAGGTGCATGCCGAGCTGCAAACAACTCGTAAAACTGATTGCAAACTTTTAGTTGCCAACGACGACAACTACGCACTCGCAGCTTAAAAACCTGTAGAGGTGCCTTCCGCCCGGCTTCGTGCCCATGCGACCGGATCACGGGAGTCGACCCACATGGGATCGCGGTGAAGCGCGCCTGGCGTGGATCCGTTAAAACTCATCCAGGCTCGTTGCCGGTTTTCCCTGCCTGTCGGGTAGCCCGCAATTAAATAAATAGACCGGATAAGCATGTAGAGCCAACGGCGGAGTACTTGCGGACGCGGGTTCGAT
>JAZBPJ010000187.1:0-5633 GCA_036351575.1 Lysobacterales bacterium | reverse complement strand
TTACTTCGTTTCATAGGTGCTCTCCCGGTCGGTTTCAGCGTTAGTGTGGATCGATTCATTGTGCCGCGGGCACGTGTCATGCAGCCGGCAGCATGTTATCGAGGATATGGGTCAGCTCGGATCCGGACAAGTAGCGCTGAACCGGGTACAGGTCGCCCGCCTCGGCGCGCGCCGCCCGAACAATCGCCGGCAGGTCTTCCTGCCTCAGCCCGCGCGGCTTCAGCGACATGCCCAGGTTGGCGCGCAGCTGCGTAACGTGATCGATCAACTGTCCGGCCCGCGCAGCCGTGTCCGTGCCGGTCTTCCCGATGCCGGCGGTATCCGCGAGTTCGGCCAGCAGTTCATGCACGCAGGGTCCGTAGGCCGTCAGCACTTCCGGCAGGACCATGGCGTTGGCGTCACCGTGCGGCGTGCCGCAGACCCGGCCGAGCTGATGCGCGATGGCGTGCGCGTAGCCGACGGAAGTACGGCCAAAAGCGATGCCGGCGTAAAACGCGGCCAGCGCCATCGATTCCCGCGCCTCCATGTCCTCGCCGTTCTCAAAAGCCCGCGGCAGGTATTCGAAGATCAGCCGCGTGGCGGTTCCGGCCAGCTCCCGGCTCGCGGGCGTCGATGCTTTCGACAGCCAGGACTCGACCGCGTGCGTCAGTGCGTCCATGCCCGTGGATGCCGTGATGTGCGGCGGCATGGTCTTCATCAGGTTCGGGTCCAGCGCGACGTATTGCGGCACGAGCTTGCCGTCCGCAACCGCGATCTTGCGGTGACTGGCGCTGTCCGTGATCACCGATACCGGCGTGGTTTCCGAACCGGTGCCGGCGGTCGTCGGCACTGCAAATACCGGCAGGCCGGGCCGCTTCGCTTTCTGTATGCCGTCGAAAAACTTCAGATCGCCCGGGTTTCGATGCAGGATCGCGATCATCTTGGCCGCGTCCAGCACCGAACCGCCGCCGACGGCAATAACTGCTTCGCAACCGGCTTCCTTCAGGCGGGCCTCGCCGGCCTGGACCTGCTCAAAGGCGGGATCCGGTTCCACGCCGTCAAAAACGGTGAACTCGATCTGCGCTGCAGCGAGTTCTTCGGTCAGTTCTTCAAGCAGCCCGGATTCGGCAAGAAAGCGGTCGGTCACGAGCAGCACGCGGGAATAGCCCAGCGATTTCGCCAGCCGGCACAGGGTAAGGGACGAACCGGCGCCGCAATACACGACCGGCATATTGCGCGGCAGGAGGCGCAGCAGCAGGGTGACACCAACGGCTCTGATCTTGTAGTAGAGGGTTTTCATGGTGCGTGTCGGTTTGGTTGAAAGCACAGGTTAACGCTTTTTTTTCGGTTTGTCCGGGCTTCACGAAGTTTTCACAAGCGTCCTTGATAATGCCGATTTGAGGAATCATTTCTGGGCTTTGACCGGAGGTAAAACATGAACCAGGGCTGGGCGCTCAGATTCATCGGAACGGGGGCTTCCAACGGCGGCACATTGGGCCATTCCGCGGCGGTTCTCGAACGCAGCGGGGAACCCGTATTGCTGATCGATTGCGGTCAGGATGCGCTGCCGCGTTTTCATGGCACCTATGGTGAATGGCCGCGGGCGATTTTCATCACGCACGTACACCTGGATCACATAAGCGGCCTGGAGCAGCTGCATGGCCGCATCGCGCTGGGCCAGGCGGAGCCGGCCCGTCTGTACGTTCCCACGCCGATCATTCGCCAGCTGCACGAGCGTATCGCCAACCTGCCGAACCCCCTGGCCGAGGGCCGAAAAAATTTCTGGGATCGCTTCCGGGTCATCCCGGTCGCACAGGGGTTCTGGCACGAGGAGCACTGGTTCGACGTGTTCGAAGTCCGTCACCATGCCCCGGGTTTTGCACACGGCCTGCGCCTGCCGGGACACTTCCTGTATACCGGGGATACGCGCCCCATCCCGGAAGTGCTGCGTCACTATGCCGGCAGCGGCGAACGCATCTTCCACGATTGCTCGCTGAAAGGTAACCCGTCGCATACCGGCCTGGACGATATACAGCGGGAGTACGAAGCGGACCTGCGTGACCGCCTGGTGCTCTACCACTACGAGTCCGAAGCCGCTGCCGAGCGCCTGGTGGAGGCCGGTTTCAGCGTGGCGCGCCCCGGTCAGCGCTTCATGCTGGGCGCGGCGCAGCACTTGCACGCCCCGCCCGTGCTTTCATCGGTGCCGGCAACAAACGGCTTCACTGCGGTGGCGCCCGGCCCCGACCTGAGCCGGCGGGGGTTCGAGTAAGCCTCAGGTAGCCCCGTCGAGCTTCGCGGCGCCGCCGCCCCGAACGACCTTGAAGTAGTAGTAGACGGCGCCCGAGGCCGTCAGCCCCAGTCCGAGAAGCGAAGGCACCAGCGCCGTGATCAGCGTGATCACGAGAAAGGCGAAATAAATCGCGAGGATGCCGACCAGGCTCCAGGGATACAGCCAGGCGCGGTAGGGGCGGTTCACGTCCGGGAACTTCTTGCGCATGACCCACACGGCGGCGAACACCATGATGTTGAACACCGTTGAGGTCGCTGAGAAGAAGTCGATGATGATCTCGTAGGAGTTTTCCGCCAGCACGGCGAACGTCAGCAGCACCGTGGCCCAGAGCGCCTGGCCGATCAGGGCGTTGTTCGGTGTCCGGTATTTCGGGTGCAGCCTGGCAAACCAGTCGAAAAACATGCCGTCGCGCGCCATCGCGTGCCAGGCGCGCGCCTTGCAGAGAATCTGGGTGCTGACGTTGCCGAAGGTGTTGAGCATCACGGCAACCGAGATCAGGATGCCGCCCGACGCGCCCATCGCAACGGTCATGACCTCGGTTGCGACCCAGGGTGATTCGGCGATCTTCGCCGGGGGCAACTGGAACAGGTAGGCCGCGTTGGCGCCGAGGTAGAGGAACATCACGCCGCCGATACCGATAAACAGGGAAAGCGGCAGGTTGCGGCGCGGATTCTTGATTTCTTCGGCGATGTACGTCGCGCCTTCCCAGCCGCTGAAAGCAAAGAAGCTGTAGCGCATCGCCGCGCCGACCACCAGGATGGTCGACCCGGTCCAGGCTTCCGGCAGCATCGGGTCAAAGAAGTTGTTCCAGTTGCCGGTGCTCCACGAAGTGAAGGCGACGCCGATGATGCTGCCCACGGCGATGACCTTGATCGCGCCGAAAAAGTTCTGGACGATGCCGCTCAGGTGCACGCCGTAGAGGTTCACCCAGGTCAGGCCCCAGATCGTGACCATCGCGACGCCGTAGAGAATGGCGCGGTTGAACGGTTCGCCGTAAACGATGATCCACAGCGCGTTCAGGTATTCACCGAAAATCAGGGCCACGGCCGCAATCGATGCCGTTTCCGAGACGAAGAACATCGCCCAGCCGCGCAGAAAGGCCCAGAAAGGGTGATAGGCCGTTTTCAGGTACTCGTAGGGGCCGCCCGAGCGCGGCATCATGGCGGCCAGTTCGGCGTAGATGACCGCGCCGAAGATCGTGACCAGCCCGCCCAGCACCCACACCAGGCCGAACAGCGAGGTGCAGCCCACCAGGGCCATGATCGGTGCCGGGGTGCGGAAAATGCCGGACCCGATGATGCGGCTGATGACGATCGAGACCGCTTCCGTCAGCCCGAGGTCGCGCTTGAGATCGGTTGATTCGCTGAACGCCTGCGGCTGGTCTTTTCTCATGTCACGGGGGTCAAAGGGCAGTTGAAGGGCCCAGTTTAGTGAACGACACGATTATCGCAATGAAAAAAGCTGGCGCGTCTATCCGGGTTTACCGGCCTGACGCGCGTTTCAGCGGCGGCAATTTCCAGTAAGTCAGGCTGCCCCGATATACGCTAGAGTTATGGCCGGGCTCCGGTTTAAAATAATATACACAAAATGTACACTAATTTATTTTTAGGATTGTATAAAGGTTGTTCAGCGATTTAAAATAGTGTACTATAATTATACACAATGGAACGAAGCGTTGGTTACGCGGTCGTAGCTTGGCAGGTTCTCCTCCCCCTGAACCCTTTCGTCCCGCGAAGGGTTCATTCCCGGGCCGCCCCCTTTCCCTCGAGGGGCGGCCTTTTTTTTGATCGCTGCTGAGTTCGATTGCGCTTCTTTTTTCCCGGCCGGAGGCAGCTGGCTGAAAAGAGCCCCGTAATGTGCATGATTTCTTTCAGCCGAATTTGTCCGAATGTTTTAAACTGCGTTCGCTGGCGACCGACGCGAGCGCGCGAACGGGATCTACAGGAGGTATTCAGAAGGATGAACAAGCGATTTACCGGCCTCGTGGTGTTTGTTTTGCTGACGGCCCTGCTGGCTGCCTGCGCGACCAGCCCGACGGGCCGGCGGCAGTTGATGCTGGTGTCCGAGGACATGGCGATTTCCGAGTCGAAGCAGGCCTACGTGCAAACCGTCGGCGAGCTGCGAAAAGAAGGCAAGCTGTCGAACGACAAGGCACTGGTCCGGCGCGTCAATGACATCACCAGCCGCCTGGTGGCCCAGGCCATCATCCTGCGGCCGGACACCGCTGACTGGGAGTGGAGCGTGGCCGTGATCGAGGACCCGGAAACGGTCAACGCCTGGTGCATGGCCGGCGGCCGCATGGCGATCTATACCGGGCTGGTCGACAGGATCCAGCCCAGCGACGACGAGATCGCGCAGGTGATGGGTCATGAAATCAGCCACGCGCTGGCCAATCACACGGCGGAAAAAATGTCGGTCGCGATTGCCAGCGGTATCGGCGTGGCCGTGGTGGGCGTGATGGCGGATAACCATGGCGCTGCGACGGCCGCCGCTGCGACCGCGGCGGCGCTCGCCGTGACGATGCCCAACAGCCGTTCTGCGGAAACGGAGGCGGACCGGATCGGTATCGAGCTAGCCGCCAAGGCCGGTTACGATCCTGCCGCGGCCGCCACGCTGTGGAAAAAAATGGGTGCGCTGGGCGGCACGCCGCCGCAGTTCCTGAGCACGCACCCGAGCCCGGAAAACCGCCAGGAGCGCCTGTCGAAGCTTGCGCCGAAGATGCAGGCTTACTACGAAGCCGACGTCGAACGCCCGCGTCACCCGGTCACGACCCTGACCGCGCTGGATTGAGGTGTCGGCCTACTTGAAATTCACCGGGCGGGAGCGAATTTAATAGCCCGCAACCTGTTCATACGGAGCGACGAACTGCGATGATGCGAATTCTGCTTTTCCTGGCGACGAACGCCGCCGTGCTGGTGCTGATCAGCATCGTCTTCCAGGTGCTGGGACTGGAAGGCATCCTGGCTGAAAACGGCGTCGACCTGAACCTCGGAGCGCTGCTGGTCATGTCGGCGGTGATCGGTTTTGGCGGTTCCTTCATTTCGCTGGCGCTGTCCAAGTTCATGGCCAAGCGCGCGATGGGCGTGCAGCTCATCGAGGAGCCGCGCAACAACGCCGAGCGCTGGCTGGTCGACACGGTGCGCCGCCAGGCCGAAGAGGCCGGCATCGGCATGCCGGACGTGGGCGTTTTCCAGTCTCCGGATCCCAATGCCTTCGCCACCGGAATGAGCCGCAACAACGCGCTGGTGGCGGTCAGCACCGGGCTGCTGCAGACCATGCGCCCGGAGGAGGTCGAAGCGGTGCTGGGTCACGAGGTGGCGCACGTCGCGAACGGCGACATGATCACCATGGGCCTGCTGCAGGG
>JAZBPJ010000186.1:0-6291 GCA_036351575.1 Lysobacterales bacterium | reverse complement strand
TCCATGCGGGCCGCCGACAGGGCCGGATAAACGCCGAACCCCACGGCGATGGAAACACACACCAGCACCGCCACCACGATGACCAGCAGTGACCAGGCCACCGCCCAGCCGGCGAACGCGGCGATGGTGTAGGCCAGCAATACGCCCAGCAACACGCCGATCAAGGCGCCCAGCAATGCAATGACACTGGCTTCGACCAGGAACTGGCGCACGATGTCGACTTCACGCGCACCGACGGCCCGCAGAAGGCCGATTTCGGATTTCCGCTCCATCACGCTGGCCAGCATGATGTTCATGATGCCGATTCCGCCGACCAGCAGGGAGATGCCGGCCACGGCTGACATCACGATGGCAAAAATGCGCTGGGTCTTGCGGTGCTGCTCCATCAGCCGCGCGGGCACGGTCAATTCGAAATCGTTCTGCTCGCTGTGGCGCCTGCTCAGCAGCTGCTCGATGGCCGGAGCCGCATCGGCCGGATCGATACTGTCGTCGAGGCGCAATTTCAGGCCGTCGAGTTCGGACGCCAGCGGTTCGCGCTTGAGCCGGACCAGGCCGGTTTCCAGCGGAATGTAAATGTGATTGGCCTCGCCGCCCACTTCACGCCCCTGGAACTGGCCCTCGGACAGCTGCCGGTCACGCAGCACGGCGACCACTTCCAGCCACAGGTGGTTGACCTTGATGTGCTTGCCGACGGCCCCGCCGTTGGGAAACAGGTGACGCGCCGCCGCGCTGCCGAGAACGGCGACCTGCTTGAACATGCGGTCTTCGTTTTCGCCGAACAGGGCTCCCTGCGCCGCTTCCAGGCTGGACAGCGAAAAATAGGCGGGGCTGACCGCGTAGACCGTGGCGCGCGCCTGGCCTTCGCGGCTGAACAGCGACCAGGTACGAAAGCGCGTGGAACCCGCCCAGCTCTCGACAAAGGGCAGGGTTCGCGCGATGGACTCGGCGTCACGAACGTTGAGCCCCGCGGAGTGCTTGCGCACCTCGTTCAGCGATTCGCGGTCCAGGTCGCGCGCTTCGACGATCAGGTTGCGCAGACCCATCCCTTCGATCATTTCCAGGGCCTGGCGCTTACCGCCCTCGCTGACGGCCAGCATGGCGATCACCGCGCCGACGCCGAACACCATGCCCAGCAGGGTCAGCGCGGTCCGCATGCGGTGGTGGGCGAGCTGGCCCATCGCCTGCCGGGCGTCCATCACGAGGTTGACGAGATGCTGTCTCATTCACCCTCTCCCGGGGGTTTGACCAGGCTGATGCGTTCCCCCGGCTCGATTCCGGAACGGATCTCGACCAGGTCCGGGCTGCTCAGGCCGAGCTTCACTGCACGTCTCTGCGGGCCGCCCCTTTCGACCACGTACACGAAGGCATCGCCGGATTCGCCGAAGACGACCTGGCTGGGGAGAATCATTCCATCGTCGATTCTTCCGGTGATGATCTCCGCGCGCAGACGGCTGCCGACCCGCATGATTTCCGGGTCGACATTCTCGATCCCGGCCTCCACGCGAAAGAATTTCTGCGGATCTTCGCGGTCGCGCGGACTGGCGACCGGGGACACGGTATCGACGGTCGCGGTGAAGGTCCGGTCGGCCGCCGAATCGAGCCGGAACTCGACCGTCTGCCCGGGGGCCAGCCCCACGGCCTCCGATTCCGGCACGAACAGGCGGGCTCGGACCTTGCCCTTGACCGGCAGCATGCCGATCGGCTGGCCCGCATGCACGCTGCGCCCCTTGGCGATCTTGCCGCCCCAGCCGGTTCGCGCGTAAACGAAGGTGCCGTCGGCCGGGCTGGTCAGCTCCATCATGGCCAGCGCGGAGTCCTGCTTCTGCAGCTTGCCCAGTTCGCCTTCCCGCTCGGCGAGGATCATGTTCTGCTCCGCCTGCATGCGCTGGTCCAGCGTATCGAACTGCCAGTCCAGGAAAGACGACTCCGCGTCCAGGTAATCGATGTCGGCAAGGATGTCGATCAGTTCGTTGCGGCTGAACAGGCGCTCGTCCGCCTCGGAGAACGCCTCGGAGATCTCACGTTCCCCGTCGACGCGCTCGGACTCGTGGCCGATTCGGGTCCGCTCCAGGGTCCCGGTACGCTCGCTGCCCGCCAGCTTGAAGTCCGACTTGGCGACGTTGAGCGACGAGGATTCGCGGTCCAGCCTGACCTGCGCATCGTCGAAACGGGCAATGACGTCACCCTTTTTCACTTTCGAAAACTCGGGCGCCAGCCAGACGATGTTGAATTCCATCCGCACGTCGCTCGGCAGGGAAATCGGCAGCGCTTCGGAGGCGACCAGTTCGCCGTGCGCCACGACGCGGAATTCCTTGTCCTGGCGCGCAGCGTCCAGCGCAGGAACATCACCGGCGTCCGGACCGCATCCGCCCAGCAGCACCGCCAGCACGGGCGCCAGCATGAACCTTGCCCGGCCAGGCTTCACAATGCGACCTCCGCGCCCGGCTCCAGGCCGCTTTCGACGATATGCATGCCGGCGCTGCTGGTCGGGCCCAGGGTCACCGCCTGCCAGCCGTCCCCGCGCACCACGACTCCCGGCTTGCCGTCACGGTAAACCAGGGCGCTGTCCGGTACCGCCAGGGCGGCGCGCATATTGTCCACCACGATATCGAGCTTGACGGACATGCCGGCCCGCAGCGAGGGGATCAGCTGATCCGGCAGCGAAACCGTGACGTCCCGAACCATGGCCTGGGAATAGCGCGACTGGCGGCGCACGACGCTGCCCATGTCGATCACTTCTCCGCTCATTTCGCTGCCGCCGACCGCGTCGACCGTGATCGAAGCCGCCTGGCCGAGCTCGATCCGGTTGGCGACGAACTCGGGCACCTCGGCCTGGATAACCAGGTCTGTTTCATCCGCCAGTTCGACCACGATCATGCCCGGGTTGACCTGGTCGTTGGTGTCCAGTTTCTGGCCCTCGCGGTTCGTGCCCACGATCACCAGCCCGGCTCTCGGCGCCTTGATGGTGAAGGCCTCCAGCTCGCGCTGCGCTCCGTTGAGTTCGCTTTCCAGGCGCCGGATGTCCGCCTCCAGTTCCGCCTGGCGGGAAGCCCGGACCCGTGCCGCCAGCCGCGACCGAACCTTCTCATTCTCGTACAGCGCCTGCTTGATGTTCTTTTGCTCGACGAGTTTCTGGTACTCGAGGCTGGCGAACAGTTCCGCGTCGGCATCGGCCTTTCGCGCCGCTTTTTCGGCCTCGCTCTCCGCCGCGGCCAGCCGCACCTTGCTGTCCTCGATTTCACGCTGCTGGGTCTCCAGCAGGGACTCCAGCTCGGAACGCGCGGAGTTCAGCCCGGCGCTGACCTCGCGAATCCGGTCATCGGTGCGGCTGCCGTCGAATTGCGCCAGTGTATCGCCGGCCTCGACGCGGGAACCTTCCTGGGCCAGGTAAGTGATGGCGATACGCCAGCTGCGGTTCGGCGGCGGCCCGAAACGCAGCGCATTGGCCGAAGTAATCACTCCGCTCGCCGCCACCGTGACCGGCCGGTCCGAGGCCTCCACGGACAACCACTGCTGGGCCGAGGCGGCCAGGGGAACGGCCAGCAGGAATAAGACCAGTATCCTCACGGCGCATCTCCCGGTTCCAGCACCTCGCCCATCACGCTCATTCCGGGCGCGATGTCGCGGGAAACGCCGTTGACGGGGCGGGCGTATGCTTCGAAATAGCCGCCATCGCTCCAGTCCTGTTTTTCTTCCGCCTGGTTGGAAGTCCAGCTGATCTCGGCCATGAACGGCTCCGAGTCCTGGGCGTCGGTCGTGACCCGCACCGGCTGCCCGAGCTCGAGGCTGAGAAAATCGGCCTCGTGCACCCAGAACCTCAGCTGCAGGTCTTCGCGGCTGGCCACGGACGCGATGTGAAAGCTGCTGTACAGCGTCTCACCGGGAAATATCTTGCGCCCGGTCCAGGGGTTTTCGCCGTACAGCACGAAACCGGCCTTCTTTGCACGCATCTCGGTCGCATTGAGCGCATCGCTGATGCGTTGGTAAAGGGCCTCGGCCTTCCTGATCTCCAGTGCCGTTTCGGCCTGCACGTCACGCAGCTCGGCCTGGCGGTTCAGCAGTTCCGCCTGCGTGCGCACGAGCGTTTTCTGCGCCGTCTGCAGGGTCAGCTGGTAACGCTCGTAGTCCAGCAGGGGAATGGTCGACGCCGGGATGACGGCATCCAGTTCCGCCATGCGCACGTCCGACTCGGCCTGTGCCACCGCCCCCTCGGCTTCTAGCAGCAGCAATTTGAGCTCATCGATGCGGCGCGCGGCGGACAGCCGGGCTTTTTCCAGGTCCGTGCGGGCCTGTTCCTCCTGCTCGACCAGGTCGCCCGGTTCGATACGCACCACCAGTTCACCCACTTCGACTTCGCTGCCCTCCGGCGCCATCCAGGCGATCTGGCGCTGCCAGGACCCCGGCAGTGAAGGCATTTCAAAGGTCTGGGCGTTGACGTCCTCGACCACGCCGGTGAGCAGCGGGTCCGCCGGGGCCGCTGTCGCCAAAAATCCAGCCGTCAATAAGCTAATGAGCCGTATCACTCTCAATCCTTCCGTCGCGCATGTGGATGACCCGCCCGGCGTGGGCGGCGATCTCGTCTTCGTGCGTAACCATGACGATGGTCTGTCCCCGGTCGTTGAGCTCGGTAAACAGTTCCATGATTTCCACCGAGGTCTTGCTGTCCAGGTTTCCGGTCGGCTCGTCCGCCAGCAGCAGAGGCGGCTGGTTGATCATAGACCGGGCGATGGCCACGCGCTGGCGCTGGCCGCCGGACAGCTGGTTGGGCTTGTGGTCCATGCGATCGGACAAGCCGAGGCGCTGCAGCAGTTGCGTGGCCACCCGCTGGGCCTCGGCCAGGTCGACATCGCTGTATCTCAGCGGCAGCATCACGTTTTCCAGGGCGGTCAGGCGCGGCAGCAAGTGGAAACTCTGGAAAACGAACCCGATGTGCTGGTTGCGTATGCGCGACAGTTCGTCGTCATCGAGCGCAGCGACCTCGTTGTCCAGCAGGCGATAATTGCCTTCATCGGGGGTATCGAGGCAGCCCAGGATATTCATCAGGGTGGACTTGCCCGATCCCGACGCTCCCATCACGGCGACAAATTCGCCCTTGTCCACGTGCAGGTCGACGTGGTCGAGGGCATGCACCCAGGAATCGCCCACGTGGAAGCGCCGGCACAGATCCGCGGTGTGGATCATGCCGCCTCCAGCGTGACGAGATCGAGCACGTCGCCGGGGCGAGCGGCCTTCACTTGCGCGCCGCAGCGGTTCGAAAGGTAGGACGCGAAGGTTTCCTGCGACTCCGGTTCGCCGTGTACCAGGTAAACCGGCGGCCGGTTTTCCATGTTTTCATACCACCTGGCCATGTCGTCCTGGTCACCGTGCGCCGACAGTCCGCCGACCGTGTGCACCGCCGCCCGCACCGGTATGGTCTGCCCGTGGATGCGCACCGTCTCCTCGCCGTTGACCAGTCTCCGGCCCAGCGAACCGTAGGCCTGGTAGCCGGTGATCAGCACCTGTGTTTCCGCGCGGTCGAGGTTGTGCTTGAGGTGGTGCACGATGCGGCCGCCGTTGCACATGCCGCTGCCGGCGATCACGATCGCACCGGAGCGGATCCGGTTGATCGCCATCGAGTCTTCCGTGGCGCTGGTCAGGGTCAGGTTCGGCAGCAGCGGCATGCCGCCGTTTTCCAGGCGAAGCCGCGTGGCTTCCTCGTCGAACAGCTGCGGGTTTTCCCAGTACACACGCGAAGCGCGGATCGCCATCGGGCTGTCGAGAAAAACCTGGAAGCGCCGCAGGTTCCATTCCTCGTAATGCTTGCCCAGCTGGTACATGATCTCCTGGCTGCGACCGATCGAAAACGCCGGGATCAGGATGTTGCCCCGGCGGCTGCGCTCCGAGGTGAAAATGTCGCCGAGTTCCTCGAGCGTCTGCTGCCGCTCGCGGTGACGGCGGGCGCCGTAGGTGCTTTCCATCAGCACGACATCGGCGTCGTTTATCGGGTCCGGATCACGCAGGATGGGCGTGTCGTACTGGCCCAGGTCGCCGGAGAACACGATTTTTCGGCGCGTGCCCCGGTGCTCGACCCAGACCTCCACCGCGCAGGATCCGAGGATATGACCGGCGTCTTTGAAGCGTACCGTGACCCCGGGCACGACCTCGAATTTTTGCCGGTATCGGCGGCCCTGCAACTGGCGAACGACCTCGTCGGCCTCGCTCAGCGTGTACAGGGGCTTGATGTTGTTTCCGGTCTTGCGGCTGCGGTACTCGGCGTCGCGCTCGGCCAGGTGAGCCGCGTCCGCCAGCAGG
>JAZBPJ010000185.1:0-11097 GCA_036351575.1 Lysobacterales bacterium | reverse complement strand
TCAGCCCAGCAGCTCGATCCAGTGCACGACCTTCAGTTCGGTGACGCCCTGGAGCTGCGCCAGGCAGCCGATGTTGGCGGTCGCGATCAGGCGCGGCTTGCCGGCTTCCAGGTTATTTATCTTGCGCTGCGCCAGTTCTTCGGAGATTTCGGGTTGCAGCAGTGAATAACTGCCGGCCGAACCGCAGCACAGGTGAGCGTCCGCGACCGGCGCCAGGCTGAAGCCCAGCCGGGTCAGCATGGATTCCACGCGTCCCTGGCCCCTGAGCGCATGCTGCAGCGAGCAGGGCGCGTGAAACGCGATCGGCTCCCCGAGTGAAGAAGCGGGTTTCAACGGCTCCAGGTCGAAACCCTCGAGGTAGCCGGAAATATCCGTGGCGAGGTCCGCGATCCGCTGAGCGCGTTCCGCGTATTCCGGGTCGTTTGCCAGCAGGCGCCCGTAATCGGTCACCGTGGGCGTGCAGCCGCTGGCGGTCAGCACAACGGCCTCGGCCCCGGCCTCGATCAGCGGCCACCAGGCATCGATATTGCGGCGCACGGTTTCCCGCGCGCGTTCCGGCGCCGGCAGGTGCTGCGCCAGCGCGCCGCAGCAGCCGGGTGCGGGCAGGGCGGACACGCCGAGGCGGTCCAGCACGCGCGCCGCGGCCGCGTTGATGCCGGCGTGCGTGACCGACTGCACGCAGCCTTCCAGCAGCAGGACGCGCCGTTCGTGCGCCGGCTGCGGCCAATCCGCCGCGGGGCCGGTCGAGCGCGGCATTTTCTTTTTCAGGCTGGCCGGCAGTACCGGGCGCGCCAGGTTCGCCAGTGTGAGCAGGGGCTTGAGCCGCGCCGGCTCGGGAACCGTCAGCAGCAGGCCACGGCGCAGGGTTTTGTCGGCGAGTGAGCGCGGAGCCTTCTGCTCCACCAGGCTGCGGCCGATTTCCAGCAGGCGGTGGTACTCGACGCCCGACGGGCAGGTCGTCTCGCAGGACCGGCACTGCAGGCAGCGGTCGAGGTGGCTGCGCGTCTCCTGCGAGGCCTCGCCCAGCTCGAGCATTTCCTTGATCAGGTAAATGCGTCCGCGTGGGCCGTCGCGTTCGTCGCCCAGCAGCTGGTAGGTCGGGCAGGTCGCGTTGCAGAAGCCGCAGTGCACGCAGCTGCGCAGGATCCGGTCCGCCTCGCTGGCTTCCGTGAGTTCACGGAACGACGGGTGGATAAAGGTCTGCATCAGCGCTTCGGCGCCAGCAGGCCGCGGTTGAACAGGCCGTACGGGTCAAAAGCCTCGCGCACGCGCTCCTGCAGCTGCTGCAGCCCTTTCGCCTGGGGGTGAAAACGGGGGATGTCGTCGATGTCCCCGCGAAACAGGGTCGCGTGGCCGCCGGCGGAGGCCGCGGCTGCGCGGATGCGCTCGGGGTTTGCCTTCGTCACGTACCAGCGCTGCGCGCCGCCCCACTCGACCCGGCACGGCGTGTCGAGGTCGATCGGCTCGGCCGTCGGGGGCAGTGAAAGCCGCCACAGCGGGCCGCTGCTGAAGAATTCATCCTCGTGTTCGCGCAGCTCGCGCCAGAACGCATCGGCCTCGTCGACCGCCTCGCCGCCCAGCGACTCCGCGGCGCGGGCGGTTTCGCGCTCCGCGCCCGACAGGCGCAGGAACAACTGCCCGTCGCGCCAGCACGAAGCGGACAGCGGCAGGGGTTTGCCGGACCACTTCGCCAACTGCCCGAGGGCCTCCCGCTGCTCCATCTCGAAACGCAGCGTGCGCTCGCGCAGCGGCTTCGGCAGTACCTTGAACGAGGTTTCCAGTATCGCGCCGAGCGTGCCCAGCGAGCCGGCCATCAGCCGGGAGACGTCGTAGCCGGCGACGTTTTTCATCACCTGGCCGCCGAAGCGCAGCGCCTTGCCGCGCCCGTTGATGATTCTGACGCCGAGCAGGTAATCGCGCAGGCTGCCGGCCCAGGGGCGGCGGGGACCGGAAAAACCGCAGGCCACGGTGCCGCCGACGGTGGCCTTCTCGCCAAAGGCCGGCGGCTCGAAGGGCAGGTGCTGTCCGTGTTCAGCCAGGGCCTGCCGCAGCTCGGCCAGCGGCGTTCCGGCGCGGCAGGTTACGACCAGTTCACCCGGGTCGTACTCGACGATTCCTGCGTGGCCAGACAGGTCGAGCGGTTCACCGCTTCGGGGCTGCGCGTAAAACGCCTTGCTTGCGCCGCCGTGGATGGCGACCGGCGTGCGGGCTTCGACCGCTTCAAGCACCTGTTCGAGAATGACGTCTTCGCGGTCCATGCTTCAGAACCGCGGCAGGTCGGGGAACGGCAGGCGGTTTCCATGCACGTGCATGGCGCCCAGTTCCGCGCAGCGGTGCAGCGTCGGCACGGCCTTGCCGGGGTTGAGCAGGCCGTCGGGGTCGAACGCCGCTTTCAGCGCGTGGAACTGCTCCAGTTCGCCGTCTTCGAACTGCTCGCACATGGAATCGATTTTTTCCATGCCCACGCCGTGCTCACCGGTGACCGTGCCCCCGGCTTTCACGCACAGGCTCAGGATCTCGGCGCCGACGCGCTCGGCCGTTTCCAGTTCACCCGGCGCATTGGCGTCGTAGAGGATCAGCGGGTGCAGGTTGCCGTCGCCCGCGTGGAACACATTCGCGATGCGCAGGCCGTGCTGTTTCGACAGAACGCTGATCTCGCGCAGCACGCGTGGCAGTTCGCGCCGCGGAATGGTGCCGTCCATGCAGTAGTAATCCGGCATGATGCGCCCGACGGCCGGAAAGGCGTTCTTGCGACCGGCCCACAGGCCGAGACGTTCGGCCTCGCTCTGCGAGACCCGCAGCGATGTCGCGCCGTGTGCCGAGAGCACCTCGTTGACCGCCTGCATCTGTTCTTCCACCTCGGCCTGGCCGCCATCCAGTTCGCATAGCAGCACGGCCTCGGCGTCCCGTGGGTAGCCTGGCGCGATAAAGGACTCGACCGCTTCGACCGACAGCCGGTCCATCATCTCCAGACCGGCCGGCACGATGCCGGCGCCGATGATGCCGCCCACCGCCTCGGCCGCGTCCTCGATGCGGGCAAAGCCGGCCAGCACCACCTGGGCCGTTTCCGGTATCGGCAGCAGCCGCAGCAGCACCTCGGTGATGACGCCGAGCATGCCTTCCGAGCCGTTGATCAGCGCGAGCAGGTCGTAGCCCGGAGCGTCCAGCGCCGGCCCACCCAGCACCAGTTCCTCGCCGTCGATGGTCAGCAGGCGGACTTCCAGCACGTTGTGCACGGTCAGGCCGTACTTCAGGCAGTGCACGCCGCCCGAGTTTTCGGCGACGTTGCCGCCGATGCTGCAGGCGATCTGCGACGAGGGGTCCGGCGCGTAGTAAAGCCCGTGCGGCGCGGCGGCCTCGCTGACCGCGAGGTTGCGCACGCCGGGTTCGACGCGCACGGTGCGCGCCGCGGCGTCGAGTTCCAGTATCCGGTTCAGGCGGGTCAGGACCAGCAGCAGGCCGCCTGCGAAGGGCAGGGCGCCGCCGGACAGGCCGGTGCCCGCGCCGCGCGTGACCACCGGCACGCCCAGCCGGCGGCAGCAACGCAGGATTTCACGTACCTGCCGGGTGTTTTCGGGCAGGGCGGCGAGCAGGGGCAATTGACGGTAGACGGACAGTCCGTCGCACTCGAAGGGGTGCAGCGCCTCCTCGGAGTCGATCAGGATTTCGCGGGGAACGGCCTGCGCCAGTTCCTCGAGCAATTGGGATTTTGAAACGGTGCTCACGGTGTCGCCAGTCGGTCTTATTGCGATGGTACTATCTGCCGCATGATCAGGAAAGGAATCAGGCCGGCTTTCCGATTCGGCTTCGAAAAACCGCTGGTCGCCGAGTATTACCAGCGGGTTTTTCCGTTCCGCCGCTCATGGTTCGCCACGGCGTTCATCCTGGCGATGGACATCATTTTCACGATCCCGGCCATCAGCACGTTTCGGCAAATCATGGAGAGCCTGGGCCGGTTCGAGACGCTGTTCGACCTGGTCGGTGTCCTGTTCCTGGGCGGCTGGCTGCTCGGCTGGTCGATCGCGCCGCTCGCCCTGACCACTATTCTCGTTCTGCTGCTGTTCGGTCGCGAGGTCGTAAGGGTCGGACCCGGTGTGTTCGAGATCACGATCGGCTTGCCGGGATTGGGCTGGATGGCGACCTACGATCCACAGAAGATGCGTAACCTGCGCATTGACGAGCCGCATCCGAAATCCGGCAAGTCCTTCAGGGGGCCGCACATCGCGTTCGACTACGGCGCCAACTCCGTCGCGTTCGGCTCGGACCTCGATCTGCATGAACTGGGCGAGATGGAAAGCCAGCTGCAAATGGCAAGTGGGAAACCACCCCGCAAAGGAGCGGCTCTGCCGGAAGAACTGGGTGAGCAATGGGAGAATATCCCGCAGAGTTTGTTCAGAAAGGCTGAAACCGAGGTTTCCGTGGAGGGTCAGCCCAAATCCTGGGCGACTCCTTCGGCCCTGCTGCTGATCGTCGCCAACCTGGTCCCGGTGGCGGGTGCGGCATTCCTGGGTTGGAAACTGAGCGATGTCATGGTCTTGTACTGGGCCGAAAGCGCGATCATCGGGCTGTTTAATATCGCCAAGATTGCGGTTATTGGCCGCTGGTTCGCCCTGCTGGCCGGGCCGTTTTTCATTGGTCACTTCGGTGCGTTCATGGCGGTGCATTTCCTGTTCATCTACGGAATATTCGTCGAGGGCTTCGCAGGCGGCGGACCCTCGGACAGCCTGCAGAACGTGGCGGCCCTGTTCATCGGCCTGTGGCCCGCGCTGCTGGCGCTCACCCTGAGCCACGGTTATTCCTTTTTTGCCAACTTCCTGGGGAAGGGCGAATACCGGCGGCGGACTGTCAGCAACCAGATGAACGAGCCCTACAGCCGCATCGTATTCATGCACCTGGTGCTGATCTTCGGCGGCGGGCTGGCGATGTTCCTCGGAGAGCCGACGATCGTGATACTGATCGTGATCGCGCTTAAGATCCTGGTTGATATTCGCGCGCATGTGCGTCAGCGCAGCAAGGCTTCGGCTAACGTGGATGCCTGACTTGGTGTAAGCTGTGCGGCCTGTCAATCAGCGAGGCCGTACAATTCATGGATGTTCCTAACAAGAAGCATTCCTACACCCGGGAAGAGCTGGTGCTCTGCGGTGACGGCCGCCTGTTCGGCGAGGAAACATCGCGCCTGCCGAATGGCAACATGCTGATGGTCGACCGTGTCGTTTCCATCGATGCGGACGGCGGCGCGTTCGGAAAAGGTTCATTGAAGGCCGAGTTCGACATTCGCCCGGACCTGTGGTTTTTTGATTGTCATTTCACCGGCGACCCGGTGATGCCGGGCTGCCTGGGGCTGGATGCGCTGTGGCAGCTGTGCGGTTTCTTCATGGCCTGGTCGGGCTGCAAGGGCAAGGGCCGCGCGCTGGGAGCGGGTACGGTCAAGTTCACCGGGCAGATCCTGCCGACTGCGAACCTGGTCACCTACGAGCTCGATTTCAAGCGCCTGGTGAAGCGCAAGCTCAACATGGCTATTGCCGACGGCCGCGTTTACGTTGACGGCCGTTTGATCTACACGGCTGAAGACCTGAAGGTCGGCATGTTTGCTTCCACGGATTCGTTCTGAGTCGAACCGTTCAGTTTGCTTGCTGACCCCGTTTCGTTACGAGGTAGGTGGCAAAGCTGGCCAGCCAGTGGCTGCCTTCGTAGTTTTCCGAGGAAATGTTGGCGATGCCCGCCTCTGCATGCAAGTCGGCCGCCGCCTCGAGCGCCGGGCGCCTCGGGTCATCCCCGGGCAGGGCCGCGGCGATGTTCTCCAGGTTCCAGGCGCGCGACAGGTTGACGCCGTCGAGGTGCACCAATTTGCCGTCCGTCGGGTCTTTCACGATGCCGGGCGTCAGCCAGTCAGCGCTGCCGTCGCGCGGAATGGTCGGCAGGAAGCGGTCCAGCCAGGAGGCAAAGTCCTTTGCATCCATGAGGCGCCGCATCAGGTCGGCTTCCATCAGGCAGGGTGATAGAAAGTCTTCACCCGAAGGCTCGTATTCCAGCGGGCAGTCGCGGTCATCGGCGTGAAAGGCCATGGATTTGTCGCGAACCAGCTGTTCCATTTGCGTATCGCCGGCCACCCGTGCCCAGTCCAGGATCAGGCCGAAAGCGAACATGCTCTGGTTGTGCGTGCCGAGGCGAATGGGGTAGGCGAGGTTCGGCAGCCAGGCCTTGATCTGCTCTGTGACGGCGCGTTCCAGCGGCATCAGGATTTCAAGCCATTTTCGGGCCAGCGGCTCGTTCCATTCGCGCAATTCCGCGGTCAGCTGCAGGAACCAGGCCACGCCGTAGGGGCGTTCGTAGGCTTTTCGTCCCTCGGCCCTGAAATAGTCGACTTCCGCCGCGATGCCCTCGGCGGTGAAGCTTTTGTTGAGCGCAGCGGCAATTTCCGTGCGCAGTTCCGGCGGCAGTTCGTCACCCGCCGTGCGCAGCAGGCGGACCAGCAGCCAGTGGCCGTGCACGGACGAATGCCAGTCGAAACAGCCGTAAAAAACCGGGTGCAGCGACGCGGGCGTGCCTGCATCGGCGTCGCTCTGCATGACGTGCGCGATCTTGTTGGGGTATTCGCGGTGCACGCAGTCCAGGGCGAGGCGGGCGAACCGGGCCTCGGGACCCGCCGCTGGGGCGGGCCCTGAGGCCGTGACGGACATAAAAATGAAAAGAGCCGGTATCAATGCCTTCATTTCTCGAAGGGTACGGGTTTTATCGTCTTTTCGGTAGAGGGGGGCAGGACGGGCAGCACGATCTGCGGCTGCTCACCGGTCAGGGTCTCGAGGAACGCCACGATGATGTCCGTCTCCTCGGCGCTGTAGGCCCGGCCGAGCTGCAGCTTGCCCATCAGGTCGACGGCTTCGGCCAGGGTCTCGGCGCCGCCGTCGTGGAAGTACGGGTAGGTCAATTCGACGTTGCGCAGCGTGGGCACCTTGAACTTGAAGCGGTCGAGGTCGTCGCCCGTCACGCCGGCGAGGCCAATGGCCTCGTTGCTGGTCTCGTACGGCTGGACCAGGCCCATTTTCTGGAAGGAGTTGGCCCCGACGGCGGGGCCGTTGTGGCAGGCCACGCAGCCGCTGTTCTTGAACAGCTCGTAACCCGCCAGTTCCTTCTCGGTGATCGCATCCGCGTCACCCTTGAGCCACTGGTCAAAGCGCGAATTCGGCGTCACCAGCGTTTTTTCGAACTCGGCGATCGCGGTAGTCACCTCGTCGATGGTGATTTCGCCCGCACCGAAGACGGTTTCGAACTCCGCCACGTACTCGGGAATGGAAGACAGCACTTCGATGGCCAGTTCATGCGAAAAAGCCATCTCGCCCGGATTGGCGATCGGGCCGCCCGCCTGTTCTTTAAGGTCTTGCGCGCGGCCGTCCCAGAACTGGGCGACGTTGTAACTGGAGTTCAGAACCGTTGGCGAATTGATCGGCCCTTCCTGCCAGCCATGACCGACCGACGTGACGATGTTGTCGGTGCCGCCCATGCTCAGGTTATGGCAGGTGTTGCAGGAGATGATGCCGGATTTTGAAAGGCGCGGCTCGAAATACAGCTTTTTGCCCAGTTCCACCTGGCCGGCGTCCAGGCCTTGCGGTTTTTCAATGGGCTGTATGGGCTCGGCGGCGGAAGCCAGGCTCACAGCGGCAAGCAGACTGGCGGAGACTGCATAAGTGACCAGGGTTCTTGATTTCATCGTGTTATTTCCCGTTGCGTTGAAAGAATGCTTGGTTTCATCCCGCGTTGCGCGGCGTGGATTCATGTCAAGCCGGATAATATCGGCTTTCGATAGCGGCCACAATGCGATAAATCATTGAATTTAATGTATAAATTAAGCTTAAATTAAGGTTTGTCCCGCTCGCGCCACTGAAATTTGCAGATCTTGCCCGGAGTGCGAAGGCCTGCTTTCCCGTATCCTGTGAATATCCGGTTTTTTATGTTGAAGCATGCCGTGCTTCGTGGCATTTTTGCCGTAACCGACTGGTCATGAACCTGGAATGGAAAACCGACTCAATACGCCGAGTGCCGCCTACCCCGAACCCCTGGACGCGATCGTCCTGGCCGGCACGCACCAGAACCCGAATCGACTGATTCTCGGGCGCAACAAGGCGTTTCTCGAGATCGGCGGAAAGGCGCTGGTCCGGCGGGTCGTCGAGGCCCTGCTCGACTCGAAATCGGTCGGCCAGGTGTTCGTCGTCGGCCCCATACAGGAACTGCGCCCGGTCCTGGACGGCATTTCTGCGCGGATTTCCCTGGTTCCCCAGGAAGGCAAGATGATGAAGAACGCCTGGGCGGCGGTTTACGCATCAGAAGCGTTTCAGCGGCAGCATGGCCGTCGCGATGACCCCATGCGCCCGGTCCTTGCCGTGTCTTGCGACCTGCCGCTGCTCACCACGGAGGCCGTCGACGACTTCGTGGCGCGCTGCGCCGAAATCGACAGCGAGTCGAAGACCGGCAACGCGATTCTCTGCGGGGTGTCCGAGGAGGCGTCGCTGAAGCAGTACTACCCCGAGGACGGCAAGCCGGGAATCAAGCGCCCCTACGTCAATTTTTCCGACTGTCGTGTCCGCCTGGCCAATATTTACGTGGGCCGCCCGCGCACGCTGGCAAACCAGGCCTTCCTGCAGACCGGCTTCGAACACCGCAAGGCGGAAAAGCTGAAAAACGTGCTGGCCCTGGTCTGGGATTTTCTCAGCCAGAAAGGCGGCTGGCAGGCGGCGTGGATGTCACTGCGCATGCAGGCCACGCTGATGGCCGAACGGTCGGGCAGCCGCTTTTACGAAAAACTCCGGGCCGGCAACAGCGCCCGGCGCACCGAGGAGATTTGCAGCGAGGTGCTGGGCGGCCCGGTCCGCATCGTGATTTCGCCGTTCGGCGGCCTGAGCCTGGACGCCGACAACGTGGAGGACTTCAGGATTCTCAGTACGCGTTTCAAGGAGTGGATTCGCGTGCCGCCGGTGGAGTCCTGACGGACAGTCCTGCCACCGGCTCCGCGGTTTCGATCGGTGTCCGCTCGTCAAGACGGGCGAATGCCTCACGCCAGAACGCCGTGGTCAGTTCGCCGATATCCCGGCTTTCCGCGTTCATCAGGATGGCGATCCCGATTCCGCGGTTTTTCGACCAGGCGATGTCCGCGCGAAACCCCCTGACCCAGCCGCCGTGGTAAACGATCTGCTCGTCACCGATAGTGTAGATACGCCAGCCCAGGCCGTAATGCGCATCCGAGATCAGGTCGCGCCAATGGCGGCGCCTGAGGTCCCGTTTCGTCCGTACACGCGGGGTGCTAACGGCCTCGACGACAGAAGGCGGCAGCACGTGCGGGTAGGCCCCCAGCTGCGCCATCAGCCAGTGCGACAGGTCGTCGATGCTCGCGTTGACGCCTGCGGCCGGCGCCACGCGGTAGTAGTCGGGTTCAACGGCGACCGGGCGCCAGGCGCCGCGTGATTTCACGTGCGGGCGGGCATGGTCGGGATTTTCGAGCAGGGGCTCAATACCCACCGAGGCATTTTTCATGCCGAGGGGCTCGAAGATCCGGTCGCGCATCAGTTCGGCGTATCCGCTCGACGTGCTGTGTTCGACCACCGTGCCGATCAGGCTGAACAGGACGTTCTGGTAGGAATAGCAGGTGCCCGGTTCGCACAGGTAGTCCAGGCCGCGGAATTTCTCGAGGATGCGGTCCAGCGGAAAGCCGTCCTCGATATAGTTGTCGTAGGCATGGGGGATCAGTCCCGAGCTCTGCCCGACCACGTGCGAAACGCGGATCAGGCTGACGTCGCCGGCGATGCTGAAACCGGGAACATGGTCTTGCAGGCGATCGTCCCAGTTGAACGCGCCCTCGTTTGCCAGCAGACCGGCGAGGCCTCCGGCAAAGGTTTTCGAGACCGAGGCGATGCGAAACACGGTGTTCGCGCCAACCGGTTGGCGGCTCTGCGTGTCGGTGTATCCCGTCGTTTCGATCCGAATCGCGCCTTGCGGACCGACGATCGCGTAGGCCGCGCCCGGAATGTTCTCGCGCGTCACCAGTTGTTGAAAGTGACTGTCGAAGGTATTCACCAACGCCTGCGCCTGTAAATCGGCGGCGCGCGCCGGCGGCGCCGCACAAAGCAGGAAAAGGGCAATGCCGGCGAGTCGCAGTCCGTTCATTCCGTGTTTTCAGCGAAGTCTTTCAAAGTGCCGTATTCTAGCGGTATTCCGCACGGGCATGTTGCGAGGTGGGGCCATCATGGATACAGGGAAACTCGAATCGGCCATTTCCGCCTGGCTCATGCAGAACCACGGGATCGAGGGCCGACTTGAGCGCCTGGGGGGTGAAAACCTGAACTACCGTGTCCTGACGCCCGGCGGTGAACACTACGTATTCAAAGCATTGGACGAACACACCGCCGAGGAAACCGCTGACCTGGAATTCGGCATGCTGGAACATGTCCGCGACAGCGGTTTTGAGCTGGGGCTGCCGTTCATCCTGCCTGATCATGATGGCCGCATCGAATCACCGGTCCGGATCCCGCTGCCCGGCAGCCACCGCGCCCGGCTGCTGAGTTTCGTGCACGGTGAACTGCTCGAGCACCGTGGCGAGCGGAGCAGCGCTTTGCTCGCCGATATCGGCCGCAGCCTGGCCTCACTGGACAATGCCCTGGCGGGCTTTGATCATCCCGGCGCCTATCGGGGGCACCCCTGGGAACTGGCGCGCGCCGGCATGCACCGCGACAAGGCGGAATCGATTCGCGACCGCGGCCTGCGGGCCCTGGTGACCTGGGCCTTCGATTTGTGGGACGCGGCAGCGGATGAGTTGCCGGACTTGCCCTGCCAGGTCATTCACGGCGATGCGAACCCGGAAAACATCATCCTGCGCGGCGAGCGCGTCGCAGGTTTCGTGGATTTCGGCGACGCCTGTTTCAACCCGCGCATCTGTGAAGTCGCCGTGTGCCTGGCGTACCTGATGATGGGGCGGGCGGAACCCCTCGCCGCGGCCGCTGCCATGCTGGGGGGTTACAACCGCGCGGCCAGGCTGTCTGCGGAGGAACTGGCGGTACTGATGCCCCTGGTCTGCGGGCGGCTGGCCGTGACGGTTTGCATGGCGACTTC
>JAZBPJ010000184.1:0-6158 GCA_036351575.1 Lysobacterales bacterium | reverse complement strand
CCGCGGCTGGCCAGGCGGCGGTAGAGTTTCTTGCGGGTATCGAAATCGACGGGGCCGGAGTGGTTGCGCTCCAGCCACTCCTGGGCCAGGCCGGTCCATTCGCCGGAGCGCGCCTCCAGCTCCATTGAAACCAGCGCGTCGGAGACGCCCTTGCCGCGCAGCGCGGCTTTTATCTTGAGCGGCCCCTGGTGACGGTTCACCCGGGACCGAACGAAGGATTCGACAAAGCGCTCGTCGGACAGCAGGTTCTCGTCCTGCAGGGCCTCGAGCAGTTCATCGGCCAGCGCGTCGATCTGCTCGAATTCAGACCACTTCTGGCGCAGCCGCTGGCCCAGCTCAAAAACGCTGTACTCGCGCCGCCCCAGCAGGCGGTAAGCGTAGGCCCGCATCCGGGCCGGCGTGGGCTCGTCCTTTTTCGGCTGCGCCGCGCCGGTATCCGGCAGGTCCGCCATGCTCAGTCGACGGCAGGTGCTTCAGGCGCGGGGCGCGGGGCCTTTTCGGGCATCAGCTCGGCGCGGAGTTTCTTATCGATCTCGTCCGCCGTTTCCGGGTTGTCCTTGAGGAACTGGCGCACATTTTCCTTGCCCTGGCCGATGCGGTCGCCGTTGTAGCTGTACCAGGCGCCGGACTTGTCGACGATGCCGTGCTTGACGCCCAGCTCGATGAGCTCGCCTTCGCGGGAAATGCCCTCGCCGTAGAGGATTTCGAACTCGGCCTGCTTGAACGGGGGCGCCAGCTTGTTCTTCACCACCTTCACGCGGGTCTGGTTGCCGACCACTTCGTCGCCCTTCTTCAGCGCGCCGATGCGGCGGATGTCCAGGCGCACGGAGGCGTAGAACTTCAGCGCGTTGCCGCCGGTGGTGGTTTCCGGGCTGCCGAACATCACGCCGATCTTCATGCGGATCTGGTTGATGAAAACGACCATGCAGTTGGAACGCTTGATGTTGCCGGTGAGCTTGCGCAGGGCCTGCGACATCAACCGCGCCTGCAGGCCGACGTGCGAATCGCCCATGTCGCCCTCGATCTCGGCCTTGGGCGTCAGCGCGGCCACCGAGTCGACCACCACCATGTCCACCGCGCCCGAGCGCACCAGCATGTCGGTGATTTCCAGGGCCTGCTCGCCGGTGTCCGGCTGGGATACCAGCAGGTCCTCGACGTTGACGCCCAGCTTCTCGGCATACAGCGGGTCCAGTGCATGCTCGGCGTCCACGAAGGCGGTCGTCCCGCCCATCTTCTGGCATTCGGCGATCGCGTGCAGGGTCATGGTGGTCTTGCCGCTGGACTCCGGCCCGTAAATCTCGACCACGCGCCCCCGGGGCAGGCCGCCGATACCCAGCGCCATGTCCAGCGTCAGCGAGCCGGTCGGAACCACGCCGATGCCTTCCGCCGCCGTGCCGTCGCCCATGCGCATGATCGCGCCTTTTCCAAACTGGCGTTCGATCTGCTGCAGGGCCGATGCCAGTGCCTGTTTCCGGTTGTTGTCCATGTTCCTCTCCGTTTCGTTCGGCGTTATTTTCAGCGCGGGCCGGGACGGCCCCGGGCGCGAATTGCACGCAATTATGACACAGCCCCGCGAGGCGCTTCAGCCCCGCTTCCGGGCACACGATTATTTCCTACACCGGCCGTGGCGCTTGTCCTATTCGCCGCCGCCCCATTGCGCGATATCGTGGTACTCGACACCGCGGTTGACGCTGACCGACTCAACCAGGCTGAAGCCCGAGAGGCGCCACCTGATTGCTTCGAAATCCATTGTCGGGGGCGGCGTTCTCATTTTGCGATAAAGCGTCAGGTGCAGTTTCCAGGGCTTGGGGTCGTGCCCGATTGCGGCGTCCTGCAGGGCTTCGACGAGGCGGGCCTGGAAGCCGTGCAGGCGGGCCGGAACCGTGCCGGCGCCCAGCCACAGCACGCCGGCGCGCCGAAAGCAGCCGAGCTGGTCGAGCGCGACCGTGCAGGGCTCGAAATGCAGGCCGGAGGCGATGGCGCGCACGGCCGGAATGACGGCCGCGTCCTGCATGCCGAGGAAGGCCAGCGTGACGTGGAAGTTGGCCGGCGGCACCGCGCGGCCCTCGACGCCGCAGGATCGCTGCAGCGCGGCGACCTGCTCGCGAACGCCGGCGTCCGGGTTCAGCGCAAAAAACAGGCGTTTGCGCGCCGGGCGGCTCACAGGCGGTCGATCAGCCCGCCCAGGGCGTGCGCGACGGCCTGGCGGCGCACGCTGTCGCGGTCGCCATCGAACACGCGGCAGTCCGTGCTGACCGCGCCTTTGAGCGACCAGCCGAACCAGACCGTGCCGACCGGCTTGTCCGCGCTGCCGCCGTCCGGGCCGGCGATGCCGGTCACGGCCACGGAAACATCCGCGGCGGAGCGGCTGACGGCCCCTGCCGCCATCTGCCGCGCGACGATCTCGCTCACCGCGCCGGCTTGCTCGAGGACCTGCGCATCGACACCGAGCAGGTCGTGCTTCGCCGCGTTGCTGTAGGTCACGAAGCCGCGCTCGAACCAGGCCGAACTGCCGGCCCGGTCGGTGCAGCACTTGGCGATCCAGCCGCCGGTGCAGGACTCGGCGGTGGCCAGCGACAGGCGGCGTCGCAGCAGTTTTTCGGACAGGCCGGCGACGGTTTTCGCCAGGGCCGAGTCGCTCGTTCGGTCGTTCATCGGGGCATCGGGCCTCGTTTCGGTTTTCTGTTTTGGGCGCACCCTGACATTACGATACACTTCAGCGGATGTCACCGCCCGCCGCGTCCAAAGCCAAAGCCGGAAAAGCAACGCACACGCCGCTGATGCAGCAGTATTTCGGCGTCAAGGCGGATTTTCCGGACACCCTGCTGCTGTTCCGCATGGGTGATTTCTACGAGCTTTTTTACGACGATGCGCGCCGGGCCGCGAAGCTGCTGGACATCACGCTGACCACCCGCGGCGAGTCCGGCGGCGCCCCGATCCCGATGGCCGGGGTGCCGCACCACGCGCTGGACAACTACCTGGCCCGGCTGGTGCGGCTGGGTGAATCTGCCGCGATCTGCGAGCAGGTCGGCGAGGTCAAGCCGGGCAAGGGGCTGGTCGAGCGCAAGGTGGTGCGCGTGGTCACGCCCGGCACCATCACCGAGGAAGCCCTGCTGGAATCGCGCCGCGAAAACCTGCTGGCCGCGCTGGCCGTGGCTGACGGCCGCTATGCGATGGCCTGGCTGGAACTGGCCTCCGGCCGTTTCCGGGTGCGCGAACTGGACACGGCCGAAGAGGTCGACGCCCAGGTCGAGCGGCTCCAGCCGGCGGAACTGCTGGTGGACGAAAGCAGCGAATTCGACGTAAAAAAAAGCCGCGGCATAAAAAAACGCGCGCCCTGGAAGTTCGAAGCGGAAACCTGCGAAAAACTGCTGCGCGAGCAGTTCGGCACCGCCGACCTCGCCGGCTTCGGTCTCGAAAACCGGCCGCTGGCCGTCAGCGCCGCCGGCGTGCTGCTGGAGTACCTGCAGGAGACCCAGCGTACCGCCCTGCCCCACCTGCAGGGCGTGCAGGTCGAGCAGGCCGGCGAATTCCTGCACCTGGACGCGATCAGCCGCCGCAACCTGGAAATCGAGACCAGCATGGGCGGCGAGGACCGGCACACGCTGGTCGGCATCATGGACAGCTCGGTCACCGCGATGGGCGGCCGCCTGCTGCGCCGCTGGATCGGCAACCCGCTGCGCAGCCGCGAGCGCCTGGCGCGCCGGCACGCGGCGGTCGGCGCCCTGCTGGCCGGCCACGCCTGCGAGCCCTACCGCGACGAACTGCGCGGCGTGGGCGATGCCGAGCGCATCCTGTCGCGCGTCGCGCTGAAGTCGGCGCGGCCCAGGGACCTGACCACGCTGCGCCACGCGCTGGCCGCGCTGCCGCGCCTGAACGCCATCACCGCGGCGGCCGATACCGAGCTCAGGGCAGCTGTCGATACCCTGGCCGAGTTCCCGGACGTGCACGAACTGCTGAAAAAAGCCGTCATCGACGAGCCGCCCGTGCTGATCCGCGACGGCGGCGTCATTCGAGGCGGCTACGACGAGGAACTCGATAAACTGCGGGCGCTGTCGGAGAACGCCGGCGAGTTCCTGCTGAACTACGAGCAGGAGCAAAGGGAAAAAACCGGCATTTCCAGCCTGAAAGTGGGCTACAACCGCGTGCATGGCTACTTCATCGAGGTCACGCACACGCACACGCAGCTGGTGCCCGACGCCTACACCCGCCGCCAGACGCTGAAGTCCGCGGAGCGCTACATCACCGAGGAGCTGAAGGTTTTCGAAGACCAGGTGCTGTCCAGCCGCGAGCGCGCCCTGGCCCGCGAGAAGCAGCTGTACGCGGAGCTGCTGGAGCGGCTGCTGGACCGCATCGGCCCGCTGCAGGAGATGGCCGCCGGCCTGGCCCGCCTGGACGTGCTGTGCGCCTTCGCCGAGCGCGCCGGCCGGCTCAACCTGGTGTGCCCCGAACTGGTCGACGAGGAAGGCCTGCACATCCGCGGCGGCCGCCACCCGGTAGTCGAGCAGGTGCAGGACGAGCCGTTCACGCCCAACGACACGACGCTGGACGAAGAGACCCGCATGCTGATCATCACGGGGCCGAACATGGGCGGCAAGTCGACCTACATGCGGCAGGCCGCGCTGATCGTCCTGCTGGCGCACGCCGGCAGCTGGGTGCCGGCCGCGGCGGCGCGGATCGGCCCGATCGACCGGATCTTCACCCGCATCGGCGCCGGTGACGACCTGGCGCGCGGCCGCTCCACCTTCATGGTCGAGATGTCGGAGACCGCCAACATCCTGCACAACGCGACCAGCCGCAGCCTGGTGCTGATGGACGAGATCGGCCGCGGCACCAGTACCTACGACGGCCTGGCCCTGGCCTGGGCCAGCGCGGTGTACCTGGCCCGGCGCGTGGGCGCCTACACGCTGTTCGCCACGCACTATTTCGAGCTGACTAAGCTCGAGGAGAAAGAACCCTCGGTGGCCAACGTGCACCTGCGGGCGGTCGAGCACAAGGACCGCATCGTGTTCCTGCACGCGGTCGAGCGCGGGCCCGCCAGCCAGAGTTACGGCCTGCAGGTGGCGGCGCTGGCCGGCGTGCCGCCCGCGGTGCTGAAACAGGCGCGCAAGCACCTGGCCCTGCTGGAGCAGCAGCAGCGCATGGACGGCCCGCAACTGGGGCTGTTCGACCAGGGCGTTTACGACGAGCACGCGGTCGAAGAGGAAGAACGCGAAAACGCGCTGCGCGAAAAGCTCGAAGCCATCGACCCCGACACGCTCTCCCCGCGCGAAGCGCTGGCCCTGCTGTACGAGTTGAAGGAACTTTAGCCAGTCCCCATTTTCTGATGACGGCGGTTGAAGCTTTTCAGCCGGTTTGAAACCCGGCCCCGCCATGATTTTTCAATGTGACGTCAAAAAGCGGCGTTGCGACGGCCGGCTGAGTAGACGATGTTTGGACTGACGGAACAACAGATCTCGAATTTCGGGATGACCTGGGGGCTGGGGCTGCTGATCGCCTACATGCTCTTCATCGTCTGGGACCTGGCCAAGCAGTCCAAGGCCGGCAAACTCGGCACCTTCGTGCTGTTCCTGGTGCTGGCGCTGGGCATGCTCAGCTTCACCGCGAAGTTCCTGATCAAGTGGGCGATGGGGATCTAGACCCCGTCAAGCCGACTCAATCACCCCGCGTAAAACGCCTGATCTGCCGCCGCTGGCGCTTGTCCGGCCGGCGCGCCCGGTCCTGCCGCGCCTGCCAATCCAGCTTGCGCTGCTCGGCGGCGGCCTCGCGGCGCGCCCGGGCGGCTTCGTCCTCGGAATATTTTTCAGCCGCTAGTGAAGCCGAGAGGCGCCGGTCGCCGGTGTCCTCGACGGTGACGACGTACTCGTCCTCGCCGCGCCGGATGGTCAGCGTATCGCCCACCGACAGCGTGCGGCCGGGCTTGACGCGCACGCCCTCGATCTGCACCTTGCCGCCCTTGACGGCGTCGCGCGCCAGGGCGCGCGTCTTGAAGAAGCGCGCCGCCCACAGCCACTTGTCGATGCGGACTTTTTCGGTCATGGCGTCATACTAACCGATGAACCCAACATTCCCGTCACCCATGAATGACGCACTTCCCCATCGCCGTCACCCCGGGCTTGATCCGGGGTCTTGCAGCCGGTCAGGAAGATCCCGGATAT
>JAZBPJ010000183.1:0-15048 GCA_036351575.1 Lysobacterales bacterium | reverse complement strand
GAACATCAACAAACTATCCAGTTGCTTAGAGCCAAAGGGAGCGTGGATGCCGGTCAATCGCTCGTGACAATAATTTTTCCACGTGCGTGTCCCCCCTCGGAGAGACGGATCGCCTCCGGCACCTCATCCAGAGAAAACCGACTTCCCGTTACCGGAACCAGCTTGCCTTGGGCCATTAAATCCGCCAGGAAAAGAAGATCCTCCTGGCGGAGCTGCGCCAGGAAACCGGTGAACTCCTGGCTGACGAACGGTGTCAATGCCATGGCCTTGAGTGGTCCTGTCAATGGCCCGACCCAGTTTCCGACGGTTCCGCCGACTCCGACGTAGATGCCTGCGGGAGTCATCACGTCCCGGTTTGCCAGCAAACCATGGTTTCCAACCATGTCGATGATTACGTCGAAACGCCGGTCACTTTTCGTGTAATCCTCGCGGGTGTAGTCAAAAACGTGATCTGAACCGATAGAGCGCACCAGGTCCAGGTTCCGTGTGCTGCAGACACCGGTTACTTCGGCGCCAAGTGCCTTGGCGATCTGCACGGCAAATGTCCCTACACCCCCGGATGCACCGTTGATCAGTACTTTTTGCCCTGCTTCGAGCTTGCCCGTGTCTCGCAGAGCCTGCAGCGCGGTTGTTCCAGCTATCGTGACAGAGGCTGCCTGCTCGAAACTTATATTGGCTGGTTTGTGAACGACAGCCCGTTCCGCATTGACGGTGACGTACTCCGCGAACGCTCCTGTTGCACCGCCGAATACATCATCCCCGGGCCTGAATCGGGTGACCTCGCTTCCAACTGCCTCGATCGTGCCGGCGAAATCAACGCCAATCCGGGGGTTGGTCGGCGCGCCCAGTCCGCTGCCGAGAAGTCGTACGATGTAGGGCGTGCCCCTCATGTAATGCCAATCCAGCGGGTTGACCGCCGCAGCCTCTACTCTGACCAGAACTTCATCGGCGGCCGGAACCGGCTTTTCGATCTCGGTGACCTCCAGGACATCCGGAGAGCCATAACAACGGTAAATGACGGCTTTCATCGTTGCGCTATCGCCTGAATAGGGCTGTGCGGGCCCGCAATCTTCAGTGTGACTGATTACAAGGGCCAGAGCGGCAATGGAAAGCGCAAAAAAAAGGAATATGACAGCCGTAATCTTGTAGCGCAGCTTCATGACGATCTCTCCGGTTATCCATGCCCGGCACATTTAAGGCTTCGCACGGAGCGACTCAGACCATAACCGCGGAGAACGAAGTGCATAAGTACCTAAAGTCATTAACCGTCAGTTCTTCGCAGAAATGCAGTCTTTAAACTTTTTTCCCGGGTAAACAATGGGTCAGAGTAGCCGAGCTACTCTGACCCCGGTTTTTGTTGTCCGCGAGAGCGAAGCGTTTATTGCGGGTCAGTTGAACTCTTGTTTTTTGAAGATATCTTTTCAACCGCCTTGTTAACCGCTTCCCGGGCCTCGGCGGCGCTGTTCCCCTTCCGGTATTGTTCGACCACGATCGTTTCGACCTGCTCGAGAATTCTGTCCATCGACCCGGCCGGGTTGCCCACGCCGAGAGGCCGCTGATGCCCGAACAGGTTGATCCACCGTTCGCTGCGGCGCCCCAGCTTGAGCACCTCTCGAAACTCGCGATCGCAGTCTTCTCCGCCCCGCACCAGGCCGATCAGCGCTGCTACCAGAGAAATCGGTATCAGCAGGGCGTCGCGAAAGCCGTCAGCGATCAGTTTCAGCTGCAGGGTCGCCGCATCGCGGAACAGCCGGGCCCGCGGACTTTCAGGTTCGTCGTTCATGACGTCATCCGTGTTAGGGTTTGCTCCATCCTGCATATCGGAGAAAAGCCGTGAAATATCTGCATACCATGGTCCGGGTCACCGACCTGGACGCTTCGCTGGAATTCTACTGCAACTTGCTGGGGCTTACCGAGGTGAGGCGCAAAGACGTGCCGGCCGGGCGCTTCACGCTCGTTTTCCTCGCAGCGCCCGGGCAGGAGGATGTGCAGGTGGAGCTGACGTACAACTGGGACCCGGAAGAGTACACGGGCGGCCGCAATTTCGGACACCTGGCTTACGAAGTGGAGGATATCTACGCGGCCTGCCGCCGACTGGCTGACGGCGGCGTGGTCATTAACCGGCCGCCGCGCGATGGCCGCATGGCCTTCGTGCGATCGCCCGACGGTATTTCGATCGAGTTGCTGCAAAAAGGTGAGCCACGGCCGCTCAAAGAGCCCTGGGCCTCCATGGATAATTCGGGGGACTGGTAAGGGAATTCGGGACGAAACTTAGGGGTCAATTTCGGGGCCGGATACACAATTGAAATTGTGTATCCGGCCCCAGGTTCTCGAGGTTCTATAGCAGGAACATGGTGGCCAGCAGGCCCGTCAGCGTCATCGTGAGAGTGTACGGCAGCGCCAGCAGGACCATGCGGCCATAACCCAGCCGGATCACCGGGGCCAGTGCGGAGGTGAGCAGGAACAGGAAGGCCGCCTGCCCGTTCGGTGTGGCCACGGACGGAATGTTCGTGCCGGTGTTGATGGCGATGGTCAGCAGGTCAAAGTGCTCGCGCGTGATTTCGCCGGCCTGCAGGGCTTCGTAGACCTCCGTGATGTACACCGTGGCGACGAAGACGTTATCGCTGATCGCCGAGAGCGCGCCGTTGGCCAGGAAGAAGACCGGGACCTGGCTGTGCGTGGGCAGGGTGAACACGTACTCGATCACCGGGCGGAAAAGGTGCTGGTCGTGGATAACGCCGACGATGGCGAAGAAAACGACGAGCAGGGCGGTGAAAGGCAGCGCTTCTTCAAAGGCGTGTCCGAGGCGATGCTCCTCGATGATCCCGGTAAACGCCGTGGCCAGCACGATGACAGCGAGGCCGATCAGGCCCACCTCGGCCCAGTGAAACGCCAGGGCGACAATCAGGAACAGCGCAACCAGGGCCTGCACCACCAGGGCAGCTTTTTGCTGCTGTGTGCGTTTCTCGTCCTCGATCCGGTCATATTCCTCGAGAATGCGCCGGGCGGCTTCCGGCATTTCCGTCCCGTAACCCAGAACCCTGAACTTCTCGACTGCTGCGCAGGTCAGCAATCCTACCGCCAGAACGGGCATGCTCACCGGGGCGACGCGCACGAAAAACTCGATAAATTCCCATCCGGCCACCTGGGCGATCAGCAGGTTCTGCGGTTCCCCTACCATTGTGCAGACGCCGCCCAGGGCGGTACCCACGGCGCCATGCATCATCAGGTTGCGCAGGAAGGAGCGGAATTGCTGAAGGTCAAAGTGGGTCTCTTCGCCGATACCGGTATCGTCCGCGTGGTCATGGTCGGCATCAAAGCCCTTGCCCGATGTGACCTTGTGGTAAACGGCGAACAGCCCGGCCGCCACGGTGATGATTACGGCCGTCACCGTCAGCGCATCGAGAAAAGCAGACAGAAACGCGGCCGTGAACGAGAACATCAGGGATAGCATGATCTTCGATCTGACCCGGATCATGATCTTGGTGAAGATGTACAGCAGCAGGTCTTTCAGGAAGAAGATGCCGGCCACCATGAAGATCAGCAACAGGATGACTTCGAAGTTCGCCTCGGCCTCGTGCAGCACCGTGTCGGGCGATGTGAGCCCGATGATCACCGCCTCGATCGCCAGCAGACCGCCGGGCTGCAGCGGGTAGCACTTGAGCGCCATGGCGAGGCAGAAAATGAACTCGCCGACCAGCAGCCAGCCCGCCACGAACGTTCCCATCGTAACGATAACGATGGGGTTGAGCAGCAGGAAAAAAACGATGGTCAGCTTGTACCAGGAAGCGGCGTTGCCAAGAAAATTGTCTACGGCCGCCTGGGCGATGGTTCGGTGCATTTTGATTCTCGTTGATCGGGGTGGGCGCTTTGCTGGTCAATTCTAGATTCAAAGCGGCCACTCGGCCAGCGACATATGTCAATCGAATGCTTTGCCATGAAGGGTTGTTTCCGCTACAATATATCTCTATATCTTGATTGAAAGATGTATTGACTGGTTTCAGTCTCATGGCGCCGCCCATCGCGACGGTGCCGTTTTTTATGTTGATCGGGCCGGGCGACTGCCGGCCACAAGAGGAAATGAACCATGAGCAGCTATTTGTTCACCTCCGAATCGGTATCCGAGGGGCACCCCGACAAGGTCGCCGACCAGATCTCGGACGCCGTGCTGGACGCCATCCTGGCCGAGGATAAAAAAGCACACGTGGCATGCGAGACCTTTATCAAGACGGGCGTCGCCATCGTGGGCGGCGAAATCACCACGGAAGCCTGGGTGGACCTTGAAGAGATCATCCGCAAGGTGATCGTCGATATCGGTTACGACTCGTCCGAAGTCGGCTTTGACGGGCACACCTGCGCCGTGATGAATATCATCGGCAAGCAGTCCTCCGATATCAACCAGGGCGTTTCCCGGGAGCGGCCCGAGGACCAGGGCGCCGGCGACCAGGGACTGATGTTCGGTTACGCCACCAACGAAACCGACGTGTTGATGCCCGCGCCGATTTATTACGCTCACGAGCTGGTCAAGCGTCAGAGCCTCGTGCGCCGCACGACGGATGACGGCCGCCATCATCTGCGGCCCGACGCCAAGAGCCAGGTGACGTTTCGTTACGAAGACGGCCGGCCGGTCGGGATCGAGGCCGTGGTGCTCTCGACCCAGCACAGCGCCGAGTCCACGCAACCTGAACTGCGTGAACTGGTGATGGACGAAATCATCAAGCCTGTGCTGCCCGCGGAATGGCTGGATGGCAATACGAAGTATCACATCAACCCGACCGGCGCCTTCGTGACCGGCGGCCCGGTGGGTGACTGCGGCGTGACCGGGCGCAAAATCATCGTCGATACCTACGGCGGTATCGCGCGCCACGGCGGCGGCGCATTCTCCGGCAAGGATCCTTCGAAGGTGGATCGTTCGGCTGCCTATGCCTGCCGTTACGTCGCCAAGAACCTCGTCGCCGCCGGCCTGGCCGACCGCGTCGAAATCCAGGTGTCCTATGCAATCGGCGTCGCTGAACCGACCTCGGTTAGCGTCGAGACGTTTGGCACCGAGAAAGTCCCCGTTACGGCCATCGAGCGAATCGTGCGCGAGGAGTTCGATCTTCGACCCTATTTCATTAACCAGACGCTGGACCTGATCAAACCGATGTACCTTCCGCTGGCGAGATACGGCCACATGGGCCGTGAGGACCTCGGAGTGCGCTGGGAAGACACCGATCACGCCGAGCGCCTGCGCGACGCTGCAGGCCTGTAAGCGCAAACGAATTCCGGAGGAAAATTCCAATGAATGCAGTAATCGAACCTTTGAAGACCGGCGACTACCACGTTGCCGATATCAGCCTGGCGGACTATGGCCGCAAGGAAATGGCCATTGCCGAGGCCGAGATGCCCGGCCTGATGGCCTTGCGCGAGGAATACGGTGACAGCCAGCCGCTCAAGGGCGCTCGCATCGCCGGCAGCCTGCACATGACCATCCAGACGGCCATGCTGATCGACACGCTCAAAGAACTCGGCGCCGAAGTGCGCTGGGCTTCCTGCAACATTTACTCAACGCAGGATCACGCCGCGGCCGCGATCGCGGCGGGCGGAACCCCGGTGTTTGCTTTCAAGGGCGAATCGCTGGACGAGTACTGGGAGTTCACCCACCAGATTTTCAACTGGGGACCGGGTGAAAGCGACGAGGACTTCGCCAACATGATCCTCGATGATGGCGGCGACGCGACCCTGCTGCTCTACCTGGGGTCGAAGGCCGAAAAGGATCCTTCCGTGCTGGACAATCCCGGCAGCGAGGAAGAAATCGCGCTGTTCAACTCGATCCGCAAGCGGCTGGATACCCGGCCCGGCTGGTACACGCGTGCGCTGAGCCACATCCAGGGCGTGACCGAGGAAACGACCACGGGCGTAAAGCGGCTGTACCAGATGGCCCGGGACGGCGAGCTTCCGTTCCCCGCGTTCAACGTCAACGACTCGGTGACGAAGTCCAAGTTCGACAACCTGTATGGCTGCCGCGAATCGCTGGTCGACGGCATCAAGCGCGCCACCGACGTGATGGTGGCCGGCAAGATTGCCCTGGTTGCCGGTTACGGCGACGTGGGCAAGGGCAGCGCCCAGTCCCTGCGCGGCCTTGGCGCAACGGTCTGGATTACCGAGATCGACCCGATCTGTGCGCTGCAGGCTTCGATGGAGGGCTACCGCGTGGTGACCATGGAAGAAGCAGCCCCCAGGGCGGATATTTTCGTGACCGCCACCGGCAACTACCACGTCATCACGCACGAGCACATGGCCGCGATGAAGCACCAGGCCATCGTCTGCAACATCGGTCATTTCGACAACGAAATCGATGTCGCCAGCCTCAAGAAGTACAAGTGGGAAAACGTCAAGCCCCAGGTCGACCAGATCGAGTTTCCGGACGGCAAGCGCATTACCCTGCTGGCGGAAGGCCGGCTCGTGAACCTCGGCTGCGCCACCGGTCACCCGAGTTTCGTGATGTCCAATTCCTTTACCAACCAGGTGCTGGCGCAGATTGAACTGTGGAACAACGGCGGTCGTTACGGTCACCAGGTCTACGTGCTGCCCAAGCACCTGGACGAGAAAGTCGCGCGCCTTCACCTCGAGCGCATCGGCGTTTCGCTGACCGAGCTGACCGAGAAGCAGGCCGCTTACATCGGCGTCACGGTGGAAGGCCCTTACAAGCCGGACCACTACCGCTACTGAGGATTGAATTGCGGCGGCGGCGCTGCCGCCGCCGCACCAGCTCCGGGAAACCGACGTGTCCGAACAGCCCAGAATTTCATTTGAATTTTTTCCGCCGCGGACCGCGGCGCAGAAGGACGCGCTGAACACGACGCTGACGGAACTCGAAGCACTGTCGCCGGAGTACTTCTCGGTGACCTTCGGTGCCGGTGGTTCGACTCTGGACGCGACCCGTGAGACCGTGCTCAACCTCGACCGGCGTACGGGAATCCCGGTCGCTCCCCATATTTCCTGCATGGCGCAGAGTGAAGCGATGCTCAGGGGGCTGCTCGAACGTTACCGCGAAAACGGGATCGGCCGCCTGGTCGTGCTGCGCGGTGACCGGCCCGACGGCCTGGAGGGCCCGGGGCCGTTCCAGTATGCCAACGAACTGGTCGCGTTCATCCGCAAGGAATTCGGCGGCGCCTTCCATATCGAAGTGGCCTGTTATCCCGAGTTTCATCCCGAGTCGGATTCACCGGATTCCGAGATGAAGTTCTTCAAGCAGAAAGTCGATGCCGGGGCGGACGGCGCCGTCACGCAGTACTTCTATAACCCGGATGCTTATTTCCGCTTCCTCGATGACTGCGAGAAAGCGGGTATCGACATTCCTGTCACGCCCGGGATCATGCCGATTACCAACTACCGTCAGCTGGCGCGCTTTTCCCACATGTGCGGCGCGGAAATTCCGCAGTGGATCCGGCGTCGGCTCGAAGGTTTCGGGGACGACATGGGCGCCCTGCAGGCATTCGGGCTGGACGTTGTCACCCGGCTTTGCGAACGCCTGCTGGAGGGCGGTGCGCCGGGCCTTCATATCTACACCCTGAACCGGGCGAAGGCCGGCCGGGAACTCTGGGAGCGGCTGGGCGGCTGAGCCATTGGTGGGTATCTGATCCGCTTTAAAGCCGGGATCTTCCCCCGCGCCTGAGAAGATCCTGAATCAAGTTCAGGATGACGGTAATAATGGAACGTCATCCCGGAAAGCGCGTAGCGCTTATCCGGGATCTCCTCCAGAACGCACATTTCCCCGCAAGCGGCACGGAGAAGGGTCTCGTCCCTCCAACCTAGGTTAAGATAATCGCAAACCGGGAGTATGAGATGAACGAAAACAACAGGGGACGTGTTCTGGGTGTCGGCGGAATCTTTTTCCGCTCAAAGGACCCGGCGAAACTGGCCGAATGGTACGCCAACAGCCTGGGTTTCGAGATCGAGTCCTGGGGTGAGGCGCACGGCACCAGTTTCTCACCGCTGGAAATGCCCCGGGGTTCTTTCACGGTATGGAGTGCGTTCGAGTCCGCAACCGAGTATTTCGGCACGTCCGGGCAAAAGCACATGATCAACCTGGTGGTGGATGACCTGGATGCGGCGCTGGAAAATGTCGCGGCGGGCGGAGCCGTCGTGCTCGACAACCGTGAAGAAGCCGACTACGGCCGCTTCGGCTGGTTCGTCGATCCGGACGGCAACCGGGTCGAGTTGTGGGAGCCGCCGAAACCGGAATGAACGAGCGCAGCGACAGGGAACGCATCGACGACCTGGAAAGCCGCCTGGCGTTCCAGGACGACCTGATCGAGAGCCTGAACGAGGTGGTCGCGCGGCAGGACCGTGAAATCCTCCGGCTGACGCAGCGCCTGGCGGAACTGGCGGCCAAGATCGAGGACGTCGCGGCAAGTTCGCCGGCAGCCTCGGGTGAAGGGTACGAACCGCCGCCGCACTACTGAAAATCAATCCAATGCCATGCTGTAGAGCAGGGTATCCTGCTCCTCGCCGGCCATGCGGATCGGCCCTTCCGGCGACATGCCCAGCTTCTCCAGCAGATGAATGGATTTCTCATGTTCCGGTGAAACGATGGCCGCGATCCTTTTCAGCTTCATTCCATCGCGTGCGAAATCGCGCACGGCGGCTGCCGCTTCCAAAGCGTAGCCGTTGCCGCAGTATTGCGGCAGCAAGGCATAGCCGATGTCGGGTTCGTCCAGTTGCGGACGTTTGAACAGGCCGCAGATGCCAATAGCTTCGCCGCTGTCGGCAAGCGCCACCCGGTACGGGCCGAAACCGTGTTCAGCCCACAGCAGAAGGACGCCTTCACGCATGGCTTCGAGGGCCTGATTCTCGGTACGGATGCCGCGGTCACAAACGAAACGGATAAAGTCCGGGTCATTCCAGATTTTCAGCAGCAAGCCGCGGTCCGACTCGGCCAGGCGGCGCAACACCAGGCGCCCGGTCCTGATTTCTTCAGCCATCGCGTTCACACCGTCAGTTCCAGCGGAGGCTCCTGCATCGCGGAAAGCTGTTCGCGCAAACCCAGCACCAGGTCTTCCCAGTAGCGGCCGTCATCGAACCATGGAAAGGCGACGGGAAACGCCGGGTCTTCCCAGCGGCGCGCCAGCCACGCGGCATGGTGCAGCATGCGCAGAGTCCGTAATGCCTCGACCAGCTGCAATTCGGCGCGATCGAAATCACAGAACTGCAAGTAGCCTTCCAGGATCGTTTGCAGCTGGTTTTCTCTTTCAAGCCGTTCGCCGGAGATCAGCATCCACAGGTCCTGGATCGCGGGCCCGCTGCGGCAGTCATCCAGGTCGACGAAAAAAGGTCCGTCACGCCACAGCAGGTTGCCGGGGTGCAGGTCGCCGTGCAGGCGAATCGATCGAAATTTCCCGGCGCGCTCAAACGCCGCATCGATGTGTGTCATCAGGTCTTCGGCCAGGCTGCCGAATGCGTTTTCCAGGTGTGGCGGAACCCAGTGGCCGCTTTGCAGAAAGTCGATCGAGTCGCGGCCGAAAGCCGCCGGGGTCAGCGCGGGACGGTGCAGGAAGGGCCGTGAGCCGCCGATGGCGTGAATCCGGCCGATAAAGCGGCCAAGCCAGCGCAGCGTGTCACGGTCTTCCAGCTCCGGGGCGTGGCCGCCCTGGCGGCGGAACAGCGCAAAACGGAAACCGGCGTTCTCGAACAATGTCCGGCCGTCGATCAGCGATGGCGGAATCAACGGCACTTCGGCTTCGTCGAGCTCGAGCGCGAACGCGTGCTCTTCCAGGATCTGCTCATCCGTCCAGCGTTGCGGGCGATAAAACTTGACGATGACCGGGTCGGCGTCCTCGACCCCGGCCTGGTACACGCGGTTCTCGTAACTGTTCAGCGCCAGAAGGCGCCCGTCGGTCACCAGCCCGGTACTGTCGATCGCCCGCAGCATCGTGTCGGGGTCGAGGCCATCGTAGGGGGTGCTGGAAATTTCTGATGATTGCATGGATGCATCATAACGGTATCGAACCAAGCATGCCGTCCGTGAATCGCGTAAAATGAGTTTTCCTTCAAGTAAGTGGTTCCATGAGTAACGATACAAAAAATCTCGCGCTGTTCTGCGACTTCGAGAACATCGCGCTGGGCGTGCGCGACGCCAATTACGCACGGTTTGAAATCAACGAGGTGCTGGAACGCCTCCTGGTCAAGGGCAATATCGTCGTCAAGAAGGCGTATTGCGACTGGGAACGCTATCGCGGTTTCAAGGCGGACATGCATGAAGCGTCGTTCGAGCTGATCGAAATTCCGCACGTTCGGCAGTCCGGCAAGAACTCGGCCGATATCCGCATGGTCGTGGATGCGCTGGACCTCTGCTACACCAAGGAGCACGTCGATACCTTCGTGATCATTTCCGGCGACTCGGACTTTTCACCGCTGGTTTCCAAGCTGCGCGAAAACAACAAGCTGGTGATCGGCGTCGGGGTCAAGAACTCGACATCCGACCTGCTGATCGCGAACTGCGACGAGTTCATTTACTACGACGACCTGATCCGGGCGGCAAAGCGCAGGAAGCCCGAGCAAAAACCGTCCGGCGAGCGGCGTGAATCGGACGAAAACGGGCGGCGCTCGAGGCAGGAACGGCGCGCGGAAAAAGCCTTTGAACAGGTACTGGAGACCATCGACGACCTGGTCAGTGAACGGGGCGACGAGGACACCTTGTGGGGCTCGATGGTCAAGCAGGCCCTGAAACGGCGCAAGCCCGGTTTCAACGAGAGTTACCACGGCTACCGGTCGTTCGGAAAAATGCTCGAGGACATGGAGTCGAAAGGCCTGCTGACGCTGGAACACGACGCCAAGTCGGGCGGCTATATCATCAAGAGTGTTTCCTGAGCACCGAAATCGCCTTGTCCGCTGACCCGCGATTGTAAAAATCCACATGCATTATTGAAAACGTGCACCCGGCAGGGGCGCACGTTTTCCTGGTTTTACAGCGAGAGTCAGTGTCATGTCAGAAGTTGTTCGAGGAACCGTCAAGTGGTTCAACGATGCCAAAGGGTACGGATTCATCTCCCGCGAAGGTGAAGCCGATGTTTTTGTCCATTTTCGCTCGATCCGGATGGACGGTCGCAAGACCCTGCAGGAAGGGCAGGCGGTCGAATTCACGATCGGTGAGGGACTGAAAGGCCCGCAGGCCGAAAACGTCGTACCGTTGTAAGCCGTACCCGGCCCGTCCGCGGCCGGTATCCAGGCAGAAACCAGCGAATGAACAGGCCGCCGCGACCGCGCGGACGGCTTGGTTTTGTCAATTGGCTGAAAACAAAGAGGAAATGGGAAACCCGGGGCCTCGATTGGGCAAATGAGGGGCGAGGCCCCGGGTTTTGTTCCCGCTAACTGCTACCAGTCAGTTAGTTTCTAGCAGTTAATTTAATGCAAAAGATATGCCACTGTTGACCGGTAAAAAAATAGCTCGAAAAAACATTTAGTTATAAGCTTCATGGCCAGGTCGCAAAAAAACCGTAGCGGCCGGATGGCCGCTACGGGTCAGTTTGGGTGACAAAAAGTGTCAGTTGACGACGGGGATTCAGCCCTCGATCGGCTCCAGCCAGCCCCACTTGTCCTCGGTGCGGCCTTCAAACAGGCCGAAAAATGCATCCTGCAGTTTTTTCGTGACCGGGCCTGCGCCGCCTTCACCGATGATCATGTGGTCGACCTGGCGGACCGGGGTGACCTCGGCGGCGGTGCCGGTCATGAACACCTCGTCCGCGCCGTAGATCTGTTCACGCGAAATGGAGGTTTCAAAGGTGTCGATGCCCATATCCGCTGCCAGCGTCATGACGCTTGCGCGGGTGATGCCGCTGAGGATCATCGCCGCCGCGGGCGGAGTCAGTAAACGTCCGTCCTTGACCAGGAAAATGTTCTCTCCAGCACCCTCGCTGAGCAGGCCGTCCACCCCGAGCCCGATACCCTCGACAAAACCGCGGTCGCGGGCCTCGAGGCCGATCAACTGGCTGACCAGGTAGTTGCCGCCGGCTTTCACCCCGGGTGGCATCGTGTTCGGCGCCAGGCGCGACCAGGAGGTAATGCAGGCGGCGATGCCGTTTTTCAGGCCGTCCTCGCCCAGGTAAGCCCCCCAGGGCATGACCATGATGGCGGTATCGACCATGCTCATGTCCTTGGGCACAACGCCCAGGCCGCAGTTGCCGCGTGCGATGATCGGCCGGATATACGTGCTTTTCAGCCCGCTTTCCCGAATCGTCTCGCACATCGCCGCGTGCAGTATCTCGACGGAGTAGTCCATCGGCATCCGGTAGACGTCCGCCGAGTATTTCAGGCGCTTCATGTGATCCATGCCGCGCATGATTCGCGTTCCGTTCGGCGTGTCGTAGGCGCGGATGCCTTCGAATACGGATGAGCCGTAGTGCAGTGCGTGGCTCGCGATGTGAACGGTGCATTCTTCCGAAGGGCGCAGTTCGCCGTTGAACCAGATGCGTGGAGTATCAGTCATGGGTTTCTACCTCGAATGTGCATGGTTGCCGGCCGCAGCAGGTTTGCTCCTGTGCCGGCGGTGCTTTTACCGCACGGTCCGTGTCGCGCGGCTGATTGTCTGAGGATTGCAAAACAATTTTAAAGAGAAAAGACCGGGGTTGGTACAATCAAGGAACTTTCTTTTGCGGAAAATCAATTGAATCGCGAAGTCAACCATCACCATCACCACGCACCGCCGGATTACAACCGCGCGTTTGCCGCGGCGGTCGTGCTGAATCTCGGCTTCGTGATCGTCGAGGCCGTGTTCGGACTGCTATCCGATTCACTGGCGCTGCTCACCGACGCCGGCCACAATCTCAGTGACGTCATGGGCCTCCTGCTGGCCTGGGGCGCTGCCGCACTGGCCAAGAAGAAGCCCTCGCTCCACCGGACTTACGGGTACTCGCGCGCGACGATCATCGCCTCGCTGTTCAGCGGCCTGCTGCTGATGGGGGCTGTCGGCGCAATCGGCTGGGAGGCCGCCAACCGCCTGTTCGCACCCGCACAGCCGGCCGGCATGACGATCGTCGTAGTGGCCGGCATCGGCGTGGTGATCAATACCGTCACGGCGCTGTTCTTCATTTCGGGTAAAAACGTGGACCTGAATATTCGCGGCGCTTTCCTGCACATGGCGGCGGATGCCGGCATCTCGCTGGGCGTCGCGCTGTCCGGCGTGCTGATCCTGTTATACGGCTGGAACTGGATCGACCCGGTGATCAGCCTGCTGATTGCCGCTGCGATTTTCTTTTCCACCTGGGGCCTGCTGCGTGATTCGCTGAACCTCGCCGTGGACGCCGTGCCGCGCAACGTCGACGCCGCAGCGGTCCGCGACTACCTGGCCAACCTGCCGGGGGTGGCTGAGTTGCACGACCTGCATATCTGGCCCCTGTCGACCACGGACACCGCCTTGACGGCGCACCTGGTCATGGATACATACCCGGACGGCGACGAGTTTCTCGGCGCGGTCGCCCACGACCTGCAAGCTCGATTTGACATCAGCCACGCGACCATCCAGCTCGAACGCGCCGGAAGCGGTGTGTTCTGTCACCAGGCGGAGCACTGCGCGGACTGAAGATTCGTGACCAGGGCCTGTCAACAGCCCCTGGCTTCATTTCTCCCGTTCGAAATGATCGGCCAGCACCCGGGCCACGCAGGCCGTCAGTTTCTTTGCGTAGGGTATGTGCAGGAACTCGTTGGGTCCGTGCGCGTTCGATTTCGGCCCCAGCACGCCGGTAATCACGAACTGGGCCGCGGGGAAGAACTCGCCCAGCATGGCCATGAAGGGGATGGTGCCGCCCTCGCCCATGTACATCGCGTCTTTACCGAACGCCGCCCGCGAGGCCTTGTTCAGCGATGCTTCCAGCCAGGGCGCTACCTCCGGCGCGTTCCAGCCGGTGGCGCCGTGATCCGGTTCGAAGGTGACCTGCGCGTTCAGCGGCGGCTCGGCTTCCAGCGTTTCCTTCATGAGTATCGTGGCCTGCTCGCCGTCCACCGTCGGCGGCAGCCGCATCGAGAGTTTCAGCGCGGAGTAGGGGCGCAGCACATTGCCGGCAGACTCCAGCGGCGGCATGCCGTCGACGCCGGTCACCGACAGCGCAGCCCGCCAGGTGCGGTTGAGAATGCGTTCGTAAAGGTTGTCCCCCTGCGGCTGAACACCCTCGCAAAGCGGGTAGGCCTGTTCGACCTCGTCGCCCAGCGTTTCGGCCATGCGCCGGGTCTGTTCCCGGCGCTGCTCCGGTATGTCTGACTGCAGGTAGTCCGGCAGGATGCGCCCGCTGCCTTCATCCTCGAGCCGGCTGATCAACTGGCGCAGGATGCGGAAGCTGGACGGCACGAAACCGGATGCGTAGCCGGAGTGCACGCCTTCGCTGAGCACGTCGGCGCGCAGCGTGCCCGAAGCCATGCCGCGCAGCGAGACCGTCAGCCAGACCTGCTCGTAGTTGCCGGCGCCCGAGTCCAGGCACACGACGAGCGAGGGCGAGCCGATGCGGTCCCTCAAGTGGTCGATGTAGTGGGGCAGGTCAAAGCTGCCGGATTCCTCGCAGGCCTCGATGAGAACCACGCAGCGCGCGTGCGGAATGCCCTCGCGGTGCAGCGCCATCAGCGCGGTCAGCGAGGCATAGGCCGCGTAGCCGTCGTCGGCGCCCCCGCGCCCGTAGAGCTTGCCATCGCGGATCACCGGCTCCCAGGGGCCGAGGCCGTCCGACCAGCCGGTCATTTCGGGCTGCTTGTCGAGGTGCCCGTACATCAGCACCGTATCGTCGCCTTCGCCGGGGATCTCCATCAGGATGACCGGGGTGCGGCCGGGCAGGCGCACGATCTCGCAGCTCATGTCCGGAACGGGCTGCTGCTCGCACCATTTGAAAATGTGCTGCGTTGCCTCCTCGATAAAGCCGTTCTTGTCCCAGTCGGGATCGAAAGCGGGCGACTTGGCGGGAATGCGGATGTACTCCACGAGCTCGGGAACGATGGAATCGTCCCATTTTTCATCGACGAATTGCTGTACGGACTGCTGGTTCATGAAACTGCCTTGTTGAGAATGATTCCCGACATTATAGCCAT
>JAZBPJ010000182.1:0-16895 GCA_036351575.1 Lysobacterales bacterium | reverse complement strand
GCGCTTCCATCGTTGTCGTGCCGGCGAGCCCCGAAATGACCGACCGGAACGGCCTGCAGTTTTTCCGCGGCCAGGTCCGCTGCCCCGTCTGCATGGTTCGCGACTGGTAATTTTTCAAACACAAAAAAAGCGGGCTCAGGGCCCGCTTTTTTATTGCGGGACGCGCCCGCTGTATTACTTGTCAGAACTTGTAACCGACTGCAAAGGTATACACCCAGGGGTCGATGTTGACGTCGCCAAGCGATGCGCCGTCCAGCTTGGCCTTGGTGTCGATGTCCATGTAACGGGCCGAGAAGTTCAGCAGCCAGTTGTTTTCCAGCATGATGTCCGCGCCGATTTCGCCGGCGAGGCCAAAGCTGTCACCCAGCGTCAGCTTGGTGCCTTCGAGCGCGCCGGTGGTCTTGGTGCTGAAGAACGTGGTGTAGTTCAGGCCCAGGCCGACGTAGGGCTTGAAGGTCTTGTCGGTCATGAAGTGATACTGCAGCGAAACCGTCGGCGGCAGGTGCTTGGTGCTGGCTACTTTTCCGCCGCCGTTCAGGTTGATGTCGTGCTCAAAGGGATAGGCGCCGAGCACTTCGACCGAGAAGTGCGGGGTCAGCATGTATGCAAAGTTGATTCCCAGCGAACTGCCGGAATCGACGTTGACCACGCTGTGGTTATTGCCTTTCGGGCTGACGGTGGTCCAGCCGGCACGGACGATCATGTCGCCTTTTTCCAGCGCCATTGCCGGCGCGGCGAAAACCGCGGAAAGAAAAACTGCTCCAAGGACTGCTTTGAATTTCATTTTTTTTGACTCCTGCCAAGTGTTGACGAAATTAATCTCACATTATCTCTCTATCAAGATGCCTCAAGATTGATTCAAATCAATGGAATTTCAATGCCTGCTGCAGAAAAAAATCAAAGTCGAAGCTGTACCGGCCTGTGATCGCTCGCAGATTCGGGCGAGGGTGCATAGGAGCGTGGCGGCATACTCCCGGCAAGCATTATGGTTTACCATAGCTGACCCTGTTTTTGAGTAAACGAACGAGCCCAGGAAAATTTCATGAATTCATCCATCGTGCTGTCAGTGCTGAGTGACGACCGGCCCGGTATTGTCGAAACACTGTCCGATGTACTGGCCAGCAACGGCGGCAACTGGACCGAGAGCAGCATGCTTTCGCTGGCCGGCCAGTTTGCCGGAATCCTGCTCGCTGAACTGCCGGAGGAGCGCAGCGATGCGTTCCTGGATGCGCTGAGCGCACTGAAAGCGGATGGAATTCACGTCCTCGCCAGGACTTGCCCCGGCGGCGGCGCAGATGACGACACGCGCGCAGTCGCCCTGGAGCTGGTTGGCCAGGATCGGCCCGGCATCGTGCATGACATAGCCGAAGTGCTGGCCCGTCACGCCGTGAACGTGCACGAACTCGAAACGACCGTGCAGAGCGCGTCGATGTCCGGTGAACGCCTGTTCCTCGCCCACGCCAAGGTGTTCATTCCGGCCGCGACGGATACCGACAAGCTGCGGGAGGAACTGGAAGATCTCGCCAACGAACTGATGGTCGATCTCAGCCTGGAAACCCCTCAGACGTAGTCAAAGCGCCCGGTGAAGTGCCGCAGGGCCTTCGGCTGGCGGATGAACTTCATGCCGCGCAGCTTATCGCGGTTCTCATGGACACTGGCAATCACCTCGACCACGTAATCCATGTGGGCCTGCGTGTACATGCGTCGCGGGATCGCGAGGCGCACGAGGTCCATGTGCGCCGGAGACTCAGAGCCGTCGGGATGCAGGCCAAACATGGCGGTGCCGATCTCGCAGCCGCGGATGCCGCCTTCCTTGTACAGCTCCACGGCCAGTGATTGGCCCGGGTACTGCAGCGGCGGAATATGCGGCAGCATGCGGCGCGCGTCGATGTACACGGCGTGCCCGCCGGCCGGCTTCATGATCGGAACCCCGGTTTCAGAAATATGACGGGCCACGTACTCGGTGGAGGCGATGCGGTATCTCAGGTAATCTTCCTGCACCACTTCTTCCAGACCGACGGCGATCGCCTCGAGGTCCCGGCCGGACAGCCCGCCATAAGTCGAGAACCCTTCAGTCAGGATCAGCCGGTTGCGGCAATCGACAGCCCAGTCCTCTCTGTTCATGGCCAGCCAGCCGCCGATGTTGGCGAGCCCGTCCTTCTTGGCGCTCATGGTGCAGCCGTCGGCGTGGGAAAACATTTCACGCACGATCTCGATCACGGGCTTGTCCTGGTAGCCTGGCTCGCGCTGCTTGATGAACCAGGCATTCTCGGCGAAGCGGCAGGCGTCGATGAACAGCGGTATGCCGTGGCGGTCGCAGACCGCGCGTGTCTGGCGGATATTCTCCATCGACACGGGTTGGCCGCCCCCGGAATTGTTGGTGATGGTCAGCATGCAGAGCGGCACGTTTTCAGCTCCGCGCTCGGAGATGAAGGCGTCCAGCCGTTCGATGTCCATGTTGCCCTTGAACGGGTGTTCGGAGTCGGGGTCGCGGCCCTCTTTTATGACCAGGTCCACCGCCTCGGATCCCTGCGCCTCGATATTGGCTCGCGTGGTATCGAAGTGCGTGTTGTTGGGAATGACATGGTGCGGCCTGGCGACCATCGTGAAGAGGATGCTTTCCGCGGCTCTGCCCTGGTGCGTGGGGATCAGGTACTTGAAAGGCATCAGGTTTTCCACCGCGGACTTGAAGCGGTAGAACGACGGGCTGCCCGCGTAGGATTCGTCACCCTCCATGATGGCGCCCCACTGCCGGGCGCTCATGCTGGCCGTGCCGGAATCGGTCAGCAGGTCGATGAGGACATCATCGGAGTGCAGGGTGAACAGGTTGTAATGCGCTGCGCGGATACACTGCTCGCGCTCCTGGCGGGTGGTCATGCGGATGGGTTCGACGGACTTGATCCGGAACGGCTCGATGATGGTCCTGGGTGTGCTCATTTTTTATTCCTGCAGTGGCAGCGCGGTCGTGTATTTCACGCGCCGCAGGGCAAAACTGGAACTGGCGGAGTGCACGCTCGGGTGGTCCAGAATCCGGTTGTTGAGGAAATCGTTATAGGCTTCCATGTCGCGGGAAAGGATCAGCAGAACATAGTCACGCCCGCCTGAAACCGAGTAGCACTCCATCACTTCGGGAAGGGTCTGCACGTGATCCTCGAATTCCCGGCGGGTCTGTTTCGAGTGCCGGGCCATGGTGACGGAAAGCAGCACCTGGATGTTCAGGCCCAGCTCCTTTGGGTTCAGCAGCGCGACCTTGCTTTCGATCACGCCCGCTTCCTCGATCTCGCGTATCCAGCGCCAGACGGAAGTTCTTGATTTGCCAGAAAGTTCGGCCAGGTCGATCTGGCTCAGCGTGGTGTCTTTCTGCATGGCGTCGAGCAGGCGGCGCTCGGAGCGGCTCAATTCACGCATAACAGATGTTCCAATATATTTGTTAATATGAAACGTATGTTTAAAATATATCTTAATTTCCTGTTTAATGAAACACAAATTCAAATTATTTGAATGATAATCAGTTGCGCTGAATTGCGGCGGGCGCGCACGCGCTCCTATAATCAAAATGAGACACTGGAGAAAACACATGACCGACATCTTTGAAAATCCCATGGGCCTCGACGGCTTTGAATTCGTCGAATTCGCTTCGCCCGAGCCGGGTGTGCTGGAACCGGTATTCGAAACGCTGGGATTTACGCTGGTGGCCCGTCACCGTTCAAAAGACGTCAGCCTGTACCGCCAGGGCGACATCAATTTCATCATCAACAACGAACCGAAAAGTTACGCGGCCTATTTCGCCGAGGAGCACGGGCCGAGCGCCTGCGGCATGGCTTTCCGGGTCGCGGATTCGCAGAAGGCCTATGCCCTGGCGCTGGAAAAAGGCGCGCAGCCGATCGACATTCCGACCGGCCCGATGGAGTTGCGCCTGCCCGCGATCAAGGGCATCGGCGGTGCGCCGTTGTACCTGATCGACCGCTACAAGGACGGTGAAAGTATTTACGATATCGACTTCAAGTTCATCGAGGGTGTCGACCGCCGTCCGGCGGGCTGCGGTTTCACGCACATCGACCACCTGACTCACAATGTCTACCGCGGCCGCATGGGTTACTGGGCCGATTTCTACGAGCGGCTGTTCAACTTCCGCGAGATCCGTTACTTCGACATCAAGGGCGAGTACACCGGCCTGCTGTCCAAGGCGATGACGGCGCCGGACGGCAAGATCCGTATCCCGCTCAACGAGGAAGCCTCGAAGGGCACCGGCCAGATCGAGGAGTTCCTGATGCAGTACAACGGTGAAGGCATCCAGCACATCGCGCTGATCTGCGATGATTTGCCGGCCTGCTGGGACCGGCTCAAGGAGCGGGGCGCGCCGTTCATGACACCGCCGCCCGATACCTACTACGAGATGCTGGAAGAGCGCCTGCCCGGGCACGGTGAGCCGGTCGAGGAGCTGCGCAGGCGCGGCATCCTGCTCGATGGTTCGACGCAGGAGGGCGACCCGCGGCTGCTGCTGCAGATTTTTTCGGAGACCATGATCGGCCCCGTGTTCTTTGAGTTCATCCAGCGCAAAAAGGATGAGGGTTTTGGCGAAGGCAACTTCCAGGCCTTGTTCGAATCCATGGAGCGCGACCAGCTGCGCCGCGGCGTGGATTTGGGTTGATCCCGGATATTTGCTGCGCAAATTCCGGGATGACGACTCCGTTTGCTGCGCAAATTCCGGGATGACGGGATGGTAAAGAAACCGTCATTCCGGGCTTGACCCGGAATCTTCCTGCCGAAAAGACCGGGGTCAGAGTAGCTCAGCTACTCTGACCCCATGTTTTCATCCCGGTATGACGGGATAGTAAAGAAACCGTCATTCCGGGCTTGACCCGGAATCTTCCTGCCGAGTAGCCGAGCTACTCTGACCCCATGTTTTCATCCAGGCGGTAGAATAGGCCCATGAAATTCGTCGACGAAGCCAGTATCACCGTCACCGCCGGCAACGGCGGCAACGGCTCCGCGTCTTTTCGGCGCGAAAAATACATTCCCTTCGGCGGCCCGGACGGCGGGGACGGCGGGCGTGGCGGCAGCGTGTTCCTGGAAGGCGATTCCGGCCTGAACACGCTGGTCGACTTCCGCCACCTGAGGAAATACAAGGCACCGAACGGGCAGGGCGGTTCGGGCCGCAACATGACCGGCAAGAGCGGTGAAGACATCGTCGTGCGCGTACCGCTCGGCACCATCGTAACGGACGAGGAAACCGGTGAACTGCTCGGCGAGGTGACGCAGCAGGGCGAGCGCATGCTGGTGGCGCGTGGCGGCAAGGGCGGCCTCGGCAACGTGCATTTCAAGAGTTCGACCAACCGTGCACCGCGACGCACCGTGCCGGGCGAAGCGGGCGAGGCCCGGCAGCTGCAACTGGAGCTCAAGGTGCTGGCCGACGTGGGCCTGCTGGGTTTTCCCAACGCTGGAAAGTCGACCCTGATTACCGCCGTTTCAGCCGCGCGGCCCAAAGTGGCCGATTACCCCTTCACCACGCTTTACCCGAACCTCGGCGTGGTGCGGATCGACGTGGAGCGCAGCTTCGTGATCGCCGATATCCCCGGCCTGATCGAAGGCGCTGCCGAGGGAACCGGGCTGGGCATCCAGTTTCTCAAGCACCTGCAGCGCACGCGCCTGCTGCTGCACCTGGTTGACCTGGCGCCGCTCGCCATCGACGTGGACCCGGTCTCCCAGGTCCGTCAGCTCGAGAAGGAAATGGAGAAGTTCGGCTCCGGACTGATGGAAAAACCCCGCTGGCTGGTTTTTACGAAGTCCGACCTGATGCCGGCGGACGAGGCACGCGAAAAAGCAGAGGGGGTCGTTTTTGAGCTCCAGTGGGATGCGCCCTGGGCGCTGATCTCGTCGGTGACGAAGAGCGGAACGGACGAGCTGATGCAGCGCGTTTCCGACGAACTGGAACGAATCGAGGAAGAAAAAGCACAAGCCCGGGCTGAGCAGGAAGTGGGCTATACAGGCGGCGCGGCAGGTGACCCGCCTGAAGGAGATCCCGGGTCAAGCCCGGGATGACGGTAGTAGGTAAAAAAGTCGTCATCCCGGAATTTGCGCAGTAAATATCCGGGATTTTCTTAACCGCTGGAAAAAGCCTGTCTCTGGAAGAAGACCCCGGATAAATGCTCCGCATTTTCCGGGGTGACGGTAGTGGATAAGAAAGTCGTCATCCCGGAATTTGCGCAGCAAGCAGAATCGTCATCCCGGAATTTGCGCAGCAAATATCCGGGATCTTACGCCGTTCCGCTTCCGCCGATGAACATAAAAAAGCCCCGGCTTTGCCGGGGCTATTGCATAACGTTGTGCCAGCATGGCCGGCACGCATCCGCTTACATGGCGCGGATGTGCGTGCTCAGGCGTGATTTCTGGCGGGCAGCCGTGTTTTTATGCATGATGCCCTGCGAAACGGAACGGTCGATCGCCGGTACAGCGGCTTTGAACGCGGCTTCGGCAGCTTTCTTGTCGCCGGCCTCGATGGCTCGCACCACGTTCTTCATCACTGTCCTGACGTGCGAGCGCTTGCTGGCATTCTGGCGGCGGTTGCGCTCTGCCTGACGGGCTCGTTTACGAGCTGATAAACTGTTAGCCAAGGTATGTCTCCAACAATAATCAATAAGCAAAAATCAGCCGCCTATTCTGATAGTTCTGGTGGTTTTAGTCAAGAAAAGTCCCGCCGGTTTGTTCATCCCGCTTCATTTGGCGCGGGGATACTTCGTTGAAACTGCTTAAATCGACGGCCCTGGTCGGCACCGCGACGATCGCTTCGCGCATTCTCGGGTTCGTTCGGGACATGGTTTTCGCCCGCTATTTCGGAGCCAGCGGCGAGACCGACGCTTTCTTCCTGGCTTTCAAGATTCCCAATTTCATGCGCCGCCTGTTCGCCGAGGGATCGTTTTCCCTGGCCTTCGTTCCGGTTCTTTCCGAAGCGCGCGCCAGCGGTGACCGGCGCGCCCTGCGGGACCTGATCGACCACGTCAGCGGCACGCTGCTGGCCATCCTGCTGATCATCACGGCGATCGGTGTGCTCGCCGCCCCGGCCCTGGTGGCGGTTTTTGCACCGGGCTGGTATTTCGAGGGCCGCGCCGAGTTTGGCCTGGCGGGCGACATGCTGCGCATCACTTTTCCCTACCTGATGCTGATTTCACTGACGGCGCTGGCCGGGGGAATACTCAATACCTTCGAGCGGTTCCTGGTGCCGGCGCTGACGCCTGCGCTCCTGAATATCTCGCTGATTACCGCCGCCATCCTGTTTTCCGCACGCCTCGAGGTTCCAGTGATGGCGCTTGCCTGGGGTGTCCTGGCCGCCGGTTTCATGCAGTTGTTCGTTCAGGTGCCGGCCCTGATGCGGCTGGGTGTCATGCCCCGGCCACGCTGGGGCTGGCGTCATTCGGGCGTGCGCAAGGTCATGCGGCTGATGATTCCGACCTTGATCGGGTCCTCGGTCGCCCAGGTCAACCTGCTGTTCGACGTCGTTATCGCGACGTTCCTGGTCAGCGGCAGTGTCTCCTGGTTGTATTACTCTGACCGCCTGATGGAGTTTCCGCTGGGCGTATTCGGTGTCGCGCTCTCGACCGTGATCCTGCCGAACCTCTCGCAGAAGTTCGCGCGCAACAACCCCGAGGCTTTTTCGCACACGCTGGACTGGGCTCTGCGCCTGGCGATGCTCGTTACGATTCCCGCCGCGCTGGGCCTGGCCGTGCTGGGCAAGCCGATCCTGATCACGCTGTTCCAGTACGGGGCCTTTGAACTGGCGGACGTCGAAATGGCGGCGCTGAGCCTGGCGGCATACGCGGCCGGCCTGCCCGGCTTTATCGGGGTCAAGGTGCTTGCACCGGGATTTTACGCCCGCCAGGACACGAAGACGCCGGTGAAAATAGCGATCATAGCGATGGTTTCCAACATGGTGCTCAACCTGGCATTCGTCGGTTCGCTGTTGGGCATCGGCTTCACGGGTCCGCACATGGGGCTGGCGCTGGCCAGTTCGGTCGCCGCCTACATAAACGCCGGCCTGCTTTACCGCATGCTCCGGCGGCAGGGCGCCTACCGGCCGGAGCCGGGCTGGGGCCGCGTGCTTTTTGCTGTCGGGCTGGCCTGCGCCGCGATGACGGCCATCCTGCTGTGGCAGCAGGGCCCGGTGAGCGGCTGGGCGCAGGCCGCCGCCGCGTCCCGGGCGATGAACATGGTCATCGTGATCGCTACCGGTGTGGCGGTTTACGCACTGGCGCTCTTCGCGGCGGGACTGCGCCCCCGCCATTTCGCAAAAGGTTCGGCCTGACCCCCGCAGGGCTCTTATCGGTCGGGTTTTGGCCGGCGGGCTGGTATACTCTATTGCTTTTTTGCGGCCCGAAAACACGCCATGCGACTGATCCGAAACCGACCCGGCCCGAACGGCAACCGGCACCTGCCCGGCGGGTCGGTGGTGACCATCGGGAACTTCGATGGCCTGCACCTCGGCCACCACGCCTTGCTGCACCAATGCCGTGAACTGGCTTCGCCGGAACGGAAAGTTGCCGTGGTCACCTTTGAACCGCTTCCGATTGCCTATTTCAGCCCTCAGAAAGCGCCCGCGCGCCTGACCACGGTGCATGGAAAACTGGCCATTCTTCGCTCCCTGGGCGTCGACCTGACCTGGATGATGCGTTTTGACGAGGTCTTTGCTGCACTTTCAGCGCGTGCTTTCGCGGAACAGGTGCTGGTGCGCGGGCTGGGCGCCGAGGCCGTCGTGGTTGGACATGACTTTCATTTCGGGCGGGGCAGGGAAGGCAATGCCGACACGCTGCGCGCGCTGGGAGACGAGTTCGGTTTCGAGGAATATATCGTCCCGCCGGTGGTGCGCGACGGCCAGCGGGTGTCGAGCAGCGGCGTGCGCGGCTGTCTTTCGGCGGGTGATTTTGCTGGCGCCGCCCGCTTGCTGGGGCGGCCGTTCCGCATGGACGGGCATGTCGTGTACGGGCAGGCGCTCGGCCGCAAGCTGGGCTACCCGACTGCAAACCTGCGAATCCGTTCCGAGCCCAGCCCGCTGACCGGTGTGCTGGCGACCTGGGCGCGCGTTGACGGGGGTCCCTGGCTGCCCGGCGTTTCAAACCTTGGCCGGCGGCCCGCGGTGGGCGGCGGTGATCCCCTGCTGGAGGTGCATTTTTTCGATTTCGACGAAGACATTTACGGAAAGCGCCTCGAGGTTCAATTTGTGGCAAAGTTACGGGAAGAAGAGCACTTCGACTGCCTCGAATGGCTGGTCGTGCAAATGAAAAAAGACGAATCGGCGGCCCGGGAAATCCTGGCACGCAGTGAAAAACCGGCCGACTGACACGGTCCGGACAGGTACGAGTTCAACATGGATTACAAAGACACCATCAACCTTCCCAATACCGGATTCGCGATGAAAGCCAACCTGGCCAACCGCGAGCCCGGCATGCTCGAGTCATGGGAGAACGCGGATCTTTATCAAAAGATCCAGGAAGCCACGGCGCAACGACCGCTGTGGGTGCTGCACGACGGCCCCCCGTACGCCAACGGCGACATTCACATGGGCCACGCGGTAAACAAGATCCTGAAAGACATCGTGGTGAAATCCCGCCTGCTGTCCGGTTTCCGCTCTCCCTACGTGCCGGGCTGGGACTGCCATGGCCTGCCCATCGAGCTGCAGGTCGAAAAGAAGGTCGGCAAGGTCGGGCGCAAGGTCGATGCAGCGACGTTCAGGCAGAAGTGCCGGGAATACGCCGAGCGGCAGATTGACTTGCAACGCGACGGCTTTCGGCGCATGGGCGTTCTGGGAGACTGGTACCGGCCCTACACGACCAAGAGTTTCCGTTACGAGGCGGACATGATCCGTGCGCTGGCCTCGATCATCGAGGGCGGCCACCTGGAACAGGGCGCCAAGCCCGTCAACTGGTGTTTCGATTGCGGTTCGGCGCTGGCCGAGGCGGAAATCGAGTACCGCGACAAGACGTCCCCGGCCATCGACGTGCTGTTTCCCGCGGCCGACCCGGACGTGCTGGCGGGCGCTTTTGGCGCAACCGTCTCCGGGCTCACCGGCATACCGATCTGGACCACGACGCCGTGGACGCTGCCGGCCAACGAGGCCGTGTGCCTGCACGCCGGTCTGGAATACGTGCTGGTCAGGGGCCGGGCCGGGGGGCGCATGCTGAACATCGTGGTTGCGCGGGATTTGCTGGAGGCCGTGACCGCGCGGATCGGCATGCAGGAAGTGGAGGAGCTTGGTTTCGCGCCGGGCGCCGCGATGGAAAACATGCGCTTGCGTCATCCCTTCTATGACAAGGAAGTGCCCGTCATCCTCGGTGATCACGTTACCACCGAGGCCGGCACCGGCGCCGTGCACACCGCCCCCGGCCACGGCGAAGAAGACTTCCAGGTGGGCCGTGTTTATGGCCTGCCCGTGAACAACCCGGTGGGCGCCGACGGCGTCTACTACGACAATGTCGAGACATTCGCCGGGGAATTCGTCTGGGCCGCGAACGATCACGTGCTGGAGGTCATGCGGGACAACGGCACCCTGCTGAAGGACGAATCGTTCAAGCACAGCTACCCGCATTGCTGGCGTCACAAGACGCCCACTGCGTTTCGCGTGACGCCGCAGTGGTTCATCAGCATGGAAAAAGCCGGCCTGCGTGAACAGTCCCTGGCCGCAATCGAAAAAGTCCTGTGGATTCCCGGCTGGGGCGAGGAACGCATTCGAGGCATGGTCGAGAACCGGCCGGACTGGTGCATTTCCCGGCAGCGTACCTGGGGGGTCCCGATTCCGCTGTTCGTCGACCCGGAGACCAATGACATTCATCCCGAGACCGTTGCGTTGATGCAGCGCGTGGCCGATATCGTGGAAGAAGAGGGCGTCGATGCCTGGTATTCGCAGGGCATATTTGACCGCCTCGGGGTTGACCCGGACCACTGGGAGCAGGTCAGCGACATTCTCGACGTCTGGTTCGATTCGGGCGTGACGCACCGCTGCGTGCTGGATGAACGGGACGAACTGGAACGCCCGGCTGCGCTCTACCTTGAAGGTTCGGACCAGCACCGCGGCTGGTTCCAGTCCTCGCTGCTGACCTCGGTGGCGATAAACGGCTCGGCGCCGTACCGCGAGGTGCTCACCCACGGCTTCGTGGTCGACGCCGAGGGGCGCAAGATGTCGAAATCGCTCGGCAACGTGGTCTCACCGATCAAGGTAATGAACTCGCTGGGCGCCGACGTGATGCGGCTATGGGTCGCCGCGGCCGATTACCGCGGCGAGATGACCGTCTCGGACGAGATCCTCAAGCGGGTGGCCGACGCCTACCGCCGAATACGCAACACGGCGCGGTTCCTGCTTGGCGCTTTGCACGAATTCGACAGGAACGACCTGCTCGATCCCGACGAAATGCTGCCGCTGGATCGCTGGGCCATTCGCCGCGCCGCCGCGTTGCAGGCCGAGGTTAAGCAGGCTTACGAGCAGTACCAGTTCGTGCAGGTATACCAGAAAGTACATAATTTCTGCGCCTTCGAGATGAGCGCTTTTTATCTCGATATCATCAAGGATCGCCTGTACACGACGCAGAAAAAGAGCAAGATACGCCGCTCCGCCCAGACGGCGATTTACCACGTACTCGAGGAAATGGTGCGCTGGGTCGCCCCGATCCTGAGCTTCACGGCCGAGGAAATCTGGCAGCATATGCCCGGTGATCGCCAGCAAAGCGTGCTGGTGGAAACCTGGTACGAGGCGCCCGACCCGTCAGAAAACGTGGTGCACGACGCCGCTTTCTGGGCGCGGGCAAACGGCCTGGTCAAATGTGTCAAGGAGGCCATCGAACCGCGCCGCGCGAGCAAGGAGATTCGCGGATCGCTGGACGCGGAAGTCACCGTGCAGCCGCTGAACGACGAGGCGCGTGAATTGCTGGAGGAATTCGGCGACGAACTGAGATTCCTGCTGATTGTCTCCGATGCCGAAATCGCCGGCCCCGGCGCCGTTGCGCCGGCCGACGCTTACGAAGCCTCGGGGTTCCGTGTCTGGGTGCGGCGCAGCGCTGCTGAAAAATGCGTGCGATGCTGGCACCACCGCAAAGATGTCGGCTCGAACCCCGAGCATCCGGAATTGTGCGGCCGCTGTGTCGATAACGTCGCCGGCGAGGGTGAAAAGCGCCGAATGACATGAGTGAGAACACGCCCGACATGCAGCAAACGCAGCGCTCGTCCAGCCTGTTCGTGTTTCCGCCGTACAGCTGGGCCTGGTTGTTCGTCAGCGCCGCGGTAGTTTTCGCGGACTGGCAGACCAAGCAGATGGTCAGCCAGCACTTGGAGCTGTACCGCCCGCAGGAAGTGTTTTCATGGCTCAACATGACGCTGGCGCACAATTACGGCGCGGCCTTCAGTTTCCTGGCCGGGGCAGGCGGCTGGCAGCGCTGGTTTTTCATCGTTCTCGCCAGTGTCGTCAGCGTGGTGCTGCTGGTGTGGCTGATCCGCCTGCCGCGTCGTGAATGGATGACTGGCCTGGGCCTGGGGCTGATCCTCGGCGGCGCCATCGGCAATGTCATCGACCGGGTTCGTCTCGGCTACGTGGTGGACTTCATCGACGTGCATTTCGGCGGCTGGCACTATCCGGCGTTCAACGTGGCGGACTCCGCCATCACCTGCGGCGTAATCCTGCTGCTGCTGGACATGGTGCTGGTGACGATGCGCAATAAAAGGGCAGTGCAATGAAAATACTGCTCGCCAATCCGCGGGGATTCTGTGCCGGTGTCGACCGGGCGATCGAAATCGTCGAGCGCGCGCTCGAGCTGTTCGGTGCGCCGATCTACGTGCGGCACGAAGTGGTCCATAACCGTTTCGTGGTCGACCGCCTGACCGCGGCCGGGGCCGTGTTCGTGGAAGAACTGGGCCAGGTGCCTGACGGCGCGACCGTCATCTTCAGCGCGCACGGTGTTTCGCGCGCCGTGCGCAGTGCCGGCAATATGCGCGGTCTCAAGGTGTTCGACGCGACCTGCCCGCTGGTAACCAAGGTGCACATGGAAGTGGCCCGCCATTGCAAGGCGGGGCGCGACGTCGTGCTGATCGGGCACGCCGGCCACCCGGAAGTCGAGGGAACGCTGGGCCAGTGGCTGAAGACGGAAGAGCATGGCAACAGCATCTTCCTTGTCGAGGATCCCGAGGACGTCAACCGGCTGCAAGTGAACCAGCCGGAAAATATCGCCTTCGTCACTCAAACCACGCTGTCCGTGGACGATACCAGCGCGGTTATCGAGGCGCTGAAAAAGCGCTTTCCGGCCATCGCCGGGCCGAAGCACGACGACATCTGCTACGCGACGCAGAACCGTCAGGATGCCGTCAGGGAACTGGCCGGCGTGGTCGACCTGGTGCTGGTCGTCGGCTCGGTAAACAGTTCCAATTCGAACCGTCTCAGGGAGCTGGCGGAAAAAGTCGGCACCACCGCTTATCTCGTCGACGGCGCGCAGGATGTCCGAGAAGAATGGCTGCGCGGCGTTTCCTCGATCGGTGTGACGGCCGGCGCGTCTGCACCGGAAAGCCTGGTTCAGGGCGTGATCGAGCGCCTGAGGCAATCCGGAGGTGAAACCGTCGCGGAACTCTCCGGAAGGGCCGAGAACGTCGAGTTCGCCCTGCCCAAGGCGTTGCGCGTTTCAATTCAGAATAATTGACGAGTCTTAAACAGACCGGACAGGCAGCCATGATCGATCTCTATACCTGGGCGACGCCCAACGGACGCAAGGTTTCCATCGCGCTCGAGGAACTGGGCCTGCCATACCGGGTCCACAAGATCGACATCAGCAAGGGCGAGCAAAAGCTGCCCGAGTTCACCCGCATCAGCCCCGGGCAGAAAATACCGGCGATTATCGACCAGGAGACCGGTATAAGCCTGATGGAGTCGGGCGCCATCCTGATGTACCTGGCCCAGAAAGCCGGTCGATTACTGCCCGAAAACAGCGAGGGATACTGGCAGACCATCCAGTGGCTGATGTGGCAGAAATCGCAGTTTGGTCCGGTGCTTGGCCAGGCGCTGCATTTCCTGAAGATCGCGCGGGGAAAGTCGCCCTACGCCGAGGACCGGTTCAGCGCCGAGGCTCATCGCCTCTACGGTGTGCTGGACCGCCAGCTCGAAAACCGGCCGTTCGTCGCCGGTGATGAATTCACCATTGCCGATATCGCGATCTGGCCCTGGGCGGCGCGCCATGAGTTCCAGAGTGTCGATCTCAATGACTATCCCAATGCACTTGCCTGGTACCTGGCCATCGCGCGCCGGCCTGCGGTGCAGGCGGGCTGGGCCGTGCCGGTGCCGGAAGAAGTTCCGATGCCGCGCCGCGCCAGGGCTTGATTGATCCCCGCAGCGCGCCCGGCCTGCGCTAGCGCCCGCCCCAGCAGTCACTGACCCGATCCGTTCCGGCGCCGGCGCTGCGTGTGCCGACGTGGTCCAGGGACAGCGCCCCGCAGTGGTCGTCCGCAAGTTCACCGGCCGGTATCGCAACGAGGCGGAATTCAAGCGTTGAAGTCTTGTTCGGTGGAAGAATCTCGAAGCGGTAGCCCTCTGCGCGGGGCATCGCACACCGCGTCGTGTCGTAGAAGCCCGAGCCGGCGCGCATTCGTTCCTGGCAGGCCGCGCTTTCCAGCAAGACACGAACGGCCTGCGCCCTGTGGCTGCGCTCGATGTAGCCCTGGTAGGCGGGAACGGCGATAGACAAGAGAACGGCGGAGATGGCCAGCGCCACCATGATGTCGATCAGCGTCACGCCGCCGTGGTTCGACTGCACGGTCAGCGGCGCCTTCGCCAGGACAGTATTCCGCAAGGCAAGCCGGGCTCGAGTCGATCGCAAAACGCGATCAAGCGCTCGGCGGGCGGATATGGGTTCGCTTCGACCGTTTCTCCCCAGGGGCGCGCGACGATGGTTTCGCTGACAGCCGTGCTGCCGGGCTGCCGACCGTCGCCGCGGCTGAGAATCCTGTAGTAGCCGATTCCATCGATACCGGCGCCTGCATCCGCAGGCGCTGCCTCGAAATGGATTTCCTCCATGATCCACCAGGCTTCCTGTCCCGTGACGGGCGCCACGCCCTGCTGCTGCCACCACGCCGCGGATTCGAATTCGGGTTGATCGGGCAGCGTGCCGCCGTGATGTATGCCGGCAGGCAGCAGGCAGTGGGAAACGCAGCCGGGTTCACGCTCCAGCCAGGCGCGGCCGAACAGCCAGGCCTGCGCGTACGATGCGGCCAGGTCCGCTCCCGAGGCGGCCCGGGCGCGATCCTCGAAGTTGCCGGCCTGGCGCTGCTGCAGGGCCATGCTGCCGGCAGCCGTCACGGCGATAACGCTGACGGCCATTAACAGCAGCAGTCCGCTGACCAGGGCCATGCCGCGGGCGGTCATCGGCTGCGGCTCCGAATGGAATAACCGAGCTCGACGGCATGCCGAAGCCTTCCGTCCCGGCCGCCGCGGTGCTCGGCGCCCGGCAATTCAAATGATTGCACCCGTGGCTCGGTCACCGAGGCCTCGCCGACCAGCACGATACCTGCCCGAATGCCCTTGATGGCACGCTCGTCTGACCACCGCCCGGCGCGGACCCAGCGGTCGATGTCGCCATCGGCGTTGACGTCCTCGCCGAACAGCAAATGAAAGGCCTCGACACCGGCCAGAAGCCCCTGACGCCGGACCTGGGTAACGAGCCCCGTGGGCGAGGGGCCGTAACGGCAGGCCCGGGTCAGGAAATTCGACCCGTTCAGGTCGAAAGCCGATTCGCGAATGTAAAACCGCGGTTGTCCCGAGCTGTCGAGGTCGGGATTGAAGGAATCGAAGCAGTTGCGATCCGACCAGGTCCGCACGACCAGGCGGTCGCTGGAAAAAACCACGTCGTCACCGCTGTCCGCGCCGATGGCAGCCCGGTTGAATGCCGCGTTCCAGGGTTCCGGGGAAAATCCGGCCCCGGATATCGCGGTGAAGATCGAACCCGCGGCGAATCGCAGGCGGTCCTGCAAATCCGCCTGTTCATCCTGCAGGCGGGATGTCGAGGCGCCCGCGTTGACCAGTTGCACCATTGCAAGCAGCATCACCGCCGTCAGGAACAGGGCCACCATCAGTTCCATCAGGGAGAAACCTGCCGCGAGCGGATGGGTCCGCCGCGGCATCAGGGCAGCCCCACGACGGTGACGAAGCGGCGCCGGGAATCCGCCGGTTCACTCCCGGCTCCGGGCGCTTGCCAGAATACCTTGACGACCAGTTCGCCGCTGCCGCTGCAGGCGTCTGCGCCGGTGCTGCCGTCGTCGGGTGTCGAGTCGTTGCAGACGGTTCCGCTGCCGTTCGGCAGCAGCTGTGCCAGTCGATCCTGCCAGTGCCGCAGGGCGGCGCCTGACATGGCTCCGGGCATGCAGCTCGAGCCGTCCAGACAGGTCTCGGATCCCGCGGAATCCAGGGACGGTGCATTTGCGTGCGGGGTTTGCCGCAGCTGTTCGGCCATGGCTTGCGCCTGGGTAACGGCAAGCGAATGCCGCAGGCTCGCTTCCGTATCGTGCACCGATTTCAGCATCAGCAGGGCGTAAGCGCCCAGGCCGCCGGCGAAAATGACGATGGCGATCATCAACTCCAGCAGGGTGAATCCCGGTATCGCCGCCTTGCCGTTCCAGCCCATGGCGCTGCCTCCTTAGTGTTTCAGTTCAATTCGTGCGCTTTCATGGTGCAATGGAGCAGCGGGGCGGGTCAGTGGCAAGAGGCGGACTCGGCTGTAGGAAATCCGGCCGGCCGAGCGCAGGAGATCAACATGCTATTGTTAATACAGGGCGTTTTGAATATACTGGCCGCCCTCTGAAATGTGCCGGCATAGCTCAGCTGGTAGAGCAACGCATTCGTAATGCGTAGGTCCGGTGTTCGAGTCACCGTGCCGGCACCATTT
>JAZBPJ010000181.1:0-6648 GCA_036351575.1 Lysobacterales bacterium | reverse complement strand
GGACGCGGCAAGGCCGGGGGCGCGCTGAATTCGATCACGCCCATCAACCTGCTGACCCAGGTGCTCGCCGGCCTGCGCGACCGCAACGCGCTGGATACGTCGATCCTGGACGACGTCATCATGGGCTGCGTCGGCCCGATCGGTGAACAGGGCGCCAATATCGCGCGCGTGGCCGCGATCAACGCGGACTACGCCGAGAGCGTGCCCGGAAAGCAGATCAACCGCTTCTGCTCCTCGGGTCTCGAGGCCATGAACGCCGGCGCAGCCCAGATCATGGCCGGCCAGGCCAGCGCCATCGTCGGCGGCGGCATCGAGAGCATGTCGCGCGTGCCGATGCTGTCCGACGGCGGCGCCTGGGCCATCGATCCGCAGGTCGCCTACAAGAGCCACTTCGTGCCCCAGGGCATCAGCGCCGACCTGATCGCCACGCTGCACGGGTATTCGCGCGAGGATTGCGACGCCTACGCGGTCGAGAGCCAGCGCCGCGCCGCACACGCCTGGGAGAGCGGCTATTTCAAGCGATCGGTGCTGCCGATCGTGAACCATATCGGCGAGGTCGTGCTGGACCACGACGAAACGGTGCGCGGGGACGCCAGCATGGAAAGCCTGGCCGGACTGAACCCGGCGTTCGAGAAGATCGGCGCACAGGCCGGCTTTGACGACGTCGCCATCCAGAAATACCCCGGGGTCGAGCGCATCAACCACGTGCACACGGCCGGCAACTCCAGCGGCATCGTCGACGGCGCGGCGGCGATCCTGGTCGGCAGCGCCGAGGCCGGTGAACGCATGGGCCTGGAACCGCGGGCCCGCATCCGCGCCTTCGCCTCGGTCGGCTCCGAGCCGACCATCATGCTGACCGGTCCCGCCCCTGCTTCGCGCAAGGCGCTGAAACTGGCCGGCATGGCGCCCACGGACATCGATCTCTGGGAACTCAACGAGGCCTTCGCCTCGGTGGTGCTGTGTTTCATGGACGACCTCGGCGTGCCCCACGACATCATCAACGTGAACGGCGGCGCGATCGCCATGGGTCACCCGCTGGGCGCCACCGGCGCTTACGTGCTGGGGATCCTGCTGGACGAGATGGAACGGCGCGACCTGGAAACGGGCCTGGTCTCGCTGTGCATCGGCGCCGGCATGGGCACCACCACCATCATCGAGCGCGTCTGAAACGCCGCAGCGGGAGAAACGGACATGAACGACACGATCCACTACGCCGTCGACAGCGACGGCATCGCCTTGCTTACCATCGACCTGCCCGGCAAGCCCGTGAACGTGCTGACGCCGGAACTGATGGCCGATCTCGAGGAACTCACCCGGCGCGCGGCCGCAGACGATGCCGTCAAGGGCATGGTCCTGACCTCGGGTAAAAAAGCCTTTATCGCCGGCGCCGACATCAAGGACATGGTGACCGCCTACGACCGCGGCATTTCAAAAAAAGAAGCCGCCGGTTTCAGCGCCGGGCTGAACCGCGTGCTGCGCGGCATGGAGACCTGCGGCAAGCCGGTGGCCTGCGCCATCAACGGACTGGCGCTGGGCGGCGGCCTGGAGGTCACGCTGGCCTGCCACTACCGCGTACTCGCAAACGACACCGGCGCCGTCGTCGGTTTTCCCGAGGTCAATATCGGCCTGCTGCCGGGCGCCGGCGGCTCCCAGCGCACACCGCGCCTGGTCGGGTTCCGCAACGCGGCCGCGATGATCCTGCAATGCCGCAACCAGGGACCGGAACAGGCCCTGGAAATCGGGCTGGTGCACGAACTCGCTCCAGCGGCCGAGATTGTCGCGCGGGCTAAACGCTGGATACTGGAATCCGGCGACCCGGAACAGCCCTGGGACAAGAAAGGGTTCAAAATTCCGGGCGGCGGCATCAACCACCCGGCCGTCGCCCAGGTCTTCATGGGCGGCAACGCACTGATCGCGAAGAACACGAAACACAATTACCCCGCGCCGATCGCCGCCCAGTCCGCGATGTTCGAAGGCTGCGCGACGTCCTTCGACGCGGGCCTCGATATCGAGTCGCAGTACTTCGGCAAACTGCTGGCCGGGCCGGTGGCGCGCAACATGATGCGCACGCTGTTCGTCAACAAGGGCAAGGCCGACAAGCTGGCGCGGCGCCCCGAAGGCATCGAGAAATCAAAAGTCTCGAAACTGGGCATCCTCGGTGCCGGCATGATGGGCGCGGGCATCGCCTACGTCTCGGCCAGGGCGGGCGTCGAGGTGGTGCTGCTGGATACCAGCCTGGAAAACGCGGAACGCGGCAAAGGCTACTCGAAAGGCCTGCTGAACAAGGCCATCGAACGCGGCAAAAGCACGCAGGCGAAAGCCGATGCGCTGCTGGCGCTGATCCGGCCGACCACGGATTACGCCGAGTTGGCAGGCTGTGACCTGGTGATCGAGGCCGTGTTCGAGAGCCGGGAACTGAAAGCCGATGTGACGCGGAAGGCCGAGGCAATCGTTCCGAAAAGCTGCATTTTTGCCAGCAACACGTCCACGCTGCCGATCAGCGGCCTGGCCGAGGCTTCGCAGCGACCGGATCAGTTCATCGGCCTGCATTTCTTTTCGCCAGTCGACAAAATGCCGCTGGTCGAGGTCATCCTGGGTGAAAAGACCGGCGATGAGGCCATCGCGCGCAGCCTGGACTTCATTCAGCAGATCCGCAAAACCCCGATCGTGGTGAACGACAGCCGCGGCTTTTACACCAGCCGGGTGTTCAGCAAATTCACCGCCGAAGGCATCAGCATGCTGGCCGAGGGCGTGCAGCCCGCGCTGATCGAAAACGCCGCCCTGCAGGCGGGAATGCCGGTCGGCCCGCTGGCCGTCAGCGACGAGGTCACCATCGAGCTCATGTACAAGATTGGCAGGGAAACGGCGGCCGCGCTGGGCTTCGACTACCCCAACGACACGGCCTCGAAGGCGATTCGCAAAATGATCGAGGACCTGGACCGCAGGGGCAAGCGCTACGGCAAGGGTTTCTACCAGTATCCCGAGGGTGAAAAGAAATACCTGTGGCCAGGCCTGGCCGAGCACTTTCCGCTCGCGGCCGCACAGCCCGACATCGAGGAACTTAAGAAGCGCCTGCTGACCATCCAGGCGCTGGAGGCCGCGCGCTGCCTCGAAGAAGGCGTGCTCACACATGCCGAGGACGGCGACATCGGCTCGATCTTCGGCTGGGGTTTTCCAGCTTACACGGGCGGCACGCTGTCCTGGATCGATACCGTCGGCATCGAGAACTTCGTGGCTGAGTGCGACCGCATGGCCGGCCTGTACGGTGACCGCTTCACGGTGTCCGACTGGCTGCGGAAGCGGGCCGAGCGGCGCCAGAACTTCCACGGCTAGCCGTTCGTACAAGTCAGAGTCACCTGTCTTGTCGACGTGGCAAAACGGAAGCGCTTAATCAACCGATGTTGCCTAAGCGCTTTCCTTTTGTGCTATAAAAAAGCCTTCCGCGAATCGGGACAGGGAATGTACGGTTCGCGGAAAGGGAATCCCGCGCCGACCGACACGGCCGTCGTGACGAGAATAATCATTGAAATTTGAACTGTGAGGGATCGAGCATGAACAAATTTTTGCTGGTCATTGTGACCATACTTTTTTCCGCAGGGACGCTGGCCGCACCGGCCTCGAAAATCCAACCGGCGCTGTCCGACACGTTTGAAACCGTAAATGAGTCCAATACCGTCCGGGTGATCGTCAGCCTGGAAGCCAACCAGCCGAAAGGCCTGAGTAAGGCCCAGGCGATCGCGGCGAGCCAGGACCGCGTGATCGGCGCCTTCAAAAACGAAAACAACGGCAAGGGTCTCAAGGTACTGACCCGCTACCAGACCCTGTTCGGCTTTTCCGCGGAACTGACCCGTGGCCAAGCCAACGCACTGGCAAAACGCGGTGACGTGACGCTGATCGAGGAAATGCCGATCCATTACAAGAATTACCCCGAAAGCCACCCGCTTACGGAGGTCGATTTTGCGCAGGGCACTTACGACGGCAGCGGGGCCGTGATTGCCATCATCGACGACGGCATCGACGCTGATCACCCGGCATTCACCGGCAAGCTGCTTGGCGGCTACGACTTTGCCGACAACGACAGCGACCCGACGATTGATTGTTCCATTCAAAGCCATGGCACCGCGGTGGCCGGCGTCGCACTGGGTAACGGCGGTGGAGCGCTCGGCGTGGCGCCGGGCGCTGACATGGTGTTCCTCAAGATTCAAGGGGCGTCCATCTGCGGATCGGCCTCGCTGGACGGCGATATCGTCGGCGCCATTGACTGGGTGGTGGCCAACAAGGACACCTATGGCATCGATATAATCTCGATGAGCCTGGGCGGCGGTCTCTACTCATCTGAATCCAGCTGCGATGGTTCGTCTTCAATCTATTTCAACGCCATCCGCAATGCGACCAACGCAGGCATCACCGTGATAGCGGCATCGGGCAACGACGGCATGTGCGATTCCATGAGCCGGCCGGCCTGTTTCTCTGACGTGGTCAGCGTGGGCGCCGTGTATGACAACGCCATGGGAGTCTATGGTTGGTGCGTTAACAGCAATTCCTGCGCCAACACCGAGCGAAATTTCGGCTGCAGCACGCGTACCGCGGTGTTCGAGGACACCCAGGCTGACAATGTGATCGCCTACTCGAACAGCGCCAGTTTCCTGGACGTCGTGGCGCCGGCGACCTGCGCCACCTCGGCCGCACCGAACAACGCAACCACCAACTGCTTTGGCGGCACTTCATCCGCCACGCCGTTTACGTCCGGTGTTGCCGCGCTGGCGGTTCAAGCCGCCGGCAAGGGCGTGCTGAGCCCGGCAGACATGCTTACCGTGCTGGCCACATCCGGCGAACCGGTCACCGACCCCAAGAACCTGCGGGTTTCACCGCGCGTCAATGGCCTCGAAGCCACCCTGCTTGCTGAAACCTATGGCGGCGGCCCGGTCAACAATGCCCCGGTGGCCTCGTTCACTTTCAGCTGCACCGAGCTCGCCTGCACGTTTGACGGCAGCGGCTCTACCGACGACGGCAGCATTGACGATTACGCCTGGGCCTTTGGCGACGACGGAACCGGCAGCGGCGTGACAACCGGTCACACGTATTCGGCGGACGGCAGCTATACCGTTACCCTCACCGTCACCGACGACGGCGGCAAGACCAGCAGCACCTCGCAGACCGTCAGCGTCAGCGGCCCGGTGGTCAACCAACCGCCCGTCGCGGCATTTGACTACAGCTGCAGCGGCCTTTCCTGCGACTTCACCGATCAAAGCAGCGACGATAACGGTGTCACTTCCTGGAATTGGACGTTCGGTACTGACGGCAGTTCGAACGCTCAGAACCCGACGCATACCTTCAGCGCAGAAGGCACCTATAACGTCACCCTGGTGGTATCCGACGGCGATCTGAGCGACAGCACCAGCCAGTCCGTCACCGTGACCGAACCGGGCGTCATTGAAGTCAACCTTGTCGGAAGCGCCTCAGCTTCCCGTAACAAGTGGACTGCCACAGTCACGGACCTCAACGGCAATGACCTTGCCGGCACCTGGTCCGCCGACGGCACGGCCAGCTGCAGCGGCAATGTCTGCACGCTCAGCGGCCTCCACACCAGGAAGGTCCTGTCGGTGACCTTCACCGAGAGCATCACCGGAAACGGCGAGTCTATCGTCATCAACCAGCCATAATCGCAAGCTGGACCACGCCTCACCAGGAGTGGGATAATTAAACGCCCGGCCCCGTCGAGGGCCGGGCTTTTTTTGTGAGGAAAACGAAGCCGACCATGTTCTCCCACTTTGTTGCAAACACCAAGGGCGCGCTGGCCAGCCTGGCGGTCATCGCCTACACGCTGCTCATGATGATCCCGCTGACCCTTCTGGCCGCCGGCAAGCTGCTGTCGCCCACGCGCCGTATTCGCGACTCCTTCAGAAAACAGATGGTCCGGGTGGTCGAGACCTGGATTTCGCTCAACAATTCCGTGATTTCACTCTACCGCGGCACGCGCTGGGATATCGACGTGCCCGGCGAAGTGCACCGCAAAGGCGGTTACCTGGTCGCCTGCAACCACCAGACCTGGATCGACATTCTCGCTTTGCAGAAGTGCTTCAACCGGCGCCTGCCGATGCTGTCCTTTTTTATCAAGCGGCAGCTGATCTACCTGCCCGTGCTGGGCTTTGCCTGGTGGGCGCTGGATTTCCCGTTCATGCGCCGGCACAGCCGCGAGGAAATTCGCAAAAACCCGAAACTGGTGGGGAAGGACCTCGAAACCGCCCGCATCGCCTGCGACAAGCTGCGCGAGTTTCCTTTCGCGATGATGAGTTTTCCCGAGGGCACGCGGTTTTCACCGGAAAAGCGGGATGAAACCGGCAGTCCCTACCGAAACCTGCTCAAGCCCAAGGTCGGCGGTATCGGCGTGGTGCTGTACGCGCTCGGAGACCGCCTGCAGTCGATGATGGACGTCACCATCGTCTACCCGGGCAGCTTCGAAGGCAAAAGCGCTCCGAGCTTCTGGGACCTGCTGACCGGAAAAGTGCCGGAAATCATCATCAAGGTCCGGGAACTGGAGATACCCAAGCACCTGCTGGGCAGGAATTTCCGCACGGACCGCAATATCCGGAACGAGCTCGAAAACTGGATCAAGCAGGTCTGGCGCGAAAAAGACGAACTGATCGC
>JAZBPJ010000180.1:0-3102 GCA_036351575.1 Lysobacterales bacterium | reverse complement strand
CGCATCGCGTTCTGCGCCAGATTTACCAGCACGTCCAGCTGCCTGTCCCGCGCCGATTTGCGCAGGAAGTCCAGGTGCACTGAAACCAGCCGGACCGGACGAACCCGACCATTGTGTCGCCACCGAATCGTTGCTGCTACGAATCCCTTGGTCGTCGTCGGCGGGGTGCTTTCAAAATCGACCACGTGTGGTCTGTGCAGTGGTGTGCCTGAGAGGAGCCCCGTACCGAATCGGTAAAGCCATGTCTGTGCGTGCATGCCCAGAGTTGCGCCACGCAATCCGCTTTCATTCATCAGCTTCGCAGCGTGGTCGAATTGCCCAGACCACAGGGAGTCGACGTCAAGTTCCTGTAAAGACACGACATCCACGCGTTCGGCAGCGAGCAGGCGCGCAACCGCATCGAGATTGCTCTCCATGCGGCCGCGGCCGACAAACAGCTGGTTGATCGCAGTGCCGCGGGCATGAGCGATATTCAACGTGGCCACGCGCAGCGTTTCACCTTCGATTACTTCTGGCAATGCTTCGTCTCCATTGCAGCCTGCCGCTGAGACCGCTCCGGACCAGAACACACCAAGAATGATCAGAAGAATTCTCGGCACCGTTGCTAAACGCCCCTCATTCATAGCGTGGTTTCGTCACGCGGGGTTTCCACGTTCCCGAGGCAGAATCACGGCTCTTACGGGGTTCTGATAACAGCTCAAAACTCCCATTCGAGCCCGGTGGCCCGTAAAGTCTTGAATATCGTTCGCTGAATACGTAGTGTCCTGCCTTTCATGCCCCCTGAGGCTTTCAGGTTCTCGCGCATAAGCAACCATTCCGGTGAGCCCCAGCGGTAGGAGCGCGCTTTCAGTTCATCAAACACGGTGTCCAAGTCTTCAGCCAGTGGCCCGGCTTCGAAGAAGTAGCCCATCTCGCTGTTGTATAGCCGTGACCGGTAGTCGAAGTTGGTCGTGCCGACAAATCCGTAAGGGTCAGCTACCCAGAATTTGGCATGCAGCTTGCCATAGGTCTCGGTACCGCCCGGGAACAGGTCAGAGTCATTAAGGCCGGTCTGGTAGATTCGTATCCGCGGGTGACCTACCTGTTGCTGCCAGGCTTCGCTGCTGGTCAGCTCGGCAGTCGTTTCGTCCTCCGATTTCAGATCCAGCCAAAGCTCCTGCAGTTCCGGGTCCAGCAGCAGGCGGGGCGCCATGTCGAAATCGATCACGGCCTGCGCCGCAAAATTGTCGGACGTCAACGCTGAATTCGTCAGGATTTCGATCTCGGCTTCCGGATGCGCATCGATATAGGCCCGGATAGCAGCCGCTTCGTCCACGATGACCGTGCCTTCTGAGTCTTCGTAGCGCGCCAGGAAGAGGTACGGAGAGCAAATACGCGAGTGCCCGGCCGCTGATGTCTCGCCCAGGATCCTGTCAAGAACGAACAGGATGGAGTTGGGACTTTGCAGGTAGTTATCCATCGCGTTGCGTACAACCCGCTTGTCGACGACATGCGACATCTGCTCGGCCAGCAGGACGTCGGCCTGCTCGAAGCCTTCGCTCGCATACTTCGGCATCTGCGAGAACCGCTCCCGCATCATCGGAAAACTTTTCAGTGTCGCCAGCGCCTCGCGTGCCCGGGCCCGATGCTTCCTGTAGCTTGCCCGGGCTGGCTCACTATGACGCGCCTCGAGCAGTCGGTTGCCCTTGAACAGGAATAACAGGCTGAAGTATCCGCTGGTGGTCACTCCGATGCTTTCTTCCCGGGGAACATCGGCGGGGCGCAACAGTATTTCGAGATCGCGATAGGTCTGGGGGTCGAAGTCACCGGTTTCGGTGAGCCCGTAGTAGTCGAGAGAAATGTTCCGCCCGCCGGTGACGAGGTAGGCGCTGTCTCCAAACTCTCCGTCTGTAATCAGCAGCTTGTCATGTGAGCGGCGGTTAGGACTCGCAGCCAGGTTCGTCAAAGCATTGAACACTGCCACCTGGACTCCCGCGCGTTGCGTCGTCGGGTGGCCCTCGCTGTTCTTCATGTACCCGGCGTCTTCCTCGCAGGAATCCAGCATTCTCAGTGCCGACTTGGGAATGCTGAAAGATCCCGCCGCGTCAACGACCAGGCGAACGTCCACGCCACGAATCACGGCGTCGCACAAGGCACCCAGCACGGCATACCCGGCCAGGTCATCACTGAAAATGTAATAGGTGGCATCGATGGTATGGCGCGCCTGCTCGATCATCCAGATCTTCAATGCCAGCGAATCCTGGGAACCATCGTCGGTCGGAGGGACCAGCTTCCCGACCGCATTCTGCACTGGTATCTCGTACGTTCGGGTTACTTCAGCCGGCTCGATTCCGACCTCGCTGAGTTCCCGGGAATCGTACCACTGGCGTCGTTTCGCCAGTTCTGTAATGAAGGGGTCGTCGACCGCTCCAGGTTCAGGGCAATTGGCAGTGGGTGCGTTGCTTGCCTGGCAATTCGGTTCGACATCGGTGTCACAGGCCTGGAGCACGAACGCCATCAATCCGGCCAGCACCAGGGCCCGTGTCATCGATGAGTGCCCGTCATTTCTTTTTTTTGGTTGGTTATTCACTCTCGACATTTCATTCTCCGTATTCCTTCGCTGCCATGCCCCATACAGAGATGAACAAGGCAGCAATCATCGGGCCGATGACTACACCGACGAGCCCGAACAGGAGGAGCCCCCCGAGGGTAGAAACGAGCACCAGGTAGTCGGGCATACGCGTGTCGCGGCCGACAAGAAACGGGCGCAGCACGTTGTCCGCCAAGCTGATGAAAACACCGCCGACAATGAGCAGGATGGCACCCTGGACATACTGCCCGACTGCGACAAAGCAAAGAGTGGCCGGCATCCACACCAGGGCTGGGCCAACGGCGGGCACGACGCTCAGGAGCACCATGAGCACACCCCAGAGCGCCGCGGAGGGAATGCCAAGCGCCGCGAAGGCGATGCCGCCGATCGCTCCCTGGACGACGCCAATGATGGCTGTGCCCTTTATCGTCGCACGTGAGACCTCGGCAAAGCGCATGAGCAACTCCTGCTTCTTGTCTTCGTCGAGCGGAACGGCCAGGATCGCTGCGTCGAGAATCCGTCGGCCGTCACGG
>JAZBPJ010000179.1:0-39630 GCA_036351575.1 Lysobacterales bacterium | reverse complement strand
CGGGCGGCCAGCGACCGCACCTCCTGCGCATCGCGCTTGCGCTGGCTTTTACTGACCGGTTCCGCGCTGTCGGTAAAATCCTTGCTTTCTTCAACCATACTGACGACCATTCCCGCATCGGGGCACCAAGTGAATAAAACAGCATCAATGGTAACGCAGCAGCCACTGGACCGCGACGCAGAACTCGACCGGCTCGAAGCGCACGCTCTGGAGGCCCTGCGCCAGGCAAAGTCTCTCGGCGCCACCGAGGTCGAGGTGCAGGCGCAAATGAGCCAGGGCCTGTCGGCGGGCGTGCGCCTGGGTGACGTGGAAACCCTGGAACACATGCAGGACCGTGGCATTTCCGTGACCGTGCTGATCGGCCGGCGCCGGGGGCAGGCCAGCAGTGCCGACCTGAGTCCCGAATCCATCGCATCCTGCGTTGAACACGCAGCGGATATTGCCCGTTTCACCCAGGAAGACCCCTGCAACGGACTGGCTGATCCCGCGCTGCTGGCGACCGGGCAGCCGGACCTTGACTTGTGGCATCCGGCCGCGTTCGATGCGACAGCGGCCATTGAACGGGCGCTGGCCTGCGAGGCCGCCGGACGCGCGGATTCCCGGATCAGCAACTCCGAGGGGGCGGCTTTCAGCGCCGGCCTGGGTCTCTCGGTGTACGCAAATTCGAACGGATTTTGCGGCCGCAGCTCCGGCACGCAATTCACGCAGTCATGCGTGCTGCTGGCGGGCGCCGGAGACGGCATGAAGCGGGACTACAGTTACGACAGCCGCCGCAGCCTGCAGGACCTGGAAAGCGCCGAGGAAACCGGACGGGAAGCCGCCCGCCGCACCGTCGCACGGCTGGATGCGCGGCAGTCGGAAACCGATCGGATGCCGGTGCTGTTCGACCCGCAGGTCGCGGCGGGACTGATTGAACACCTGGTCGGCGCTATCAGCGGCCCGTCGCTTTACCGCAACGCCTCCTTTCTGAAAGACCGCGCGGGGGAGCGGCTGTTCCCCGAGTGGCTGCAGCTGGTCGAGCGGCCGCTGCTGCCAAAAGGCGCGGCCAGCGCCAGCTTTGATGCCGAGGGCGTGGCCACGCGAGAACGTGCGATCGTCGAGAACGGCGTGCTCAGTGGTTACGTGCTTTCGTCCTACTCGGCGCGCCGCCTGGGCCTGGAGACGACGGCAAACGCGGGCGGCGTGCGCAACCTCCTGCTGCAGCCGGGTGGCGAGGCCGGCCCGGACTTGCTGAAGGCCATGCAAAGCGGCCTGTTGGTAACCGAGGTGATGGGCCAGGGCGTAAACCTGGTCACCGGCGACTATTCCCGCGGCGCCGCCGGTTTCCGCATCGAGAACGGCGAGATCGCGTACGCGGTGGACGGCGTCACGATCGCCGGCAACCTGAACGACATGTTTGCCGGGATCCGGGCCGCGGGCGGCGATATCGATACCCGGGGCAACGTGCATTGCGGCTCCCTGCTGGTGGACCGCATGATGGTGGCCGGTTCATGAACGTCTTCAAACTCATGCGCATCGTCGTGCTGCTGAGCATCCTGTTCGTGGTCGTGGTCGGTGCCTGGATGACCGAGAAACGCATGGCGGCCTGGGACCGGCCGATCCTGGTCACGGTCTACCCGATCGTCGCTTCCGCCGACGAGGCCACGCGACGCTTTGTCGACCGCATCGATGCCGGCATGTTTCAACCGGTCAACGATTTTTTTGAACGTGAGACTGCGCGCTACGGCTTCACCGTTCAGCCGGCCTTTCGTTTCCAGGTCGCCGCACCCAGCCGGGCCCGGCCGCCGGCCATCCCGGAGCGGGGCAACGTGCTGGCCATCGCCTACTGGAGCCTGAAGATGCGCTGGTGGTCCTGGCGCAGGGCCCAGGCGGACGGCCTGGTGAGCCCCGATATCCAGATGTTCGTGACATTCCATGCGCTCGATGCGCTGGAGGAATCCGGCATCTCGGTCGGCATGCGCAAGGGACGTTACGGTATCGTCAAGGCCTATGGCCGGAAGGCGTTCCAGGGGAAAAACCTGGTCGTATTCAGCCACGAGCTGCTGCATGTCCTGGGCGCCACGGACAAGTATGAAACGGACTCGGGCATGCCGATCTACCCCGATGGCTACGCCGAGCCGGACCGTTTTCCCCTGCATCCCCAGGAACTGGCGGAAATCATGGGCGGGCGCATCCCCCTGGGTCCGCACGGCGCCGTGATGCCCGGATCCCTGGAACATTGCCTTATCGGCGAGCTTACCGCCCGCGAGATCGGGTTCCTGGACCGCGTGGTCGGCAAGGGCTGACCTTTCGCGTTCTTGCGGGCGCAGACATCCTTGAGTATTGAGCGCGCCGCCGGTATTCTACGCCGCGCTCACTATTCATCCACGGGATATTCAAAAATGCGCAAGATCCTCGTCGCCGGAAACTGGAAGATGAACGCCTCACAGCAGATGGTGGGGGAATTGCTCGACGGCCTGGTCGCAGGCGTCCGCGCGGGCGGCAATGCCGACATGGCGGTTTTTCCGCCTTTTCCGTATCTCGGACAGGTTCAGTCGAAATTGCAGGAAACGGCGATCGCCTGGGGCGGACAGACCGTGAACCCCGCCGAGAAGGGTGCGCATACCGGTGAAGTCGCCGCTTCCATGCTGCTGGACTTCGGCTGCGAATACGTGCTGGTCGGCCATTCCGAGCGCCGCACCATCTACGGCGAGTCCGACGCCGACGTCGCGGACCGTTTCGCCGCCGCCCAGAAGGCCGGGCTGCATCCCGTGTTGTGCGTGGGCGAAACCCTGGAAGAGCGCGAGGGCGATGAAACGGAGGCGGTCGTGGCCCGCCAGGTCGACGCCGTTCTGGAAAAATGCGGCGTGAACGCGTTTGCCGACGCCACCGTGGCTTACGAACCCGTTTGGGCCATCGGCACCGGAAAAACCGCGTCTCCGGAGCAGGCCCAGGCCGTGCATGCATTTATTCGTGACAAATTCGCCGCGTTGGATGCTATAATTGCGGGTCAACTACGTATTTTGTACGGCGGCAGTGTGAATGGCTCCAATGCCGCCGATTTATTTGCCCGGGAGGATATCGACGGCGGGCTCGTGGGGGGCGCTTCCCTGAAAGCGGAAGACTTCCTGGCGATCTACCGCGCCGTTTGATACCCGACTTGCGGCATTGACAAGCAGACGGAATCAGAATGCAGTTTTTGAATATTTTTCACGTACTGGTCGCGATCGCGCTGATCGTTTTTGTCCTGATCCAGAAAGGTCAGGGCGCCACCGCCGGTGCGGCTTTTGGCAGCGGCGCTTCGGGCACGGTGTTCGGAGCCCGCGGAGCGGGTAATTTTCTCAGCCGCACCACGTGGGTGCTTGCCGGCTTTTTCTGCGTGATCAGCCTGACCATGGCGATCATGGTTTCGCGCATGATGGAAGCCCCGGAAGCCGGCCTCGGCGTGGTGGGCGAGAGCGCGCCCGTGCAGGTCGAAGCGGAAACGCAGCCGCTGGCCGATGATGCCGGCGAGTCGCTGTTCAGCGCCGACGAGGCCGCGACGAGTGACGTGCCGGAATTCGATACCTCTGCCGACAGCGCCGGAACCGCAGCTGACGATCTCCCGGCCGCTGATGCCGCGAACGACGGCACGCCCGACGAACCGGACGACGGCTGAATTTACGGATACGGCCCAAGTGGTGGAATTGGTAGACACGCTATCTTGAGGGGGTAGTGGCGAAAGCCGTGCCGGTTCGAGTCCGGCCTTGGGCACCATCATTCAAACCAGGAACCCGTCGGCGTGCGCAGACGGGTTTTTGTTATCCCCGGGCGGCACTCGCCGTGCCCATCAGTGTATTCTGTTAACTCTGATTAATTGTCTTTGGTCAATTGATGCGTCATTAAGTTGTTTTCCAGGTTCACTTCATCAATGCCTGACGGTAGAATTTCCACTTTCGAGCCCGGCTTCCGGAATCGAGACTTCAATATCGAGGGGCAAGTATGCTCGCGGAATATTTTCCTATCCTGGTCTTCATAGTCATCTCGTTTGGGCTCGGCGCTGTTTTGATGGTGACGGGCGGAGTGCTCGGCTGGCTGCTGGGTCACGCCAGGCCCGATGACGAGAAAAACTCGCCGTACGAGTGCGGCTTCGAAGCCTTTGAGGACACGCGCTCGAAGTTCGATGTGCGTTACTACCTGATTGCGATCCTGTTCATCATTTTCGATCTCGAGATCGCGTTTTTCATTCCGTGGGCGCTGGCGCTCGACACACTGGGTGTTTACGGCATCCTCGCGATGATCGTATTCGTTCTTGAACTCGTGATCGGGTTCTTTTTCGTCTGGAAAAAAGGAGCCCTCGAATGGGAATGAACAATCCCCAGCCGTTCGCGGAAATCGACGACATCCTGCGCCCGAGTGCAGACGCGAACCCCCTTGTTGACCGGGGTTTCGTCGTGACCAGCATCGATGCGCTGGTGAACTGGGCGCGCGCCGGTTCCATGTGGCCGATGACTTTTGGCCTGGCCTGTTGCGCGATCGAGATGATGCAGGCCGGCGCCGCGCGCTACGACCTGGACCGATTTGGCGTCGTGTTCCGGCCAAGCCCGCGCCAGTCGGACGTGATGATCGTGGCCGGCACGCTCACGAACAAGATGGCGCCGGCGTTCCGCAAGGTCTACGACCAGATGTCCAGCCCGAAATGGGTCATTTCCATGGGTTCCTGCGCCAACGGCGGCGGTTACTACCATTACGCCTACTCGGTCACCCGCGGCTGTGACCGCGTGGTGCCGGTCGATGTCTATGTACCGGGCTGCCCGCCAACGGCGGAAGCGCTGATCTACGGCATCCTCCAGTTGCAGGCGAAAATTCGCCGCGAATCCACCATCGCCAGGTAAAGGCATGAACGAGACAGCCAAATTGATCACGGACCGGCTCGCCGAACGCTTCGGTGAACAGGTCATCGCAGCGGGTACGCAAGCCGGCATTCCCACGTTCGAAGTCGATGTCGATGTCTGGCAGGAAGTCTGCCGGACCCTGCGCGACGAACAGGATTTTCACTATGAGCAACTGACCGACCTGTGCGGCCTCGATTATCTCGCCTACGGACAGACCGAGTGGGATACCGAAGATGCCTCGCAGGAAGGATTCAGCCGCGGGGTCGAAGCGCTCGGTGAAGGGCGTTTCGACTGGGCCAGCCGCCCGCAAGCCGGCGAGATGAAAAACCGTTTCGCGGTCGTCGCCCACCTGCTTTCTTTCCGGCACAACCGGCGCCTGCGGCTCCGCTGTTATGCGCAGGATGACGATATGCCCATCGTGCCCACGCTCGTGGAAGTCTGGAGTTCAGCCAATTGGTACGAACGCGAAGCATTTGACCTTTACGGTATCGTATTCGAGGGCCACCCGGACCTGCGCCGCATCATGACGGATTACGGCTTCACCGGGCATCCGTTCCGCAAGGACTTCCCGCTGATCGGCAACGTGGAAGTTCGCTACGACGAACAGCGCGGACGCCTGGTTTACGAACCGGTCCAGATCGAGCCGCGCGTCACGGTGCCGCGCGTGCTGCGCCAGGATTCGCGGTACAAGACCGACGAAGTGGACCTGGCTGCCCAGGGGGACGAGAACGATGGCTGAAATCAAGAACTACACGATGAATTTCGGTCCGCAGCATCCCGCTGCGCACGGTGTGCTGCGGCTGGTCCTGGAAATGGACGGCGAGACCGTGGTGCGCGCCGACCCGCATGTCGGCCTGCTGCACCGCGCCACTGAGAAATTGGCGGAGAGCAAACCGTTCAATCACAACATCGGCTATCTCGACCGGCTCGACTACATGTCGATGATGTGCAACGAGCACGCTTACGTCCGCGCGATCGAGCAACTGCTCGGCATCGAACCGCCCGAGCGCGCGCAGTACATTCGAACGATGTTCGATGAGTTGACTCGTTTTTCGAACCACCTCCTGTGGATCGCGGCCTGCGGCATCGATCTCGGTGCGATGACCGTGTTCCTCTACTGCTTCCGCGAACGCGAAATGGTCATGGATATGTACGAGGCAGTGTCCGGAGCCCGCATGCACGCGACTTACTACCGGCCGGGCGGCGTGTACCGCGACCTGCCCGAGGTGATGCCGAAGCACGAGGAAACGCGCTGGACCAAGGGCAAGGACCTCAAGCGCCGCAACGAGTGGCGCGAGGGCAGCCTGCTGGACTTCATCGAGGCCTTCGCCAGGGACGTCCCGGACCGCATCGACGAATATGAAACGCTGCTCACCGAGAATCGCATCTGGAAGCAGCGCACGGTCGGCATCGGTGTCGTCTCCCCGGAAAAAGCGCTGCAGTTGGGTTACTCGGGCGTGATGCTGCGGGGCTCGGGCATTGAGTGGGACCTGCGCAAGAAACAGCCCTACGCCAGGTACGCCGAGATGGATTTCGATATTCCCGTCGGCACCAGCGGTGATTGTTACGACCGCTACCTGTGCCGCGTCGAGGAACTGCGCCAGTCGGCCCGCATTATCCTGCAGTGCGTGGAATGGCTGCGGCAGAATCCCGGGCCGGTCATGCTGAAGAACTTCAAGATCGTTCCGCCGACGCGCGAAGAAATGAAAGACGACATGGAAGCCCTGATCCATCACTTCAAGCTGTTCACCGAGGGCTACTGCGTGCCGGCCGGCGAGACCTATGCCGCGGTCGAGGCGCCCAAGGGCGAGTTCGGCTGCTACCTCGTCTCCGACGGGGCGAACAAGCCGTACCGGGCCCATTTCAGGGCGCCGGGCTTCGCTCACCTGTCCAGCATGAACGAAGTGGTGTCCGGCCACATGCTGGCCGACGCGGTCGCCATCATCTCCACGTTCGACCTGGTGTTCGGCGAGGTGGACCGCTGATGAACGAACAGAAAAACGGTGTCGAGATGCTGAGTGAAGAAACCCGCAAAACGATCGACCACTGGGTTGCAAAGTTTCCGCAAGACAAGAAGCGTTCCGCGCTGATCCAGGCGCTGCTCGCCGCGCAGGAGCAGAACGGCGGCTGGATCACCCAGGAACTCACCGAGGCGGTGGCGGACTACCTTGAACTGCCGACGGTGTGGGCGCACGAGGTGGTTTCTTTTTACTCGATGTTCTTTACCGAGCCCGTGGGCCGGCACAAGGTGAACATCTGCACCAATATCTCCTGCTGGCTGAACGGCGCAGATGGTCTGGTGGCGCACGCCGAGAAGAAGCTGGGCGTGAAACTGGGCGAAACGACGGAAGACGGCCGCATCACCCTGGTCCGCGAAGAAGAATGCCTGGCCGGCTGCTGCGGTGCGCCGATGGCGGTGGTCGACGGCCACTACAAGGAAAACCTGGACATCGACGCGCTCGACGCGTTGCTGGACGGTCTGGAGTAAGCGCATGGCTGAGCACAACGTCGTATTCACCACCCTCGACAAGGACGAGCCCTGGACGCTGGAGAACTACCTGGCGGTCGATGGCTACACCGCCTGGAAAAAAATTCTCACGGAAAAAACCGCCCAGGAAGACATCATCGACGCGGTCAAGGAATCCGCCCTGCGCGGCCGCGGCGGCGCCGGTTTCCCGACCGGCCTCAAGTGGAGTTTCATGCCCCGCTCTGCGCCGATGCAGAAATACATCCTGTGCAATTCGGACGAGTCCGAGCCCGGCACCTGCCACGATCGCGACATCCTGCGCTTCAACCCGCACGCGGTCATCGAGGGCATGGCGATCGCCGGTTACGCGATGGGCGCCACGGTTGGCTACAACTACCTGCGCGGCGAGTTTCACCACGAACCGTTCGAGCGCTTCGAAGCGGCGCTCAGGGAAGCCTACGAGGCCGGCCTGCTGGGCAAGGACATTCAAGGCTCAGGCATCGACATGGACATCTACACCGCGCTCGGCGCGGGCGCCTACATCTGCGGCGAGGAGACGGCCCTGATGGAGTCGCTGGAAGGCAAAAAAGGCCAGCCGCGCTTCAAGCCGCCGTTCCCGGCCAATTACGGCCTGTACGGCGCGCCCAGCACGATCAACAACACCGAGACTCTGGCCTCGGTGCCGGCGATCATGCGCAACGGCGCGAAGTGGTTTCTCAGGATCGGCAAGCCCAACAACGGCGGGCCGAAGTGCTTCTCGGTTTCCGGTCACGTCAAGCGGCCCGGGAATTACGAGATGCCGCTGGGTACGCCCTTCGCGGAGCTGCTGGAAAAAGCCGGCGGTGTGCGTGAAGGCCGGCAATTGAAAGGCGTTATTCCGGGCGGTTCTTCCATGCCGGTGCTGCCCGCGGACATCATCATGGACTGCACCATGGACTTCGACTCGCTGAGCAAGGCCGGTTCCGGCCTGGGCTCGGGCGCGGTCATCGTGATGGATGACAGCACCTGCATGGTAAAGGCCTGCGAGCGCATCGCGCAGTTCTACCACATGGAATCCTGCGGGCAATGCACACCCTGCCGCGAAGGCACGGGGTGGATGCACCGCATGCTGAAGCGCATCGTGGCCGGTGAAGGCCGCGAGGGTGACCTCGAACTGCTGCGTTCCGCCGCCGGGCAGATCGAAGGCCACACGATTTGCGCCTTCGGCGAAGCCGCCGCCTGGCCGGTGCAGGGTTTCCTGCGCCATTACTGGGATGAATTCGACTACTACGTGAAACACGGCCGCTCGATGGTCGATGAACAGCGGGGGCAGGCCGCATGAGCGCCGACGTCAAAGATATGGAAAAAGCCGACACCAAGCCCGTGGACATGGTCAATATCGAGGTTGACGGCATCGCGCTGCAGGCGCCCAAGGGCTCGATGATCATCGAGGCCACGGACAAGGCCGGCATCGAGATACCGCGTTTCTGTTACCACCCCAAGCTCAGCATCGCGGCCAATTGCCGCATGTGCCTGGTGGATGTCGAAAAGATGCCCAAGCCGGTGCCGGCATGCGCCACGCCGGTGATGGAAGGCATGAAAATCTACACGGGCTCGCGCCGGGCGATGGATGCCCAGCACGGCGTGATGGAATTCCTCCTGATCAACCACCCGCTGGACTGCCCGATATGCGACCAGGGCGGGGAGTGCGAACTGCAGGACCAGGCCATGGGTTATGGACGTTCCGTGTCCCGCTTCACCGAGCGCAAGCGCGTGGTGAAAGACAAGGACGTCGGGCCGTTGGTGCAGACCGAGATGACGCGCTGCATTCATTGCACGCGCTGCGTGCGTTTTCTCGACGAAATTGCCGGAACCCAGGAAATGGGCGGCGCGGGCCGCGGCGACCGCCTCGAAATCGGCACCTGCGTCGAGAACAGCATCGACTCGGAAATGTCCGGCAACATCATCGACCTGTGCCCGGTCGGCGCGCTGACCAACAAGCCCTTCCGTTTCGCGGCGCGGGCCTGGGAAATGATGGCCCGGCCCTCCATTGCGATGCACGACGGCGTCGGTTCACACCTGTACCACCACGTGCGCCGCGGCCAGGTCATGCGCTCGGTCCCCCGCGATTGCGAGTCGCTCAACGAGAACTGGTTGCCCGACCGGGACCGTTACAGCCAGCAGGGCCTGTACACCGACGACCGTGTGCTCGAACCCATGATCAAGGTTGACGGTGAATGGAAAACAGTGGCCTGGGACGAGGCTATCGACGCGGTGGCGGAGATTCTGAAGGATTCGGGTCCCGAAACCGGCATGCTGATGTCGCCGTCCGCGACCAATGAAGAATATTTCCTGGCCCAGTCGCTGATCCGCGGCCTGGGCGGACACAACATCGACCACCGCCTGCGGCAGGCGGATTTCAGCGACGATTCAGCCCAGCCGTCGGCCCCTGTCTTCGAGATGAAGGTCGCGAAAATCGATGCGGCCGACGCGGTGCTGCTGGTTGGCTGCAACCCGCGACTGGAGGCCCCGATCATCGGTCACCGCCTGCGCCAGGCCTGGCGCAAGGGCGCCGGGATCTCGGCTTACAACCCGGTCGACTGGAAATTCCATTTCAAAACCGGCCTGGACTCGATCACGGCGCCGCAGAACCAGGTGGCCGAACTGGCCGCCCTGGCCAAAGCGGTCGAAACACGCACCGGCAACGCCGCGCCCGGTTCGCTTCGCAAAGCCCTGGACGCCGCCGCGGTCACGGAACGTCACGAAGCATTGGCGGCTCGACTCGCCGACGCCAAAAACGGACTGGTCCTGGTCGGGCAGGCCGTGCAGCAGCACGGCGATGGCGCCTGGCTGCGGGCCCTTGCACGCTACATTGCCACCGCCACGGCGTGTGCGCGCAACGAACTGACACTCGGCGCCAACTCGAAGGGCGCGTGGCTGGCCGGCGCGGTGCCGCATCGCGGCCCCGGGGGGTCCAACGGCGTCGAAGGCATGAACGTGCCGCAGATGCTGGGGTCCCCGCTGAAGGCCTACCTGCTCTGGGGAATCGAGCCCGGTTTTGACGTGGCCAATCCCGCCGAATCGGTGAAGAGCCTGCGCAGCGCGGGCAAAGTCGTGGTCGCAGCATCGCATGCGGCCAGCGGACTGTACGAAATGGGCGATGTCATCCTGCCGCTCGCGGCGCAGCCCGAGTCCGAGGGCAGCATGGTGAATTTCGACGGCGATACGCTGGCGTTCAGCGCCGCCGCGAAAGCACCCGGCCAGTCACGGGCCGGCTGGAAAATACTGCGCAAGCTGGGCGGCACGCTGGGCCTCGAGGGCTTTGGCCAGGTGAGCCTGGCCGACGTCCAGCAGGACCTGCAGCGTGCCGCGTCCGGCGATCCCCTGGACGCGACCGAGGTGGCTCTTCCGGAAAACTACGGCGGTGACGGTTTGCACCGAATCGGCGAGGTGCCGCCCTACGCGGTAGACGTCCTTTGCCGCCGGGCTGAACCGCTGCAGAAAACGCAATGGGCCGACGTCGATTTCATTGGTCTGAACGCGGCGGACGCCGAGCGGCTCGGCCTGGCAGACGGCGCCACAGCCAGCGTCTCGCAAGGCGGCATGGCCGGGGAATTCAAGGTCAGAATCAGCGACCGGGTGCCCGCGGGCGGCGCGTGGCTGCGAAGTGCGACCTGCGACACGCGCAAGCTCGGTAACGCTTTTGCGCCCATAACCGTGGAGGTGGCGTAATGCCTGAAACGTTTCTGGACCAGTTGATCTTCATGGCCATCCTGCTGGCCAAGATCCTGGCGATCGTCGTTCCGCTGATCCTGGCTGTCGCTTACTACACCTACGCCGAGCGCAAGGTGATCGGTTACATGCAGATCCGGCGCGGCCCCAACCGCATTGGCCCGCTGGGTCTGCTCCAGCCGTTTGCCGACGTGACCAAGCTGCTGCTGAAGGAAATCATCGTTCCGCAGAACGCGAACAAGTTCCTGTTCGTGCTGGCGCCGGTGCTCTCACTGGGTCCCGCATTCGCCGCCTGGGCGGTGGTGCCGTTCGATGACTGGGCCGTCGTGGCCGACGTGGACGCGGGCCTGATCTACATACTGGCGATGTCGTCACTGGGCGTCTACGGGCTGATCATCGCCGGCTGGGCTTCGAACTCCAAGTACGCCTTCCTTGGCGCCCTGCGCTCGACCGCGCAGATGGTGTCCTACGAGATCGCCATGGGTTTCGCGCTGATCGGCGTCCTGATCCTCGCCGGCTCACTGAACCTGAGGGAAATCGTGCTGGCCCAGCAGGGCGGTCTGCTGGACTGGTTCTGGCTGCCGCTGCTGCCCCTGTTTGCGATTTACGTCATCTCCGGGGTGGCCGAAACCAACCGCGCGCCGTTCGACGTGGCCGAGGGCGAATCGGAGATCGTCGCCGGTTTCCATGTCGAGTACGCCGGTTCGGGTTTCGCGATCTTTTTCCTGGCTGAATACGCCAACATGATCCTGATCTCGGCCCTGACCGCCCTGATGTTCTGCGGCGGCTGGCTGTCGCCTTTCGAGGGCATGCCGCTGCTGGGCGACACCTTCCTGGGGCAGGGCAGCATTTTCTGGTTCCTGGCCAAGACGGTGCTGTTCATGTACGGCTTCCTGTGGTGGCGGGCGACGTTCCCGCGCTACCGCTATGACCAGATCATGCGGCTTGGCTGGAAGGTTTTTGTGCCGATCACGATTTTCTGGGTCATGGTCGCCGCCGTGATCAAGGTATTCGGACTGGTAGAGGGGGGCGCCTGACGATGAACGCCGTTAGCCGTTATTTCAAGAGCCTGCTGCTGATCGAACTCTGGCAGGGCCTGTCCGTGACGCTGCGCTATTTCTTCAAGCCGAAGTTCACCCTGAACTACCCCGAGGAAAAAACGCCGAAATCACCCCGGTTCCGCGGTCTTCACGCGCTTCGGCGCTATCCGAACGGCGAAGAACGCTGCATCGCCTGCAAACTCTGCGAGGCGGTCTGCCCGGCCCTGGCCATCACGATCGATTCGACCCAGCGCGAAGACGGCTCCCGCCGCACCACGCGTTATGACGTCGACCTGTTCAAGTGCATTTACTGCGGGTTCTGCGAAGAATCCTGCCCGGTTGACTCCATCGTGCTGACCGATATTCACGAATTTCACATGGAAACGCGCGCAGAGAGCGTCGTTGACAAGCAGCAGTTGCTGGCGCTGGGTGACCGCTTCGAGGAGCGTATCGCCGAGGCCCGCCAGCAGGATGCGGCCTACCGCTGATTGGAGCAGACGAAATGCCGATTTACGAAATAGTATTTTACGCCTTCTCCCTGGTCATGCTGGGGGCCGCGGTGGCCGTCATCACGGTGCGCAACCCGGTCTACGCCGCGCTGTTCCTGGTGCTGGCCTTCTTCAGCGCCTCCGCGATCTGGATGCTGCTGGAAGTGGAATTCCTGGCCATCATCCTGATCCTCGTTTACGTGGGGGCGGTCATGGTGCTGTTCCTGTTCGTGGTCATGATGCTGGACATCAACCTCGAACCGCTCCGGGCCGGTTTCGCCCGCTACCTGCCGGCGGGAATTCTCGTCGCGGTGCTGATGGCGGCGGAATTCCTGATCGTGATCTGGGCCAAGGGCCGTTTCGATACGGGCGCTTTTCCGATCCCGGAACCGAACCCGGACGGCTACAGCAACACCCGGGCCCTGGGTGAGTGGCTTTACACCCAGCATGTGCTGGCCTTTGAAGTGGCCGGCGTCATCCTGCTGGTGGCCATTATCGCGGCGGTGGCCCTGACCCTCAGGCACCGCAGCGGTGCGCACCGCCAGAACCCGTCCCTGCAGGTGCGCGTTCGCAAGGATGAACGCGTGCGCCTGGTGAAAATGAAGCCCGAAACCGGGCAGGAGGGCTGATTGCCATGCTGACACTCGCACACTTCCTGACCCTCGGGGCCCTGCTTTTCGTGCTCGCCGTGACGGGTATTTTCCTCAACCGGAAAAACGTGATCATCCTGCTGATGTGCATCGAATTGATGCTGCTCTCGGTAAACATGAACTTCGTGGCTTTCTCGCGGTTTCTCGGCAACCTCGATGGCCAGGTGTTCGTCTTTTTCATCCTGACCGTCGCCGCCGCCGAAGCTGCGATCGGACTGGCCATCCTGGTGGTGTTGTTCCGCAACCGCCAGACCATCAACGTGGCCGAACTGGACGACCTGAAGGGCTGACGCTGACATGTCTCTGAAAACCATACTCGTACTCATTCCCCTGCTGCCGCTGGTCGCGGCCGCCATCGCGGGTCTCCTCAGGAACCAGGTCGGCAGGGCCGGCTCCCACTGGGTCACCATACTGGGCGTTGCGGTTTCTTTCTTCCTGTCGGTCTACGTGCTGTACCTGCAGATTTACGAAGGGCTCGGAACCCAGAACATCAGCGTCTACACCTGGATGATCGCTGACGGCATCACCTTCGAAGTCGGATTCCTGATCGACCACCTGACCACGCTGATGATGGTGGTGGTTTCCTTCGTATCCTTCATGGTGCACATCTACACCATCGGCTACATGGCCGACGACCCGGGTTACCAGCGTTTCTTCAGCTACATCGCGTTTTTCACCTTCTCGATGCTGATGCTGGTCATGTCGAACAACTTCCTCCAGCTGTTTTTCGGCTGGGAGGCCGTGGGACTGGCGTCCTACCTGCTGATCGGGTTCTGGTTCGATCGCGAATCGGCTTCGTACGCGGGGCTGAAGGCGTTCCTGGTCAACCGGGTCGGCGATTTCGGTTTCCTGCTCGGCATCGCCGGCGTGCTCTATTGCTTCGGCAGTCTCGATTACGCGACAGTGTTCGCGGCCGCGCCCCAGTTGGGCGGGGAGACCGTCAGCCTGTTCCCGGGCGTCGAGTGGCAGTGGATCACGGTGATCTGCATATGCCTGTTCATCGGCGCCATGGGCAAGTCGGCGCAGGCCCCTCTGCACGTCTGGCTGCCCGATTCGATGGAGGGCCCGACGCCGATCTCCGCCCTGATCCACGCGGCCACCATGGTCACGGCGGGTATCTTCATGGTTTCCCGCATGTCGCCGTTGTTCGAACTCAGCGACGCCGCGCTGAGCTTCGTCATGCTGATCGGCGCCGTGACGGCCTTTTTCATGGGCCTCGTCGGTATCGTACAAAACGACATCAAGCGCGTCATCGCCTACTCGACCTTGTCGCAGCTGGGTTACATGACCGTCGCGCTGGGCGTATCGGCTTATTCGGCGGCCATTTTCCACCTGGGCACCCACGCCTTCTTCAAGGCGTTGCTGTTCCTGGGTGCGGGCTCCGTGATCATCGCGCTGCACCATCAGCAGGACATGCGCTTCATGGGCGGTCTGCGCAAGCAGATGCCGGTCACCTGGCTGACGGCCTGGATCGGCACGCTGGCCCTGATCGGTTTTCCGTTCTTTGCGGGTTTCTATTCAAAGGATGCGATCATCGAAGCGGTGCACGCATCGACGCGCTGGGGTTCCGGCGTGGCGTACTGGGCGGTGCTGCTCGGCGTGGTCGTGACCTCGTTCTACAGTTTCCGCCTGCTGTACCTGACGTTCCACGGAAAGCCGCGCTACACCGTTGATCCGGGGGCAGGGCACCATCCACCCGACGGTGTGCTGCAGCACGCGCCGAAGGAATCCCCGCTGGTGGTGACCGTGCCGCTGCTGCTGCTGGCCATCCCTTCGGTCGTTATCGGCTACATGACGATCGGGCCGGTGCTGTTTGAAGGCTGGCTGGCGGATTCCATCACGATCCTGCCCGCCAACGACAGTGTGGCGGCGGTGGGTCATCACTTCCACGGCCCGGCAGCGATGGCAACGCACGCGCTGCAGACCGCGCCGTTCTGGCTGATGATCGCCGGTTTCGTGCTGGCGACCTTCGTTTACATGGTGCGGCCAGCGATGGCGGACCGGCTGCAGAACAGGTTCCCGCGTCTTCACACGCTGCTGTACAACAAGTTTTACGTGGACGAACTCTACGAAAAACTGTTTATCAGTCGGACCATGAACATCGGCAAAAGCCTTTGGAAGAAGGCCGACGCTGGCGTTATCGACGGCTGGCTGGTCAACGGCTCGGCGCGGCTGGTCAACAGCCTGTCCGCCCGCATCCGGGTGTTGCAAAGCGGCTACCTGTTCCATTATGCATTCGCGATGATTATCGGCCTGGCCGGCATCCTGGCCATCTGGGTCACGCTTAAGTAGAGGGGCGGAAAGAACAATGACATCAACCTGGCCCATTTTGAGTATCCTGATCTGGCTGCCGATTTTCGGTGCGGTGGCGGTTCTCGCTGCCGGCGAGCAACGCGCCGCCCTGGCAAAAGTGCTGGCACTGCTGATCTCGGGGCTCACGTTCCTGCTGAGCATTCCGCTGTTTACCGGTTTCGACACGGCGACCGCCGCCATGCAGTTCACCGAGTTCAAACCATGGATCGAGACCTTCCAGATCAATTATTCGCTGGGTGTCGACGGTTTCTCGGTTCCGCTGATCCTGCTGACGACGTTCTTCGGCGTGCTGGTGGTGATTGCCGGCTGGGAGGTCATTACCGAGCGCGTACACCAGTACATGGCAGCGTTTCTGCTGATGGAAGGCCTGATGATCGGCGTGTTCTGTGCGCTGGACGCGCTGCTGTTTTACGTGTTTTTCGAGGCCATGCTGATCCCGATGTTCCTGGTTATCGGTATGTGGGGCGGTCCGAACAAGGTCTACGCGACGATCAAGTTTTTCCTGTACACCTTCCTCGGTTCCGTATTCATGCTGGTCGGCCTGATCTACCTCTACATCCAGACCGGCACCTGGTCCATCCTGGAATGGCACCAGTATCCCCTGGCGCTGAACGTTCAGAAGTGGCTGTTCCTCGGGTTCCTCGCTGCATTCTCGGTCAAGATCCCGATGTGGCCGGTGCACACCTGGTTGCCGGACGCCCACGTCGAGGCGCCCACCGGCGGCTCGGTGGTCCTGGCGGCGATCATGCTGAAGATCGGCGGCTACGGCTTCATCCGGTTCAGCCTGCCGATCACGCCCGATGCCTCGATGGCCCTGGACTGGCTGATGATCACGCTGTCGCTGATCGCCATCGTTTATATCGGTTTCGTGGCATTGGTCCAGGAAGACATGAAGAAGCTGATTGCCTACTCATCGGTTTCGCACATGGGCTTCGTGACGCTCGGCATGTTTATCGCCTTCGGTGTTTTCCAGAATACGGAAAGCGGCCGCGGCGCGGCGCTCGGCGTCGAGGGCGCGATGGTGCAGATGATCTCCCATGGGTTCATCTCCGGCGCCATGTTCCTCTGCGTCGGCGTGCTTTACGACCGCGTGCACAGCCGCATGATCAAGGATTACGGCGGCGTGGCCCACACCATGCCGTGGTTCGCGGCGTTGGCCGTGCTGTTTTTCATGGCCAACTCGGGCCTGCCCGGCACCAGCGGCTTCGTCGGTGAATTCATGGTCATCCTGGCGGCGTTCCAGGCCAATTTCTGGTACGCATTTGCCGCGGCGGCAACGTTGATCCTGGGTGCGGCGTACAGCCTGTGGCTGGTCAAGCGCGTGATCTTCGGCAAGGTGGCCAACAACGAGGTACAGCAATTGAAAGACATCAACGCGCGCGAGGCCCTGGTCCTGGGTGTCATCGCGGTCGCCGTGTTGCTGGTCGGCGTCTGGCCGCAGCCGCTGGTCGACCTGATGCATGCCTCGGTCGACAACCTGTTGCAGCACATCCAGCAACCGAAATTCGTCCTGGCCGGGGGTTAATGATATGACTCGCATGGATTTCCTACTCATCGCTCCCGAGCTTTGGATTCTCACGATGACCTGCGTGATCCTGGTGGTGGATCTGTTCATCAAGGAGGAGCGGCGCGGAATCGTTCATCTCCTCGGCATGGTCACCCTGGTTTTCGCGGCGATCATCACGCTGCGGTCCGACTACGGCACGGACGGCGCCGCCTTTGCGTTCGGCGATTCCTTCGTTCGCGACCAGATGGGCGACATGCTCAAGCTGTTCAGCTATTTCGTGCTGGCGATCGTATTCGTTTACGCCAAGTTCTGCCTGCGGCAGTTCCGCATGTTCCGGTCGGACTTTTACACGCTGTCCCTGGAAGCGCTGCTTGGCATGATGCTGCTGATTTCCGCCAACGACCTGATCATGATCTATCTGGGGCTGGAACTGCTGGCCCTGTCGTCCTACACCCTGGTGGCCTACGACCGCGATTCGCGGCGCGGGTCAGAGGCGGCGATGAAGTACTTCGTGCTGGGTTCGATGGCCTCGGGCATGCTGCTGTACGGCATGTCGATGATCTACGGCGCGACCGGTTCACTGGACCTGGCGGTCATCGCCGACGCCATCCGGACCATGGGCTCGAATGACATCATGCTGATATTCGGCCTGGTGTTCCTGGTCGTCGGCCTGGCCTTCAAGTTCGGCGCCGTTCCGTTCCACATGTGGGTGCCGGACGTTTATCACGGCGCCCCGGTTCCGATCACACTGTTCATTTCCTCGGTGCCGAAGCTGGCCGCGTTCGCAATGGCCTACCGCCTTCTGCAGACCGGGCTGGGTGAAATGCACGGCGACTGGATGCAGATGCTGGCCGTGCTCGCGGTGCTGTCCATCGTGGTCGGCAACCTCGCGGCGATCGCCCAGACCAACATCAAGCGCATGCTGGCTTACTCGACCATCGGGCACATGGGGTTCGTCTTCATGGGGCTCCTGGCGGGCACACCCGAGGGTTACGGCTCGGGCATGTTTTACGTGATCGTCTACGCCCTTATGTCGGCGGCGGCGTTCGGCATGGTGATCCTGCTGTCGGCGCGCGGTGTCGAAGCAGAACAGCTCGACGACTTCAAGGGGCTGAACCAGCGTGACCCCTGGTACGCGGCGATCATGGCGATGGTGATGTTTTCCATGGCCGGTGTTCCGGTTTTCGTCGGTTTCTTCGCCAAGTGGCTGGTGATCCAGGCGGTGATCAACGCCGGGCTGGTCTGGCTGGCCATCGTGGCGGTCGTTTTCTCGGTTGTCGGAGCGTTCTACTACATTCGCGTGGTCAAGCTGATGTATTTCGACAAGCCGGTAACGGACGCGTCGATCGAGGCGCCGGTGGACTTTCGGGCCGTGCTTTCCCTGAACGGCGTGATGATGCTGGGCCTCGGGGTGTTTTCCGGCTCGCTGATCCAGATTTGCATGTCTTCCTTCGGAGGCTGATGCATCATTTAAACGGGGCTGGATACAGTTTTTGCGGAATAATGTATCCGGCCCCGATTTATTGGGGGTTGAACCCGGTATGCGGAATACCGTAAAATTGCTCCCTTGCTGATGCGGGGTGGAGCAGTCTGGCAGCTCGTCGGGCTCATAACCCGAAGGTCGCAGGTTCGAATCCTGCCCCCGCTACCAAGGTTTATCTTGAGGCCCCGGCAGGGGCCTTAATTTTAAGGGGCCGGCGAGCCCCTTTTTCGTGCCTGTGTTATGAAATCGGGAAAACCGGGGTCAAAAAACCGGGGTCAGAGTAAAAATTTCTGAAAGTGCCTCACGCCATTGAGCAAAACCGGGAATTTTTACTCTGACCCCCTCTGACCCGGTGACCCCGCCACGGAGAGAGACGTGAGTTCGGCAAAGCTGATACCGCTGTTGCAGCCGCTGATCGAGGAACTCGGTTACGAGTTCGTCGGCCTTGAGTTCAGCAGCAACCCGAAGAACCCGGCGCTGGTGATCTACATTGACCGGCCCGACGGCATCGCGATCGAAGATTGCGAGGCCGTTTCGCGCGAGGTAGCCGCGCTGCTGGATGTAGAGGACCCGATACCCGGGCACTACATCCTGGAAGTTTCCTCGCCCGGCGTGGACCGGCCGCTGTTCACCGCGGCGCAGTTCGGGCAGTTCGCCGGAGAAACCGCCGCCGTGACGGTGTATGCACCGGTCGACGGACGCCGCAAGTTCAAGGGCAAAATCCTCTCCGCCGGTGAAGGTGAGGTGAAAATCGAGCAGGACGGCGAAGAAGTCGTGCTGGAAATGAGCAATATTGCGAAGTCCAGGCTGGTGCCGGACTACGATGCGATCCTGGCCGCCGGCCGGGGCGAAAAAAACTGATTCTGAAAGAGAGAACGACCCGATGAGCAAAGAGATCCTGCTGGTTGTGGACGCGGTGTCCAACGAGAAGGGTGTTGAAAAAGACGTGATCTTCGGCGCACTGGAAGCAGCGCTGGCCTCGGCCGCGCGCAAACTGAGCGAAGAAGAGCCGGACGTCCGTGTCGCGATCGACCGCGATACCGGAGAGTACGAAACGTTCCGGCGCTGGGAGGTCATTGACGACGAGGATGAGATGGAGAACGAGGCTGCCCAGTATTTCCTGGCGGCTGCCCGCGCCATCGATCCGGAAATAGAAGTCGGCGACTACATCGAGGAACCGATGGAAAACGCCGAGTTCGGCCGCATCGCTGCGCAGACCGCCAAGCAGGTGATCGTGCAGCGGGTGCGTGAAGCCGAGCGCGCACAGGTCGTGGAAGAGTTCCAGGACCGGGCCGGTGAACTGGTCAACGGCATCGTGAAGCGGGTCGAGCGCGGCAACGTTTACCTGGACCTTGGCGGCAATGCGGAGGCGTTCATATCGCAGCGCAACATGATCCCCGGCGAGTCGGTCCGCCCCGGCGATCGTCTGCGGGCGTTTCTCTACGAGGTCAAGTCCGAGCCGCGTGGCCCGCAGCTGTTCGCCAGTCGGACCATCGTGGAATTTCTGGTGGCCCTGTTTGAACTCGAGGTGCCCGAGATCGGCCAGGGGCTGCTGTCGATCAAGGGCGGCGCCCGCGATCCGGGGCGGCGCGCCAAGATCGCCGTGCAGTCAAACGACAAGCGCACCGACCCGATTGGCGCCTGTGTCGGAATGCGTGGTTCACGCGTCCAGGCCGTCTCGAACGAACTGGCGGGTGAGCGAATCGACATCATCCTGTGGGATGAAAACCCGGCGCAGTTCGTGATCAACGCGATGGCCCCGGCCGAGGTTGCCTCGATCGTGGTCGACGAGGAAAACAATTCCATGGACATCGCCGTGGACGAGTCGAACCTGTCCCAGGCCATCGGCCGCGGTGGCCAGAACGTTCGACTCGCGAGCGAGCTGAGCGGCTGGGAGCTCAATGTGCTCACGGTGGAGCAGGCCGAGCAGAAAAGCGTGGAAGAGGGACAGGCCATTCTCGAGCGCTTCATGGAACGCCTCGACGTGGGCGAAGACGTTGCCAGCATCCTGGTGCACGAAGGCTTCAGCAACATCGAAGAGGTTGCCTACGTGCCGGAGTCCGAACTGCTCGACATCGAGGAGTTCGACGAGGAGATCGTCACCGAGATTCGCCGCCGGGCGCGCGATGCGCTGCTGACGCAGCTGATCGCCAAGGAAGAAGTGCTCGACGAGAACGCGCCGGCCGAAGACCTGCTGGCACTGGAAGGCATGACCGAACGGCTCGCTTACCGCCTGGCCGAGAACGGTGTTCGGACGCAGGAAGACCTGGCCGAACTGGCGACAGACGAATTGATTGAAATAATGGAAATGAGTGAGGAAGACGCGGCGGCGCTGATCATGGCCGCGAGGGCGCCCTGGTTCGCAGAAGAATAAAAAGCCGGCGTCCGGTCTTTTACTGAACACTCAAGGAGCAAGGTATGTCACAAGTAACCGTAACCCAACTGGCGGACGTTCTCGGCGTCGATGCGAGCAAGCTGCTTGCTCAGCTGAAGAACGCGGGCATCGAAGCCAGCGGGCCGGACGACACGGTTTCCAACGACGACAAGAAAAAGCTGCTCGCACACCTGCGGGCCAGTCACGGAAAGCGCGAAAGCGACGCGACCGCGCCGCGCAAGGTCACGCTGAAGCGCAAGTCGGTCAGCGAATTGCGGGTTGCCGGGTCCGGGCCGCGCGCCGCGACGCGCACAGTCAACGTGGAAGTGCGCAAGAAACGCACCTACGTCAAGCGCGAAGTCGTTCAGGAACAGATCGGCACCGACGACAGCGACCGCGAGGAAGCGCGTCGCATTCTCGAAGAGTCGCGCATGCAGCGGGAAGCCGAGGAGAAAGCGCGCACCGAGGCGGCTGAAGCTGCCCGTCGTCAAAAGGAAGAGGCAGCGCGCAAGGAGTTGGAGGAAGCGAAGCTCAAGGCCAAGGAAGCGGAGGCCCGCAAAGCCGCCGAAGAGGCGGAGCGCAAGGCCGAGGAAGAGCGCGCGAAAGAAGAGGAAGATGCACGCAAGGCCGAGGAAGAGCGCAACCGCAAGCTCGCCGAGGACGCCCAGGCGCGTCGCCGCGAGCGCGAAAAAGAAAAAGAAGCGCGCAAGGCCAAGAAGGCCGGCGGCGCGGCGACACGTTACGGCCGCAAGGAGTTGCATGTCGCAGGCGGAGCCGCAGCGCGCCGCCGCAAGCCCGGTGTGCGCTCGCGCGCCGGCGGTGGTCCGCCTTCCGAGCACGGGTTCTCGCGTCCGACTGCTCCGGTGACTCGCGAAATCGCGGTTCCCGAGGCTATCACGGTGGCGGACCTCGCCAAGGAAATGGCGGTCAAGGCCGGTGAAGTGATCAAGGTCCTGATGAAAATGGGCATGATGGTGACCATCAACCAGAGCCTGGACCAGGACACGGCCATGCTCGTGGTCGAGGAAATGGGTCACGTCGCCAAGGCGGCGGAAGCGAAGGATATCGAAAGCGAGCTGATCGCCGAAGAGGAGATCGTGGACGGCGAGGAAGTGACCCGTCCGCCGGTCGTGACCGTGATGGGTCATGTCGACCACGGCAAAACGTCTCTGCTCGACTACATCCGTCATTCGCACATCGCGGAGGGCGAGGCCGGCGGCATCACCCAGCATATCGGCGCATACCACGTGAAAACCGATCGCGGCATCGTCACCTTCCTGGATACTCCAGGCCACGCGGCCTTTACCGCGATGCGCGCCCGCGGCGCCCAGGCCACGGACATCGTGATCCTGGTCGTGGCGGCGGACGACGGCGTGATGCCCCAGACCAAGGAGGCCATCCAGCACGCCCGCGCAGCCGGCACGCCGATTATCGTTGCGATCAACAAGATCGACCGTCCCGAGGCGGACCTGGACCGCGTGCGTACCGAGCTTTCCAAGGAAGAAGTGATTCCCGAGGACTGGGGCGGCGAGGATATCTTCGTGAACGTCTCGGCCAAGACGGGCGAGGGCATCGATACCCTGCTTGAAAACGTATTGCTGCAGGCCGAGGTGATGGAACTCAAGGCCGTTCCCGACATGAAGGCGCGCGGCGTCGTGGTCGAGTCCAGCCTGGACAAGGGCCGCGGCCCGATCGCGACTCTGCTGGTCCAGCAGGGCACGCTCAAGCGCGGTGACATGATCCTGGCGGGCCAGGAGTTCGGACGCGTACGCGCGATGTTCAACGAGAGCGGCGAGCCGATCGAGTCGGCCGGCCCTTCCATGCCGGCGGTCGTGCAGGGTCTTTCCGGGGTTCCCCAGGCCGGCGATGAAATGCTGGCCGTAGCCAATGAACGCAAGGCGCGCGAGGCTTCCGCGACCCGGCAGGAAAAGGAACGCGAAACACGCCTTGCCCGTCAGCAGGCCGCCAAGCTGCAGAACCTGTTCGACAGCATGGGCAAGGAAGAGCAGACCAGCGTGAACCTGTTGATCCGCGCCGACGTGCAGGGCAGCGTCGAGGCGCTGCGCGATGCGCTGACCCGGCTCAGCAACGACGAGGTCAATGTCAACGTGGTGGCTTCCGGGGTGGGCGCCATCACCGAGAACGACGCTTCGCTGGCGCAGGCTTCCAACGCCATTATCATCGGATTCAACGTTCGCGCCGACGCCACCGCTCGCAAGGTCATCCAGGAAAACGAACTGGACCTGCATTATTACAGCGTGATCTACGACGCCATCGACGAGGTCAAGGCGGCCATTTCCGGCCTGCTCGGCACCGAGGTGCGGGAACAGATCATCGGCCTGGCCGAGGTCAAGGACGTATTCCGCTCATCCAAACTCGGCGCCATTGCCGGCTGCATCGTGGTCGAAGGGGTCGTGAGACGCCACAATCCGATTCGCGTATTGCGTGACAACGTGGTTATATTCGAGGGTGAACTCGAGTCGTTGCGGCGCTTCAAGGACGACGTCAACGAAGTGCAGTCCGGAACCGAGTGCGGTATCGGCGTGAAGATGTACAACGACGTGAAACCCGGCGACAACATCGAGTGTTTCGAGCGCGTCGAGGTTGCCAGAACCCTCTGAGGAGGAAGGACATGCCACGCGATTTCAGGCGCTCTGACCGGGTAGCCGGCTCGCTTCGCCGCGAGCTGGCGCAGATTCTCCAGGCCGAGGTCCGCGACCCGGAAGTAGGGTTCATCAGCCTGTCCGATGTCGAGGTCAGCCGAGACCTGGCCCACGCCAGGGTGTTCGTGACCGTCTTCGAACCCGAAAAAGCCGAGTCCAGTATTCGTGCGCTCAACCGCAAGGCGGGTTTCCTGCGCAGCCGGCTGGCACAGGCGATGCGCATTCGCGCGGTGCCGGAACTGCATTTTCACCATGACGCCTCGGTCGAGACCGGTCGCCGCATGGACGAACTGATCGACAGCGCGGTCTCGTCAGACCGGCACGACCCGGACACGGACGAAACCTCGAAAGACTGATGGGCCGGCGCCGAAAAGGCAGGGACATCCACGGTGTGCTGTTGCTCGACAAGCCTGCGGGCCTCTCGTCCAGCCAGGCCGTGCAGCGGGTCCGCTGGCTGTTCCAGGCGCGCAAGGCCGGTCATACCGGCACGCTCGATCCTTTTGCAACCGGGCTGCTTCCGGTCTGCCTTGGCGAGGCGAGCAAGACGGCCGCATTCATGCTGGACGCCGACAAAACCTACGAGGCGCGCGCCCGGCTGGGCATTGCCACCGACACGGCCGATATCGAGGGTTCGGTTACCCGCAACGAGCCCGTGCCGTCATTGGAAACGGCCCGGATTGAATCGGTATTGACGCAATTTCTCGGCACGATCGAACAGGTTCCCCCGATGTACTCGGCGCTCAAACAGGGTGGAAAGCCGTTGTACGAACTGGCGCGGGAAGGGCTGGAGATCGAGCGCAAGGCGCGCACCGTGACCATCCACGCACTCGAACTGATCGACTGGTCATCGCCCGACCTGGTCTTTCGCGTGGCCTGCTCCAAGGGCACGTACGTGCGCACGCTCGCAGAGGATATCGCGCAGGCGCTGGGCAGCTGTGCGCATCTGAGAGCGCTGCGGCGAACCGCTTCGGGCATTTTTTCGGGCGCCATGGTCAGCATGGAGACGCTTGAATCCCGTACGCAAGCCGGGGATGCAGAATCGCTGCTGCTGCCGCCGGATGCCGGCCTGGCCGACTGGCCGGTGGTGGAACTGAAAGACACCGCGGCGGCGCGTTTTTCGCACGGCAATCCCGTCGCAAGCGAGGCCCCCGGCGAAGGCATGGTCCGGGTTTACGGGCCGGGCGGGCGCCTGCTTGGCCTGGGTGAGCGGTTTCCTGAAAAGTTATTGAAACCGCGGCGTATAATGAATCTTTGAAAATGAGCGCGCGGACGGCGATACCGTCCCGGCAGACAAGGGGGAATTGTGTATTCTTTCCTTGTTTTGAGGGCCGCCGACCGCTATACTCCGCCGCTGATTTCAACCTATGGGCTTCGGGGCCCACTGAATTCACCCGACCCGTCGCGCGGCGACAGGAAGGCAGCCCCGTTGCTCTAGTCATGGAGAAGGAACCATGTCTTTTGATGCAGAAGCTAAAGCGAAAATTGTCAAAGAGTATGCCCGTTCAGAGAACGATACCGGCTCGCCTGAAGTACAGGTGGCCCTGCTGACCGGCCGTATCCAGTATCTCACCGACCATTTCAAGGCACACAAGGGCGATCATCACTCCCGGCGTGGTCTGCTGCGGCTGGTAAACCAGCGCCGCAGCCTGCTCGATTACCTGAAGAACAAGGACATCGAGCGCTACCGCGACCTGATCAAGCGCCTCGGTCTGCGCCGTTAATTTCAGCGGCAGACCTGCATCACGAGACGCCTTCGCTCTGGCAGATCAAGCATCTGCCGGAGCGTTCGCGCATACCGATTTCTATAAACGACCAAGAAAGGAAAGCAACTCGTGCAAAAACTGACCAAGACGTTTCAGTACGGTGACCAGGAGGTCACTATCGAAACCGGGCAGATCGCCCGCCAGGCCACCGGTTCGGTGATGGTATCCATGGGCGACACCAGGGTATTGGTTACCGTGGTGGGGCAGAGGGAGGCCGATGCCGGCCGCCCGTTCTTCCCGCTGACGGTGAACTACCAGGAAAAATTCTACGCGGCGGGGCGCATCCCCGGCGGCTTCTTCAAGCGTGAAGGGCGTCCGACAGAAGGCGAGACCCTGATCTGCCGACTGATCGACCGTCCGATCCGCCCGCTGTTTCCCAAGGGCTTCATGAACGAGGTGCAGGTCATCGCGACGCTGATGTCCTCCAACCCTGACATCCAGGGCGATATCCCGGCCCTGATCGGCACCTCGGCCGCGCTGGCGCTGTCCGGTATCCCGTTCAACGGTCCGATCGGCGCCGCCCGCGTCGGTTACATCGGCGGCCAGTACGTGCTGAACCCGACCGCGACCCAGCTCGAGTCATCCGACCTCGACCTGGTCGTTGCCGGTACCGAGAGCGCCGTGCTGATGGTGGAATCGGAAGCCAAGCTTCTGTCTGAAGACATCATGCTCGGCGCCGTGACCTTCGGTCACGAAGCGTCCAAGGCGGTCGTCAAGGCCGTGCGTGAACTGGCCGACGAAGCCGGCGTCACGCCCTGGGGCTGGGAAGCACCCGAGGAAGACACCGAACTGGCCGCGAAGGTCGAGGCCGCCGCGAAGGACGGCCTGGTGGCTGCCTACGCGATTGCCGACAAGATGCAGCGCCACGAGGCGATCAGCGAAGTGAAAAAAGCGCTGGTCGAGAGCCTGTGCAACGAGGAAGACGAAACGGCCCCGTCCAGGGATGCCGTCTCCGGCGCCTTCTCCAGGCTGGAGAAGAACCTGGTGCGTGAGCACATCCTGTCCGGCAACCCGCGTATCGACGGCCGTGACCTGAGCACGGTCCGCCCGATTTCGGTCGAGTGCGGCGTGCTGCCGCGCGCCCACGGCTCAGCCCTGTTCACGCGCGGCGAGACCCAGGCCATCGTGGCCACCACGCTGGGCACCGGCCGCGACGCGCAGATCATCGACGCGGTTACGGGTGAGTACAAGGACCCGTTCATGCTGCACTACAACTTCCCGCCGTACTGCGTGGGCGAGACCGGCTTCATGAGCGGTCCGAAGCGTCGCGAGATCGGCCACGGCCGCCTGGCGCGCCGCGGCGTATCCGCCGTGTTGCCCACGCTGGAAGACTTCCCCTACGTTCTGCGCGTGGTCTCCGAGATCACCGAGTCCAACGGATCCAGTTCCATGGCCTCGGTCTGCGGCACCTCGCTGTCCCTGATGGACGCCGGCGTGCCGGTCAAGGCGCCGGTCGCGGGCATCGCCATGGGCCTGATCAAGGAAGGCGACCGTTTCGCGGTCCTTTCCGACATCCTGGGTGACGAAGACCACCTCGGCGACATGGACTTCAAGGTCGCCGGTACCGAGGAAGGCATCACCGCCCTGCAGATGGACATCAAGATCGAGGGCATCAACGAGGAAATCATGAAGATTGCACTGGCCCAGGCGAAAGACGGCCGCAATTTCATCCTCGGCGAGATGAACAAGGTCATCAGCGAGCCGCGCGCCGAGATGTCCGAGTTCGCGCCGCGCCTGATGACGATGAAGGTTCACCCGGACAAGATCCGCGACGTGATCGGCAAGGGTGGCGTCACCATTCGCGCCATCACCGAGGAGACCGGCTGCACCATCGATATCAACGACGACGGCACCGTCACCATCGCCTCCGTGAACAAGGAAGCGGCCGACGACGCCCGCAAGCGCATCGAGCAGATCACGGCCGACATCGAGCCGGGCCAGGTGTTCGAAGGCAAGGTCATCAAGATCATGAACTTCGGCGCATTCGTTACCCTGACCCCGGGCCGCGACGGCCTGGTGCACATCTCGCAGCTTTCCGACGAGCGGGTCGAGAACGTCACCGACGTGGTCAAGGAAGGCGATACGGTCAAGGTCAAGGTCCTCGAGGTCGACAAGCAGGGCCGCATCCGCCTGAGCATGAAGGCCGTCACCGAAGACGACTAAACCCGGCATACCGGGGCCGAATCAGGAAAGCCGGGCATTTGCCCGGCTTTTTTGTGTTTTATTGCTTTATCCTGTTGTTTGCCTGAAAAATCCGGGCTTTTTCGCGCGCATGGCGCGCTCCTACAATAGGCACATGATCCGGATAAACGAAAAACTCTCGATCGAGGACGGGGAAGTCACCTTTTCAGCCATCCGCGCCGGGGGTCCCGGAGGGCAGAACGTCAACAAGGTGTCGACAGCCATACACCTGCGCTTCGACATTCGCGCTTCTTCGCTTCCGGACACGGTCAAGGAGCGCTTGCTGGCCGGCAGCGACCAGCGCATTACGTCCGACGGCGTCGTCGTCATCAAGGCGCAAAGCCACCGCAGCCTCGAAAAGAACCGGGCCGACGCCATCGAGCGCCTGTGCGAGATGATCCGTGAAGCCGTGAAGGTGCCGCGCAAGCGTATCGCCACCCGCCCCGGGCGCGCGGCGAAACAGCGCCGCCTGGAAGAGAAGAAAAAACGGGCTGCGCTGAAAAAAAACCGCTCCCGGAACTGGGATTGACCGGGCTTCAGGCGCCGTCGTCAGCGCTTGTCTTATAATCGTTTCTTTCTTTCCCGAGAGACGGCCGATGCCCCGATTCAACCTGCTCCTGCTTCTTTGCTGCCTGGTCTTGTTTGCTGCCTGCGACAGTTCCGCCCCGGAACCTTCCGCCACGGTCGGAGATTCCCCCGCCAGGGCGGAAAAAACGGTTGGACAGCCTGAAAAAGCCGGTATCGACTGGTTCGACGGCAGCGTCGAAGAGGCCTTCGCGTTCTCGCAGGCCGAAAACAGGCCGTTGTTTCTCTACTGGGGCGCCGTCTGGTGCCCGCCTTGCGTTGAGATCAGGAGCACCGTGTTCCGGAGCCAGCGCTTTATCGCCCTGTCGCGTCTTTTTGTGCCGGTTTACCTGGACGGCGACACGGAGCGCGCCCAGGATTGGGGCGATCGCTTCGGCACGAAGGTTTACCCGACCATGATCGTGTTCAGCCCGCAGGGCGAAGAGGTCACGCGCCTGAACGTCGGAATCGATATCTCGGCCTACAACGATGTGCTGGAGACCAGCCTGGAGCGCATGCGGCCGATCCGGGAACTGGCGCGGACCGCCATTGCCGCGCCGAGCTCGCTGAGCGAGGCGGAATACCAGCAACTGGCTTACTACTCCTGGTACGACGACAAGGCGCTGCCGGAAAACGCGCCGCCGGACTTTTTCCTGAGGCTCAGCGCCGCGGCGGCCGGCAACAATCCTCAAGCGGCGGCCCGGCTGTACCTGCAGCATGCGACCGTGGCCGGTGGGGAGGGGCGGCACGCCGACCCGGACCGGGTCACGGCCATCCTGTCCGCGCCCGAACTGCTGTTCGCGGCCTGGGACTACCTCATCATGCCGGAACAGATTCTTCCCGCCCTGGCCGGCGACGAGGCACGCCTGGACGAATTGAAGACCCTGTGGGCTGCTACGATGAGGCGGCAGCGGCACGATGAGCGCCTGACCGTCAAGAACCAACTCTACGGCTGGCGGCCGTGGCTGGTTTTTCATTTCGAGGGCGACCCGGAAAATTCACGGCCGCTGCCCGAAGATATCGCTGAAGCCATTCGCGCGGACGGCGCGGCGGCGAGCGCCAGCGTGGCGGGCACGCATTCACGCCAGAGCGTGATCAATACGCTGAGCAACGTCTACATGCTGGCCGGAATGACTGCCGATGCGCGGGCCCTGCTCACCGCGGAAATCGAAAAATCCGGCACGCCCTACTATTTCATGGGCAGCCTGGCTTACCTGGAAGAACAGTCCGGCAATCAGACCGTGGCGATGGACTGGTGGCAGCGCGCATACGAGGCTGCCGAGGGTCCGGCCACGCGGATTCGCTGGTGGACCCGCTACGTCGAGGCGCTGACCCGTCTCGAACCGGGCGCCACGGCGAGAATACTCGATGTCGCGCTGTATCCTTTCGAGCCGTCACGGGGCATGGAAGCGCTGCTCTCCGGGGCCAATTTCCGCAACCTCGAGCGCGCCGCGAACGCCTTGCTGCAGTGGGACGATGAGCATCATTCATCCTCCTCGGCGCTGGAAGCATTCCGCGAAGCCATCGGGAATTACTGCGCCGGCGTGAGCGCGGCGTCCGAGGAAAGCGGCCGCTGCGCCAGGCTGCTCGGCCGGTAAGGACCCCGGCAAGCGACAGCGGAAAAGGCCTTGCGGGCCCGGAATGAGGAGGGCCGTACGGGCTTGCGGCCACTTGCCGGCAGCGCGGTTCAGTCGGAAGCGCCGCCTCGCACCGGTATGCCGAACAGCTTGATGATCGGCAGCGATTCGATCGGCGTATGGCCCCAGGTGGTGGCCGTGAAGTCCGACGGTTCGTAGCGGAACGTGCCGTTGTCCTCGTCGCTGAAGTCGAAGTAGCCGGTGCCGCCGTCCGGGCGTCCCACGGTATCGGGATCAAAATCACCGTAGATCATGCCGTTAGGCGAAATGAAGTCGATCTCGACGCCGGTGCCTTCAGGCACGCCCTGGCCGGTCAGGAAAATAGGGTTGCCGAGCGTATCGTAGGTGTACCAGTAAACGACCGCCAGCGGGGACCCGTCAAAGGCGTTTCCAACCTCGATTGAAAAGCCGTGGCCGCTTTGATCAACGTTGTACCAGGAGCCGGAATGGGCCGGGTTGAGGTAGGGAGATTCCAGCGCGCTGCCGTCCAGTTCGGTGTAACCGTTGTCGTAAACGCGCACCCAGTCGACCTTCATTTCCGCCGGCAGCGGCGCGGTGATCTCGTCGGCGCTGAATTTGCCCGTGTACGTTCCGCCCACCGCCAGGTTCAGAATCAGGAAATGGGGCTCGTGGAACTCCGTGCAGCTAAAGCAGTTCTGCGGGTCTATCGCCATTTCCCAGATCTTGCTGCCGTTGATATAGGTACGAACGAAGTCGGGCGTCCACTCCATGCGGAATACGTGGTAACCGCCGTCCAGGCGCTGCGGCGCATCGTAAGAGAGCCCGTAGGTGGCGTACTGCCCGTTGTTGTCCCAATGCGCCGTTGAACCGACACGCCGGTTGACCAGGCCCGCGCTGATCGCCGCGGAATTTCCCATTTCCATCACGTCCAGCTCGCCGCAGGCCGGCCAGCCCACTGCGCTGAAATTGTTGCCGAGGGTCCAGAACGCCGGCCACAGACCGTCAGCGAGGTCGGGGACCTGGATGCGCGCCTCGATGGTTCCGTACTTGATTGTGACCTTGTCCTGGGTGCGAATCCGCGCGGAGGTGAAACCGTTGCCGACGGCCTGCTTCAGCGCCGAGATGATCAGCTCGCCGTTCTCGATGCGCGCGTTCTCGGGAAGGTCGGTGTATTCCTGCAGTTCCTGGTTGCCCCAGCCGTTGAAACCCCGGCCGAGATCATATGACCAGACGTCCGCATCGGGCGTGGCGCCCGAACTGAACTCGTCGCTCCAGAGCAGAACTTCCTGGGCGAAAGCCGTGCTGCTCGAGGTGAGCGCCAGCAGACTGCTGACCGCGATCGCGCCGAGGGTGTTTTGAACGCCGTTTTTTACTGCCTTGTCCTGCTTGCTCATCCGGGGTTCTTGTCGTGTTTGACCTGCGATATTAGCACAGTGGATTGTAAGCGCTTACATCGTTGCTGCGCAAGATTGGGCCCATTGTCCTGCAATGATTCGCTTGGTGTTAACAGAATATTCAAAAAAGGTGTTGACGGTCGTTTGCCTTATACGTTAATTTATAAAAAGAAAGCGCTTACATTCTTAGAAAAGCTAAAGCGCGGTAATTCACACAACACACATCAGCTCGGAGAGCACAATCGTGAAAAACGAATGGATTAGCAGGAATCCTTTGTCTGCCGGTATTGCACTGGCGCTGGGCGCATTCGCCGTCCAGCCGGTCCTCGCGCAGGACCAGGACGCTTCAGGCGAAGACGAAATGATGATGGAAGAGGTGATGGTCACCGGCGTCCGCAAGAGCCTCATCGAATCCATGGACCGCAAGCGCAACGCCGACGGCGTGGTCGACGCGATCACCTCCGAGGACATCGGCAAGTTCCCGGACCAGAACCTGGCCGAGGCCCTGCAGCGCATTACCGGCGTCTCCATCGACCGCCAGAACAACGAGGGCTCGCAGATCACCGTGCGCGGCATGGGTCCCGAGTTCAACCTGGTGACCCTGAACGGCCGCACGATGCCGACCGCCGGCAGCCGCTCTTTCGACTTTGCTGACCTCGCGACCGAGGGTATCAGCGCGGTCGAGGTTTACAAAACATCGAACGCCAGCCTGCCGACCGGCGGTATCGGCGCCACGGTCAACATTCTCACTCCTCGTCCGCTGGACAACCCGGGCCTGACGGCGGTGGCCAGCGGCAAGGTGGTTTACGAGACGTCCGCGGCCGATTCGCGCATCTCGAACCTCGACAAGTACACGCCCGAGGTTTCCGGCCTGTTCAGCCAGACGTTTGCCGACGATACGATCGGTATCCTGCTATCGGCGACGTACCAGGAGCGGAACAACGTCGAGGAGAATGCCTCCGTCGACAACTGGGGCCCGAACCTGCAGCTCAACGGCGGCAACATCATCAACAACAACCAGCGCGCCGACGGCACCTGGTGGCATCCGCAGAACGTGGGTTACGGTTTTACCGACATCAACCGTGAGCGCATCAACGGACAGGCGGTGCTGCAGTGGGAGCCTATCGATACACTGACCTTCACCCTCGATTACACCTATTCCGAGGTCGAACGTCAGAGCGACTCCAACAGCGTGGGCATCTGGTTCGAATGCCCCAACCTGGACGCCACGATCAACGAGCGCGGCTCCGTTGTCGAGGTCACGCAGTCCTGCGGCGACTACTCGACCAACGTCGCCCAGGATCACACGATCAAGGAAAACCAGTCCATCGGTTTCAACGTGGAGTGGGAAGCCACCGACAACCTGTCGTTTGAACTCGACGTCCACAGCTCTTCTTCCGATCTGCGCGGCGGTGACATCGCCGGCGAGCCCGGCAGTTCAGCCAACGTGATCATCGGCAACACCAACTGTCCCTGGTGCGAGGGCAACGGTCCGGGCTGGGGTCCGAACACTGCCGGCATCTACGAGCAGACGGCCTTCTACCCGACCAACGGCATCCCGACCTTCGACGTGAACTTCACGCGCGACTTCGGCGCAACGATCCTGGAGCAGTTCGACCCGAACGACATCGGCTCGCTGTTCGGCCAGGCCTTCAACACCAAGCAGAACAACGACATCGACCAGCTCCAGCTGCACGGCGACTGGTTCAGCGACAACGACTCAGGCCTGACCTCGGTCCGCTTCGGCTACGCGCGCACGGAGCAGAGCTTCAGCGTGTCCAACGCCTACTCCGGGCAGTTGCCGGCCGGCTTCTGGCTGACCTCCGCCCAGTACTGGGATAACAATGGATGGGATCTGCGCAGTTTCAACGGCCTGCTGAACGGCTTCAGCAACGGCGGCAGCTTCCCGGTCGATTTCTACTACACCGCACCGTTCGATTACCTCGTAAACGGGTTTGAAACCGTCGGCACCGGTGACCCGCTCGGCGGGCTTTACTGGTTCGATACCAACTTCTGGGGCCCGGATTTCCAGGACCCGTCGGGAGACCGCGGCCGCTTCTGGTCCGGCCCGCTGGGCAACAACGGTTTCTCAACGGTCGACGAGACCATCAATTCCTTCTACACGCAGCTCAACTTCGACTGGGAACTGGCCGGACGGCCCTTCCGCCTGATCGCCGGCATGCGCTACGAGGAAACCCAGATCGTTTCCCGCGGCCAGGAACGGCCCGCTTCGGCCATTGTCTGGGTGGCCGGCAACGAGTTCTCCTACGAATTCGCGGACCTTTCACTGCGGACCGGCAAGGGTGACAACAGCTTCTGGCTGCCAAACCTGGACCTGAGCTGGGATCTTCGTGACGACATGATCGCGCGCTTCTCTTACAGCCGCTCGATCGCCCGCCCGCCCATCGGCGCCCTGAGCCCGAACCGCAGCTTCCAGGGCAACCCGAACGTGCGTAACCGCAAGGTCAGCGCCGGCAACCCGGACCTGCTGCCGTATGAATCAGAAAACTTTGATGTATCGCTCGAGTGGTACTACAAGGAAGGCAGCTACGTGTCGGTGGGCTACTTCGACAAGAAGGTGGACAACTTCCTGGTTTCCACCACGATCCAGCAGCCGTTCGCGGAACTGCTCGATCCCTACATTGGCGCAGAGGCCGAGGAAGCGCGTGCGCAGCTGATCGCCGAGGGCATCTCACCGGATGACCAGGCAGTCTACGCACGGATCAACGAAAACAACGGCGATCCGCTCGGAACCCGGATCTACGCACAGCCCGGCGACCCGGCCGCCATTTTTGACGTGACCACCACCACGAACGCCGAGGTCGGCAACCTGAACGGCTGGGAACTGGCCATTCAGCATATGTTCGGTGACAGCGGTTTCGGCTTCCAGGCCAATGCGACCCTGGTGGGCGGCGACGTCAACGCCGATCGCGACATCATCAACCAGAGCTTTGCGCTGCCGGGCCTGAGCGATTCGGCCAACTTCTCCGTGTTCTGGGAGAACGACAGCTGGTCCACCCGCGTGGCCTACAACTGGCGTGACGAGTTCCTGAGCGGCTTTGACCAGTTCGGCGCACCGGTCTACACCGAGGACTACCAGCAGGTGGACCTGAACGTGACCTGGTTTGCGACCGACAACCTGGCGGTGCTGCTCGAGGGCATCAATATCACCGAGGAAGTACAGCGCGTTTACGTGCGCTACCCGGAGCAGTTCCTGCGCGGCAACCAGTATGGCGCCCGCTGGAATCTGGGTGTACGCTACCGCTTCTGATTCAAGGGGTAGCCGATTCGAGAACGAGCCGCTGCCTTGCAGCGGCTCTTCTTTTTTGAAGCAATCAAATGCAGCAAACCGGGACCATCAAGCACATCGTGATCGTCGGCGGCGGCAGCGCCGGCTGGCTGACGGCCGGCCTGCTGGCCGGCGAGTACCGCCTGGGCCCGCAGTCGGGCCTGCAGGTCACGCTCATCGAGTCCCCGGACGTGGCCACGGTCGGGGTCGGCGAGGGCACCTGGCCCACCATGCGCACGACCCTGCAGCGCATCGGCATACCCGAGCGCGATTTCCTGGTCGAGTGTTCGGCCTCCTTCAAGCAGGGCACGCGGTTCGACGGCTGGCGCGACGGCACGGCGGAAGACCGTTATTACCATCCTTTTTCGCCGCCGGCCGCGTTTTCGCGCTTTAACCTGGCGGCGTACTGGCCGGGCAGCGGAGCGGCGACCGATTTTGCCAACGCGGTGACCCCGCAGGGCCGGGTTTGCGACCATGACCTGGCGCCCCGGCCGCTGGACGCGCCCGATTACTCGGCGGTTCTGAACTACGGTTACCACCTCGATGCCGGCAAGTTCGCCGGTCTGCTGCAGCGCCATTGCACCGAGAACCTGGGCGTGCGTCACGTGATGGATCACGTGGTTGCAGTGAACGGCGCGGCCGACGGGGACGTGCGTTCGCTTGCCACCGCTCGGCACGGCGAGATCGAGGGCGACCTGTTTATCGATTGCACGGGTTCCCGTTCGCTGTTGCTGGACCGGCATTACGGCATTCCGTTTGTCGACCGCCGGGACGTGCTGTTCAACGACTCCGCCCTGGCCGTGCAGGTGCCGTACCGCGAAAAGACCGACGCGGTCGCTTCGCAGACCATTTCCACCGCGCAGGAAGCCGGCTGGACCTGGGATATCGGGCTCAGCTCGCGTCGCGGTGTCGGTTATACCTGGTCCTCCGCGCACGGAGATGATGCCGCTGCAGAACGGGTGCTGGCCGCCTACGTTGAAAAAACATCGGGCCGGACCCTTGCGGACCTGGAACCGCGCAAGATCAGCTTCAGACCGGGGCACCGTGAGAAATTCTGGCACCGCAACTGCGTCGCGGTCGGCATGGCCGCCGGTTTCCTCGAGCCCCTGGAGGCCAGCGCGCTGGTGCTGATCGAGCTGTCCGCGCGCATGATCGCCGAGGAACTGCCCGCCACGCGGGAGACCATGGATACGGTTGCAAGGCGTTTCAACCAGGGCTTTCAATACCGCTGGGACCGGATCATCGATTTTCTGAAGCTGCATTACGTGCTGAGCCAGCGGGAAGACACGCCGTACTGGGTCGAGCAGCGTGATCCGGCCTCCATCCCGTCCGCGCTGACCGAGATGATGGGCCTGTGGCGTGACCGCCCGCCGTGGAACAGTGATTTTCCGCAGCGCGACGAGGTATTCTCCTGGGCCAGCTACCAGTATGTCCTGTACGGCATGGGTTTCGAGACGCGCAGCACCGGCCGGACCCTTCGCAGCGATCGCGCACTGGATGCCGAAAAGCTGTTTGCCGAGAACGCACGGCGCGCGCAGGAGCTGGTCTCGCGGTTGCCCAGCAACCGCGATATGCTCAGCTACATCGAACAACGAGCTTGAATGGCACCGCCGATGACGAACCACGTACAACTGGACAATGTGAACCACCGCGACCTGCGCGTGCGACAGGTCTTTTCACCCGGAATGGGTTTCGACGTGAATATCGCGCGGGCCTTTCCGTCCGAATTCATTTACCTGCAGCGCGACTACCCGCTGTTTTTCATGAAAAACACGGAAACGGGCTTCTTTGAAGCGGTTGTCATGCTCGGTTTCGACAACGATGAGAACCTGTTTCTCGGCGACCCGCAATGGAGCGCCGATTACATTCCCTTGAGCATCCAGCGTCACCCGTTCCTGATCGGCATGCAGCAGCAGGAGATCGATGGCATGGCGCGCGAAGTCCCGGTGGTTCATATCGATCTCGACCACCCCAGCGTGAGCCGCAGCGAGGGCGAACCACTCTTTCTCGCCCAGGGCGGCGAGAGCCCCTACCTCGAGCGCATGACGGGCGTGCTCAAGGCGATACACGAGGGCTACGAGGAAAACCGCGCCCTGTCGCAGGTCCTGGTGGGTCTCGAACTGATCGAATCGGTCAAGGTCGACGTTGAATTCGCCGACGGTTCCGGGAAGTCCCTGACCGGTTTGTTCAAACTCAACGAGGAACGCTTCGCCGCGCTCAGCGGCAGTGCGCTGGAAACCCTGAACGAGGCGGGTCAGCTGCACAGCGTTTTCATGATGCTGGCTTCGCTCAGCAGCATGCCGCGCTTGATCGAACGCAAGAACAAGAGGCTTGCAGAGGCGGTCAATGGCGGTTGATCTGCACGATCTGCCGCCGATCGAGGAACGGTCCGGGGTCAATCCGGACACCCTGTTCTCGGACCTTGCTGAAACCACTGAACCGCTGGTGTTCCGCGGGCTCGCGTCCGATTGGGGCCTGGTGCAGAGAGCGCGCGAATCCAACGATGCCGCCCGGGAATACCTGCTGGCAATGGACCGCGGCCTGCCGCTGACCGCGTTCATCGCGGACCCTGGAGCCCGGGGCCGTATCTTCTACAACGACGATGTAACGCAGGTGAATTTTCGGCAGCTGAAGCTGCCGCTCAGCGAAATCCTGGGCCGGCTGGCGGAACTTGAAGAAGCGCCCGAGCCGGAAACCGTGTACATGGGCTCTGCTGCCGTCGACCAGTATCTTCCCGGTTTTCGTGAAGAGAATGACCTGCCCAACCCGCCGACCGGCATGACCGTGCGTATCTGGATCGGAAACCGCACCACGGTCGCAGCCCACTACGACGTGCTCGACAACGTGGCGTGGGTCGGTGCCGGCCGCAGGCGCTTCACGCTGTTTCCGCCAGCTCAGCTTGAAAACCTGTACATCGGACCGATCGACCTCACGCCCGGCGGTCAGCAGATCAGCCTGGTCGATTTCGACGCGCCCGACTTCGAGCGTTTCCCGAGGTTTGCCGAGGCGCTGAAGCATGGCCGGACCACCCTGCTGGAGCCGGGCGACGCGATTTTTATCCCAAGCATGTGGTGGCATCATGTCCAGGGCCTGGAGCGCTTCAACATCCTGGTCAATCACTGGTGGCGCCAGGCGCACAGTTACATGGGGCCGCCGGCGGACGTATTGCTCCATGCCCTGCTCAACCTGCGTGACCTGCCCGCGGCGCAGCGCGAGGCCTGGCGCGGCCTGTTCGACTATTACGTTTTCGGCCCGCGTGAGGAAGCCGTGGGGCATATACCCGAGCGGGGCAGGGGCGCGCTCGGCGAACTGGACGACGACACGGCGCGGCGCATTCGCGCGATGCTGAGAAACAACCTCAACCGCTGACGGCCGTGCGCGGCCAGCGGACACGGAACACACCGGAACACGCGATGAACCGAAAAATACAGAAAATCGTTATCGTCGGCGGCGGGACGGCCGGCTGGATGGCGGCGGCGGCGCTGTCAAAGTCGTTTGGAAAAAACCTGGACATCCGCCTGGTCGAGTCCGATGAAATCGGGACGGTCGGAGTCGGCGAGGCCACCATTCCGCCCATTCGGAACATTCACCTGCTGTTCGAGCTGTCCGAGAGCGATTTCATGCGGGCGGTCAACGGCACCTTCAAACTGGGCATCGAGTTCGAAAACTGGGGGCGGCTCGGGGAACGTTATTTCCACCCGTTTTCGGCGCACGGCGTCGACACCTGGGCGGCGCAGTTTCACCATTACTGGCTGCGCGCGCGCCAGGCCGGCGAAAAGGCGCCGCTCGACGCCTTCAGCCTGGAAGCCCACATGGCCCGGGCCGGCCGTTTCGGCCTGGAAGGCGAGCGTAAACCGGGCTATGCCTACCATTTCGACGCCGGCCTGTATGCAAAGCTTCTGCGCAGGATCAGCGAAGAACATGGCGTGAAACGCACCGAGGGCAGGGTCGTCGATGTCGAACTGCACCCCGAGAGCGGCTACATCGAGTCCGTGAGCCTGGAAAGCGGCGAGCGTATCGAGGGCGACCTGTTCATCGACTGCAGCGGTTTTCGCGGCCTGCTGATCGAGCAGGCGCTGGAGACCGGCTGGAAGGACTGGGGCCACTGGCTGCGCAACGACCGCGCCCTGGCGGTGCAGACCACGGCAACCGTGCCGCCGGCGCCCTATACCCGCTCGACGGCGCGAAGCAGCGGATGGCAGTGGAGGATTCCGCTGCAGAACCGGGTCGGCAACGGCCTGGTTTATGGCAGCGATTACATCGGCGACGACGAGGCGGCCCGGCTGCTGCTGGACAACGTGGAAGGCCGTCCCCTGGGCGCCCCCCGGCCGATCCGGTTCCGCACGGGCCGGCGGTTGAAGCAGTGGAACAAGAACTGCGTTGCGCTCGGCCTGGCCAGCGGGTTTCTCGAACCGCTGGAGTCGACCAGCATTCACCTGATCCAGAATGGCATCATCCGGCTGATCAAGCTGTTCCCGGGTGAGCGGATCGAACAGAGCGAAATTGACCAGTACAACCGGGAGGTGCGGGCCGAACTGAGGCAGATCCGGGATTTCATCATCGCGCACTACAAGGTTACGCAGCGCTCGGATTCTCCTTACTGGAGCGACTGCATGAACATGGAAGTTCCGGATACACTGGCGCACAAGCTGGAACTGTTTCGCAGCAGCGGCAAGATTTTCCGGGACGACAACGAACTGTTCTCCGAGCCTTCCTGGACCGCGGTGCTTGTCGGGCAGGGCATGGTGCCCGAGTCCTACCATCCTTTCGCCGATACGATCCGGGACGCCGAGGTCGTGCAGATGCTGGCGCGCGTGAGGGGTCGCATCACGCAATCGGTCAACCGCCAGCCCGTTCACTCGGACTTTATCCAGAAGCACTGCGGCATCGGCTGAACAGCCTCATACGCTTTGAAATAAATGATGCGCCGCATTAGAATGAAAACGCTTACATTTTAACTGCGAAGCGGTCCATGCCGACAATTTACGAGGTTTCAAAACTGGCCGGTGTTTCACTCGCGACCGTCTCGCGGGTGATCAACGATACGGGCAAGGTTTCACCGAAAACCCGCAAGCGGGTCGAAGAGGCGATGGAGGAACTCGGCTACCGCCCGAACTCGATCGCCCAGTCGCTGGCTTCCAACCGTTCCAATTGCGTGGGTGTGCTGGTCTCCGAGCTTCATGGCCCCATTTTCGGCGCCATGCTCGACACCATCGAGTCCGAACTGCGGCACGCCGGCAAGTTCGCAATCTTCTCGGTGGGTCACAACGAGTCCGAAAAGGAAAAAGAGGG
>JAZBPJ010000178.1:0-4266 GCA_036351575.1 Lysobacterales bacterium | reverse complement strand
TACCAGGCTGCGCTACACCCCGAATATGGCCATTTTAGCGGTTCGGCAGGAATCGCGCCTGAATTCATGCCGTCAAAGGACGAGGAATGGTAAGGGCAGAGGCGTGCGGAATCAATTCGAACCCGGCACGGATTCCTTTTCACGCCGCTGCAGTTCTTTGAATCCCGCCTATACTCAGAATGTAAAGATGCATTTTATATACCTTATTTTGCAACAGGCCCTGAACGTGCGACGTTCTTCCGCGGCACACATTGATCAAGCCCGGTGACAAGGCCTTTGGTCTGAAGAGAGGGAGTATCATGATTAAAGCAGTATTCACCGTCGCCGCTTCCTGTCTGTTGCCCGTGGCGTCCTTCGCTGCCGGGCCGCAGCAAACTGAATCTTACTGGGAACCGGTTTACAAACCCGCCATCGAGGCCGTTGATCGTTCCCGCGAGGGTCTGCCTCGCTGGTCGGAGATGGAACCGGCGGCATGGCCTTATCGGCCGCTCGCGGGCCAGCCGGTGTACCGGCTCGAAAAAACCGCATTGAGCGAGGCCCTGGAGATCGCAGGACCGCATGGAGACGGCAGCCCCATCATCAGCCTGCCCATGCCGGATGGCGGTTTGGAGGAATTTCTCGTTGCGGAAATGTCGATCCTGTCTCCCGAGTTGGCGGCCCGGTACCCGGAAATCCGTACCTGGTCGCTGTCGTCCGTGGATCGTCCTGAAGTACGGGGCCGGGCGGACCTGACCACGCTGGGGTTCAGCGCGCTGCTGATCACTCCGGAGGGCTCGATCCAGATCGCCCCGGACCCGGAACTGGCTGCGCCCTATTATCTGAGTTTCTATGAAAAGGACATGCCGGCTCTTGGCGCGATTTCCTGCCAGGCTCACGCTGAGCCGGGTTATCCCGGTGCGCGGGACAAGGACCTGCCGAGCCGGCTGATGGCGTCCGGAATAGACCGGCAGCTGCCGCAGGTAGCCTCGGGCGACATGCTGCGGACCTACGAGCTTGCGGTGGCCACGACAGCCGAGTACTACAGCGGCCGGGGCAACAACGATAGCGATGTCCTGTCGTCGATTGTCACCGTGATCAACAAGGTAGACCTGATCATGCGCTCTGAAGTGGCCATCAGCTTCGTGCTGGTCGATGAAACGGATGACCTGTTCTTTACCGATGCCGACGCATATCTTTCCGACGGTGACGCCTGTGCGTTGAAAGACGAAAACCAGGCCGTGTTCGACAATGCGATCGACCCGGGGGACTACGATATCGGCTTCGTGTTCGACGCGCGCTCGAACACCCCCGGAGGCTGTGCTTCCGGATCGGTTGTCTGCGGCGCCAACAAGGCGCGCGGCTCGGCCGGCCTTGATACGTCGCAGGTCGCCGGACACGAAGGCTTCGGAGGATACCGCCTGGTGCTGCACGAGATGGGCCACCAGTTCGGCGCCGGTCACACCTGGAGCGGGCAGGCCAATAACTGCACCGCCGACCAGTTCTCCCAGCCGAATGCCTTTGAGCCGGGCGGCGGCACCACGCTGATGTCCTATTCCGGCACCTGCGGGCCGATCGGCGCGGACAGCATCCAGAGCACGACGGGCGACACCTATTTCCACGGCCGCAGTTTCGACCAGATCGTGGCCTTCTCGATCGGTGGCGGTGACGCCTGTGCCGCCACGACGGCAACCGGCAACCTGGCGCCAGCCGTCGACGCCGGCGCGGATTTCACGATTCCGCGGCAGACGCCCTACGTGCTGAGTGGTTCCGCCGTCGACCCGGACGGCGACCCGCTGACCTACACCTGGGAGCAGTTTGACGTGGCCAGCGCCCGAGTGCCGCTGGGCACCGATGACGGCACCGGGCCCATCGTGCGTTCGCGTATCCCGACGTCCGATCCGACACGCACCATTCCGCCCTGGGACGACATCCTGAACAACACTTCGTCGCCGGGTGAACTGCTGACGGCCACGGACCGCACGATGAACTTCCGCCTGACCGCGCGTGACAACCTGACCGTCGGCGGCGGTGTCGACAGCGACGCGATGGTGGTCACGGTGGATGGTGATCCGTTCTTCGTGACAGCGCCGAATGGTGGCGAAGAATATAACGCCGGCTGCCCGGTCGAAGTCACCTGGACCGTCGGCGGCGGAGACGTTGCGGCCAACGTCGACCTGTTCCTCTCAACCGACGCGGGCGTCACGTTCTCTCCCCTGCTGTTGGGAACACCCAACGACGGCAGTGAGATCATTTCCGGTTTCAGCTGCGCCGCGACCTTCCAGGCGCGGGTCATGGCGGCGGCCTCCGACAACATCTTCTTCGACGTGTCGGATTCCAATTTCCTCGTCACGCCCGCCTCCCCGACCGTTGCGGTTTCGGCCACAGGCGGCGAGGTCGATGAAAGCTGCAGTTTCACGGTGACGTTTGAAGCCGATGTTTCGGACGACTGTTCAGTCGACGTGAACGACGTGGAGGTGGACGTCCTGCTGCTGGGCGCCAACGCCGTGCTCGGTACGCCGGTGGTCAACAAGCAGCAGGTCGATGCGACCAGCGTCTCGGTCGATGGCAGCGTCGAGGTATCCGGCCTCACGGGTTCGCCCGCACAGGTCGGGATTGAAGTCACCGCGGTGGACGGTTGCGGATTCGAAACAGGAGAGGCGGACATCGCTGAAGTCATCGACGACACGCCGCCCACGATCGACGTGTCGCTGAGTCCTGACACGCTCTGGGCGCCGAACCACAAGATGCGCGACATCACGGCCACGGTAACTGCCATCGACAATTGTGACGTGGACCCGGAGGTTGTGCTGCTGTCGATCGACAGCAACGAGCCGGTGAACGCCGAGGGTGACGGAAATTTCGAACCCGACGTTGCAGAAGCGGACTTCATCACCGAGGATTACGAGTTCCAGCTGCGCGCCGAGCGCCAGGGCGGCAAACCCGGCCGGATCTACACTGTTACCTACGGGACAGCGGACGATTCCGGCAATATGGCCGAGGAAACTGCAACGGTTACGGTGCCGGACAATCAGAAGAAAAAGTAAGGTTCGAAGGGGCCGGTCCTGGTGACCGGCCCCGGTCCGTTTGTGTCAGCGAGGTCGTGCAGCAGGCGTTCGCCATCCACGGTTATTGGCGCATCCCCCGTTTTTGAACTATCGTTCGAATCATCTTGACGCACCCCACGAGGAGTCAATTCATGCAGCGACGTGACTTCGTGGCCGGCCTGGCTGCCGGTTTGAGTGTCGGCGCGGCACCCGGGCTGCTGCGGGCGGCAAGCGGCCGGGCGCCGAGGCCGCTGAAACTGCTGATCCTGGGCGGAACCGGCTTCCTCGGGCCGCACACCGTGGAATACGCACTCGCCCGCGGTCACGAGATCACGCTGTTCAACCGCGGCAAGACCAACCTCGGCCTGTTCCCGGACCTGGAAACCATCATCGGCGACCGCGATCCCAGGGTAAACGCGGGTCTCACGAGGCTCGAGGGGCGCCAATGGGATGCCGTCATCGACAATTCCGGCTACGTGCCCCGCATGGTCGGAGCCTCGGCCGATTTGCTGTCCGGAAACACCGGGCAGTACCTGTTCGTATCGACGATCTGCCAGTATGAGAACTGGTCCGAGGGCGGCAAGGGCGGTACCGAGGAGCGTCCGCGCGCGACGCTCGAAGACCCGGAAAGCGAGGACGTCTCGGCCTACTACTGCCAGCTCAAAGGTTACTGTGAACGTGCCGTGGAGGATGCATTCAGCGGACGAGTCACGCAGATTCGGCCCGGCCTGATCGTCGGGCCGCTGGACCGCAGCGATCGCTACACCTATTGGCCGCTGCGCATGGCGCGCGGCGGCGAAGTGCTGGCACCGGGTAAACCATCGGACCAGACCCAGTTTGTCGATGTGCGCGACCTCGCGCAATTCCTGGTGCATTGCGTGGAGAACAAAATCGAGGGCGCCTACAACGCGGTCAGCATGCCGATGCCCTGGGGCGACTTTCTTGCCGAAACACGTGACGCAGTGAACCCCGGCGCGAAGCTGACCTGGGTCCCGGCCGATTTTCTTCAAGAGCAGGATGTGCAGCCCTGGCGCGACCTGCATATGTGGGCGGATGGGGACAGCCCGCTGGCGGGTTCACTGACCTGGTCATCGAAAAAGGCGATCGCCGCGGGCTTGACGTTCCGACCGGTGGCCGAAACGGCGGCGGACACGCTGGCGTGGTGGAACACGCTGCCCGATGAACGCCGGGCAGAGCTGCGCGCCGGCCTGAGCGCGGAGCGCGAACGGGAAGTGCTGGCGGC
>JAZBPJ010000177.1:0-6837 GCA_036351575.1 Lysobacterales bacterium | reverse complement strand
CTCGCTCGAGTTGGACAGCGCGTGCGATGCAGCCGACTGGCTGTCATGGCAGGACAGGCAGGACGCGGTTTCCGGCCCCATCGGCGTGAAGTAATCACGCGGGGTCGTTACCATTTCCAGGCCGTCAGACAGCGGCAGGGTGTAAGCGCCTTCGACGTGGCAGGCCTCGCAGTTGCGCAGGTCGCCGACATAGTGGATATCACTGTAGTCGTGCACGGTGCTGCGGTAACCGTACACCACGTAGCCGTTTTCGAGTTCCGCGCCGCGGTGGATCTTGTGAACCATGTAGCGGAAGTCGATGGATTCCGGCGCGCCCTCACCCTCGGGCCGGACCACTGCATCCGTCGCGGACGGCATATGGCAGGTCTGGCAGTAACCGCCGGCGTCGTGCCGGTTGGAACCGTGCAGGCTCAGGTTCGCATGGCAGCTTTCGCACTTGGCGTCGTCGACCACCATGCGGCGCGGCATGACGCTGTCGCCGGTTACGGCAAACGGCTCGATGAAGTTCTGCATCTGGTCGTTCATCGTGAACTCGTCGTTGGTGCCCGGGTTCAGGGTGTAGTTGTTTATCCGGCCTTCGACTCCGAGCGAGTAGCTGCCCATTGCGTCGTCCGGCAACGGTGTTTCGAACTGGAATTTCCAGTTGGCGCCGTCGGCCTGCAGTGCGCCGATTGCATCGTCCTGGGCGTAGAAGCTGAAATCGTCGTTCGGGCCGGACAGCGAGAAGCGCAGGCGGCCAAGCATGCTCGGCGGCAGCGGACCCCACTTGTTGCTCAGCGAGAACGTGACGATCGGGCGCTGGCCCGGACCGATATTGGTGATATCGAGAACCTGGACCAGAACGCCGCCCAGCTGGGCCGACTGGTAGTCGACCTGGTGCGTACCGGCGACGCTGGCGCCGTATTCGCGTCCAGTGGGCTGGTGGCAGAGCGAGCAGGTCTCATCTGTGGTCATTTGCGGGTGACCGACACCTTCTTCGAAATCGATGTCGTCGTGGCAGGAACCGCAGACGACGCGACTGGGACTGGTCATCCAGGCCGTGTGGTCGACAGCGGGTTCGCCCACGAACGCGCCCGGCGGGTTGTTGGAGCAGCCGAACACGGTCGTGCCCGGCGTGACGCTCTGGATCACATCACCGGTGCCGGTTTCAACCAGGAAGAACTCCATCAGGTCGTTCAGCCACGCTCCGGTCATGAAGGAACCGGCTTCGCCGCGGGACGTCAGCTTATGACCGTCCGGGGAATCGAGGCGCAGTTCGATGGCGCCGGCATCACCCCAGGAAAGCTCGGCCATGGATCGACCGGTCGAATCGCAGGATGGCGCCGGAGACGGATTGGCGATCAACGGGAAATCTTCGGTGGGCGTTCCGCCCGTGTGACAGACTTCACAGTCATTCAGTGCTGTCGGGAAATGCACGTCGGAATAGTCATGCACGCTCTGGCGATAGCCGATGATCGTGTAGCCGTTCTCAAGGGCCGCGCCGGCATGAATCTTGTGCACCATGTAAGGCATGTCGACCGAATCACCCGTATCGGGGTCGATGCTCTGCGTCGGGTTGTGGCACAGGATGCAGAGCGGAACGTCGGTGCGCGCACCGCCGTGAATGGCGAGCGGGTCGTGGCAACGGTTGCAGGTCGCGGTCGTCACGATACTGCGCGGCATGGCCGTTCCGCCGGCGGGCACCCAGTGTTCCATCTCGTTGGTGACGTAACGGTCCAGGTCGAATTCGGTCAGGTCGCGGCGGGCGTAGATGCCGAGCGAATGGGTCGCGCCGGCTTCGTAATCGTCGGGCAGCACCGTACCGAACTTGTAGACGTACGTTCCATCGCCGAGGTCGGTGTAGCTGCCGCCGGAATCGCTGGTGGCCTGCACGGCCGAGTCACCCGTGATCGGACTGGTCGCCACGCGCGCGGTGTACGCGACGTAGGCTTCCTCACCTTCAGGAATGTAAGCCAGGATAAAAGACGTGCTGACCGGTCCCGGCGTCATCACGCCATTACGGTCCAGCGGCAGGCCGGCCGGATCGGTGAGCTTGAACGTCACTTCCGTCTGCATGTCAGCCGGGATAACGACGTCCAGAATCTCGAGTTCCAGTCCCGGGCGAACGAAGGCAATCACGCTCTCGGGCAGATAGCTCTCATTGTCCGCTGCGGTGAACCCGTATTCGGCCGCCACGTCCTCGCGCGCCAGCGCCAGGGGCGCCGTGAGCAGCAGGATGGCAAGCACCGTGATCAGTGACATACCGGGTCTGTTGGTCATTTTTTTCAACTCCTGTTTCTGACAAGATCCACGCAGTGCGAAAGGACTCGCACCGTCACAGGACATAGAAGACCATCGCGACTCCCATTAATGTCTGATTAAGGTCAAGTTAACTTTATATTAACTACTGATAAATTAGCGATGTCGATTATTTTGTTTGCCGCATGACGATCCGACAGCAAGCACAAAATTTGATCCTGCGCAGTTCAAGCGGTGCTCCGAGTGGAGTATCTTTGAAGCTGGTGAGCATAAAAACCGACCATAAGGGTTAACCGCAGGACAAGAACATGCAATACGAAACCATCCGCTACGAAACCGACGGCCCCATCGCCTGGATCACGCTCAACCGTCCCGAGAAACTGAACGCGATCAACCGGGCCATGGCCGAGGAACTCCTTTCAGCGACCGACCGGGCCCAGCTCGACGACGCCGTTCGCGTGATCATCGTCAAGGGCGAAGGGCGGGCCTTCTCCTCGGGCCTGGACCTGTCGCCGCGCATCGGGCAGGACCTGGAAAGTGAAGAAGACACCGTCCGGATCAGGTCGGAACTGCAAACCGTCTTTGACGCGGTCATGCGCTTCTGGGACAGCCCGAAACCGACCATTGCGGCCGTGCACACCTACTGCATGGGCGCCGGCATGGAACTGGCCCTGGCCTGTGACCTGGCCGTCGCCGACCCCGATTGCCGCTTCGGCTCACCCGAGGTGCTCTACGGCAGCGGCGCCATCGCGCTGTTGCTTCCATACCAGTGCGGACCGAAGCGCGCCAAGGAAATCCTGCTGACCGGCAGCGACCGGTTTTCGGCCCAAAAAGCCGAGTCCTGGGGGCTGATCAATCGCGTGGTGAGCGAGGACAAGCTGTTTGCCTGCGCTCGAGAGCGCGCACTCGAGATCGCCCGAAATGACCGGCTGGCGGTTCAAATCACCAAGCAGGCACTCAATGCCACGATGGAAATCGGCGTCATGCGCGACGGGCTCAAGCATGCACTCGACCTCGCGATGACCCTGGAAACAACGGCGACGCCGCAAACGCTGGAATTCGACGAAATCCTGAAAAGCCGGGGTGTTCGGGCTGCGCTCGAATGGCGCGAGGAAAAACTCGGGCACCACGGGCGCGTGATGCGGCGCGAAATCGGATGAGCCGGACAGTTATTCGATTGACCCTGCAATGACGTACCGGGCCAACAGGGAGAACGGCATCTTTTGCCTTCCGGGCTGTCCTCAGGCGCCCGCCAGCGGCTCGGAAACCCGCGAGTTCGAACGCGCCCGGGATGCGCTGGCCGCCGGATTCCGGCCCTGTCGATCCTGCACGCCGCTGTTGACGGGCGTTGCCGATCCGCCCTGGCTGATTCCACTGATGAGCGAGGTCGAAAGCGACCCCGGCCGGCGCTGGCACGACCACGACCTGGAGATGATGGGCATGGACGCGGGTACCGTGCGCCGCTGGTTCATCGCCAACCACGGCCTGACCTTCCACGCCTATACGCGTCTGCGCCGCCTCGGCTCGGCATTGAAGCAGATCCAGCACGGTGAACCGGTCGAGCGCGCCGTCGTGGCCAGCGGCTTCGAATCGGAAACGGGTTTCAGGGAGTCCTTCGCCCAGGTGTTCGGCAGCCCGCCCTCGGCCGTCGACCGCGAATCCTCGATCTGGGTCAACCGCGTCGGCACACCGCTGGGCTCGATGATCATGGGGGTTCACGACAGCGGGCTGTGCCTGCTGGAATTCGCCGAGCGCCGCATGCTGGACACGCAGCTCAAACGCCTTTCCCGGCACATGGGCCGCGTTTTCCTGCCGGGCGAACACCCGCTGATGGAACAGGTCAAGAACGAACTCGATGCCTACTTCGACGGCACCCTGCGGCGCTTCACGCTGCCGCTCACGGCGCCGGGCACCGCGTTCCAGGAAGCCGTGTGGTCAGCGCTGCTGGAGGTTCCCTTCGGAGAGACACGGAGCTACGCCGACATCGCCGCCTCGATCGGACAGCCCGAAGCAGTGCGGGCCGTCGGTCAGGCCAACGGCGACAACCGCATCGCGATCGTCATTCCCTGCCACCGCGTGGTCGGCGCCGGTGGGGCGCCCACCGGCTACGGCGGCGGCATCTGGCGCAAGGAATACCTGCTGGCCCTGGAACAGGCGCAGGCTTTTCATCTGACCTGAACCGTATCAGCCCGAACATGGAGCCGGTCGCGCCTGCCCTCAGCAGTCTTTCGGACTGCCGGTACGATGTTCGGATCAGGACTTTTGCTGTCTTACAGAGGCCACACCCACAGGATCATGGGCAGCGCCACCAGCAGGACCAGGATTTCCAGCGGCAGCCCCATGCGCCAGTAGTCGCCGAACCGGTAGCCGCCGGGACCCAGCACCAGGGTGTTCGACTGGTGTCCGATGGGAGTGAGAAACGTGCATGATGCGCCGAGCGCCACGCACATCAAAAATGGATCGGTTGAAACGCCAAGCGCCTCTGCAATGTTGATGGATATGGGCGCCATGAGCACGGCTGTCGCGGCATTGTTGATCACATCCGAGAGGAGCATGGTGCAGATCAGCAGGATGAAGAGTAACGCTGCGGGGGTCAGCACATCCGCAAAGGCGAGAATCTGCCGGGCGATGGTTTCCGCTCCGCCGCTCATCTCCATTGCCCGGCCGACGGGAATCATCGCACCCAGAAGGATGATGACAGACCAGTCAATGCTGCTGTAAATCTCCCGCACCGATATGAGATTCACACATACCATCAAGACGGCTGCAGCAACAAGGGCCAGCTGAATGGGCAAAAAATCCAATGCTGCCGCAGCAATGGCGGATGCAAAGATAACCGTGCCCATGGCTACCCGTTTGGGGTAACCGAGGCGGAGATTTCTTGGCGCAAGCGGCAGGCAGCCAAGGTGCTGGATCGTTTCATGGATGGTTTCAAACGGTCCGCTGAGGAGAAGGATGTCACCCGTCTGAAACCTGGTTGAAGCGACCCTGGTCTTCAACCGGGCCCCCTTTCGTGCCACTGCCAGAAGGTTCAGGTTAAAACGGCGACGAAGATTGAGGCTGTTGGCCGTCCTGCCGACGAGCAGGGAATCAGCCATTACAATTGCCTCGGTCAGGTGCATTTCTTCGGAACCCAATATGTCCTTGCCCAGTTGTTTATCCTCGGCCAGTTCAAGCTTGCCCTGGTCAACAAAGGCCTTAAGATCCTCGGAGTCCGCCTCGACAACCAGTATGTCACCCGCTGCCAACACTTCATGAAGAGCCGGGGAGATGATTCTTGTTTTACCTCGCACGATTCCCACGACGTTAACTTCCAGGTCTTTCAATTTTCGCAATTCGTGCAGCCGCCAGCCCGCAATTACCGAATCCTTTTCTATCCTGATCTCGGTAAGATAATCCTCAACGTTATACAGCGCTTCCTGAGATGTCTGCCCTTTCCTTTTCGGGAGTAACCGCCATCCGATAAGGGAAATGAATATAATTCCCGCAACGGCGACCCCCAGCCCAACCGGAGAAAAATCAAAGAGCGTAAAAGGGTCATTTCCGGTTCTGGTACGTGCCTGTGCGATAATGATATTGGGCGGGGTTCCGATCATGGTGGTCAGACCGCCCAGCAGTGACCCGAACGACAGAGGCATAAGCAGGAGGGAGGGCGAGATGTCATTTTTCCGGGCAATCTGTATCGCCACCGGCAGCATAATTGCGATGGCGCCCACGTTATTCATGAAGGCTGAAAAAAAGGCGACGATGCACGTCATGGTAAGGATCTGGAGGGATGGACGTGCGCTGATGGTAACCAGAAGCCCGGTAATGACATCGATCAGGCCGGAATTCTGGAGCCCCCTGCTCAGCAGCAGGACCGCGGCTACCGTGATCACGGCAGGATGGCCGAACCCGGAAAACGCCTCGTCAGCAGGAATGATGCCGGTAACCGTCACCAGTAGCAGTGCGCTTACGGCGACGATATCATAGCGCCACCTGCCCCATATAAAAAAGATCAGGGCGGCAATAAGCGTTGCAAATACGATGAATTGATCGGAGACCATGGCGCACAAAAATCCTGTCAGGTTCTGAAAAATAAGGACATAAAGAGCATCACCGCAGCGAACATCAGCAGGCTGAGGAACATGCCTGCCTTCATGTAATCCTTAAAAACATAATTGCCCGGGCCCATGACCAGAAGATTTGCCTGCTGGGCGACCGGTGTCATAAACCCGTTTGAAGCGCCAATGGCTACGGCTATGAGCAGCATTTCCGGATTCATGGCAAGTGATGCGGAAGCAGCCATGGCGACGGGACCCATCAGTATGGCCGCCGCAATATTGGTTGAAACCAGGGCAATTGCCGATGACAACAAAAACAAAGCACCGATGATCAGGGGCTGACCATGGTCCGCGACATGCAGTAAAACGGTGTTGACAAACGCATCGACCAGACCGGCTTTAACGATGGCCGTCCCCAGGGGCATGAAGCCGGCAATGAGAATGATGATGCGCCATTCAATGGCTTTGTAAGCGTCTGCCAGTGAGAGGCAGCGGGTGAGCACCATTAAGACCGCGGCTGAGAGGGCGGCAAGAGGAAGCGTCAGGAGACCGGTCG